>JBBRGS010000123.1:0-11125 GCA_038240635.1 Armatimonadota bacterium
AATCGATGAACCGGACGGGGCTACCGCCACAGGTTCCCTTCATTAGGGAGACGGGCGGTTGAAACCGCAGCAACACCCACACTACACCTGGCTGCGCGGGTTATTGGGGTCGCTCATTGGCGGAAGTCGGCCTTCGCCGACTTCGTGAAGTGGTTGCAGCGGTTTCAACCGCCCGGACAATGACACCGCCGTTCTTCAGGTGAAATCCCGGCAATATCGCCGCATCCCCTTCCCATCTCTTGTGATAAGGTTCACAATATGGATGTGTGGGTAGTTTTATCCGGTTTTGCCTCCGCCTCCATTCATTGCGCCTTACGGTCTACCAATCAGGAGTCCCTTCATGTTTTGTTATCAGTGTGAACAGACGAACCGGGGAACCGGCTGCGTCGAAATGGGCGTGTGTGGTAAGGACCCCACTATCGCCGCCCTTCAGGACCTTCTCGTGTATGTCACGCGGGGAATCGCGGCGTACGCCGTTCGGGCGCGGGCGCTCGGCGTGACCGATCCTGACGCCGATCGCTTCATCATCGAAGCCCTCTTCACCACCGTCACCAACGTCAACTTTCACCCTACCCGCCTCCAGAAAACGCTCCGCCAGGCCGCCGACGTGAAGGACCGCCTCAAAACACGCTACGAGGAAGCCGCTCTCAAGGCCGGACAAGCCCCCGACACCCTTACCGGAGCCTCCGCCTGGACGTACGAGGACGACCTCGACACCCTCGTGCTTCAGGGCAACGCCGTCTCCATTCCCCTTCGCATGATCCATCAGGGCGAGGAGAGGACCGGCCTTCAGGAGCTCATGCTGTACGGCCTGAAAGGCGCGGCGGCCTACTACCATCACGCCTTTACGCAGGGAAAAAGCGACGATGCCGTGATGGCCGCGCACCATGAACTGCTGGACCTGCTGAACCAGGACGAAGCCCCTATGGAGGCTCTGGTCGCGGCTGTTTTGCGCGTCGGCGAAGTGAACTATCAGGTCATGCGGCTCCTCGATGAGGCCCACACCGAGCGCTTCGGCCACCCGGAGCCGACCTCTGTGCGCGTCACTCCCGTCGCGGGAAAGGCGATCCTCGTCTCCGGTCACGACCTGCCGGACCTGGCGGCGCTGCTGGAGCAGACCGCCGGACTGGGCATCAACGTCTACACCCACGGCGAGATGCTTCCGGGACACGGCTACCCGAAACTGAAGGCGCACCCGCACCTTGCAGGGAATTACGGCGGCGCATGGCAAAATCAGGCCGAGGAGTTCGACCGCTTCCCCGGCGCCATCCTGATGACGACCAACTGCATCCAGCGGCCTCGTTCGGCCTACATGGACCGCATCTTTACCTCCGGGCTGGTGGCCTGGCCCGGCGTGCGGCACATCGCCGATCAAAACTTCGCCCTGGTGATCGAGGCGGCCCTCGCGGCTCCCGGTTTTGCGGAGAGCGCCCCGGAAGACACCATCCTCGTCGGTTTCGGGCGCGCGGCGGTCCTGGGCGTGGCGGATCAGGTGATCGAAGCGGTGAAAAGCGGCGAGCTGAAGCGCTTCTTCCTCATCGGCGGGTGCGACGGCGCGCGACCGGGCCGGAACTACTTCACGGAGATGGCTCAGGCCGTCCCGAACGACTGCGCCATTCTGACGCTGGCGTGCGGGAAGTACCGCTTCAACAAGATGGAGTTCGGCACGGTGGCGGGGCTGCCCCGGCTGCTCGATATGGGCCAGTGCAACGACGCTTACTCCGCCATTCAGGTGGCGCTGGCGCTCGCCGAGGCGTTCGAGTGCGGCGTCAACGATCTCCCGCTCTCCTTCGTCCTCTCCTGGTATGAGCAGAAAGCGGTCGCCATCCTGCTAACGCTGTTGCATCTGGGCGTGAAGAACATCCGCATCGGGCCGTCGCTACCGGCCTTCGTCACGCCGAGTGTGCTGAACCTGCTCGTGGAGACCTTCGGGCTGACCCCGACGGGGACGGTGGAAGCGGACCTTCAGGCGATGCTCGCGTAGCAGGCGGACCTTCAGGCGATGCTCGCGTAGCAGGCGCGGAAGACAACGGGGATACGGACACAGGGCGCTGAACCCTCGTCCGTATCCCCTTCATAATTCATGAAATGCGCCTTATCGGCGACACGCTTCGGGCGACGGAGCGCCGACCTTACCCCTCGCTGCTACTCGTCGGCGTCCAGCGCGTCGTCATCGAGCTCGCTGCCAACTACGACGGTGATGGGGGCCTGCACCTCACCGGCCTCCAGCCCCTGCCGGATTTGGCGCTCGATGGCGCTGGCCACTTCGGGGTTGTCATTCAGGAAGTTTTTGGCGTTCTCCCGGCCCTGGCCGAGCCGTTGCTCGTTGTAACTGAAGAACGCGCCCGCCTTGTTGATGATCTTCTGTTCCACCCCCACATCGAGAATGCCGCCGGACTTGCTGATGCCGCCCTTGAACATGAGGTCAAACTCAGCGACGCGGAACGGGGGGGCTACTTTGTTCTTCACCACTTTCACCTTGGTGCGGTTGCCGATGATTTCCGTGCCCACCTTGATCGCCTCGCCGCGCCGCACTTCCAGCCGCACGCTGGACCAGAACTTGAGGGCGCGACCACCGGGAGTCGTTTCCGGGTTGCCGAACATCACGCCGATCTTCTCCCGAATCTGATTGATGAAGATGGCGACGGTGTTCGATTTGCTGATGGTACCGCCCAACTTTCGCAGGGCCTGCGACATCAGACGCGCCTGAAGGCCCACGTGCGCGTCGCCCATGTCGCCTTCCATTTCGGCCTTAGGGACGAGCGCGGCGACCGAGTCGAGCACGACGAGATCCACGGCGCCGCTGCGGATGAGGGCGTCCATGATCTCCAGCGCTTCCTCGCCGGTGTCCGGCTGGGAGATGAGGAGGTTGGCCACATCCACGCCGAGGTTGGCGGAGTAGACAGGGTCTATTGCGTGTTCGGCGTCAATGAAGGCGACGATGCCGCCCGCCCTCTGGGCCTCCGCCGCGATGTGGAGGGCGACGGTCGTCTTGCCGGACGACTCCGGGCCGAAGATTTCGATGATGCGGCCACGCGGCACGCCGCCGACGCCGAGGGCGATATCGAGGGCGAGGGCGCCGGTGGGGATCGATTCCACGTTGAGGCGGGTGGTGTCACCGAGGCGGACCACGGTGCCTTTGCCGAACTGCCGTTCAATCTGCGAGATGGCTAAATCGAGCGCCTTGGTGCGGTCGGTCATCGAGGAGACACTCTTTCTCCGGCGCGTGGGGCGCCGACGGGAACGCAATCGCCTGTGAGGGGCGAGCAAGCGACTTAATGAGATGGATGACGAGATTAAAAATCAAAGAGGATGACGATCTGTAGGCCGATTCACGCCACCGAACATCTGTTTTATTATAGCGCCACGACGCGGGGGGCGCAACCGATCATGGCGCAGCCTCCGCGCCTGTTGGCGGCTTCGGTTCCCTCCTGGATCGGCTCCCAATCCGACCGCTTTCATCACTCCATTCCTGTGATCATTCGATTACAGGGCCGCCTTATCCTGCGGGAGAGAAGGGGAAGCGAGCGAGCGGGGTATAAATCGGCCCTTCGCGTCGAAGGTCGCTGTGGAACAGCGTCACGGACTCGGCGATGAAGCGAAGGGGAGGCGCGGAGCCGGGAGCGAGGAGAAGATCGCGGAGTTCCGGCGCGCCTTTCGCATCGCGGGCGTGACCCAGCGTGACGTGCGGCTGAAACCGCTCCTTCTTCCCGGAACGCTCCTCGTCCAGCCGCCGCGCGAGTTCTCCGGCGAGGTCACTGAGCGCATCGGCGCCCGTTTCCATCCCGACCCAGACGGTTTTGGGCCGATAAACGTTCGGGAAGGCGCCCAAACGCGCGAGTTCGACGGGGAAAGGCTCCCGGCTCCGGCAAACGCCTTCGATCCGGTCTTGAATCGTGTCCAGCCGGGCGTTGGGCGTCTCGCCGAGGAACTGGAGCGTGATATGAAAGTTTTCCGGGGCGACCCACTTCACCCGCGCGCCGGTCGCCCAGAGGGGTTCCTGGAGTCGCGCCAGTCCCCGCTTCACGTCGTCGGGGAGTTCCACCGCGATAAAGGCGCGGAGGGTGGGAGACACCTCGGCGGTCATGTGCCGTCGTTCAGGCCGAGCAGGCGCCGCCGCAACAGGTTCAGAGCCGCCTGCGCCGCGCGGGTTTTGATGTCTTCGCGCCGCCCGCCAAACTGCCGCCGCTCCACCACGGTTTCGTCACCATCCGCCACCGCGAGCCAGACCAGGCCGACCGGCTTCTCCTCCGTGCCGCCGTCGGGTCCCGCCACGCCGGTGAGGGCGACTCCGTAATCCGCGCTCAGGAGGCGCCGGACGCCTTCGGCCATCTCGCGGGCGACGGGTTCGCTGACCGCGCCATGCGCCGCCAAAGTCTCGGATTTCACGCCGAGCAGCGACTCCTTTGCGGCGTTGGCGTAGGAGACGATCCCGCCGGGGTAGACCGACGAGCTGCCGGGGACATTGGTGATGCGGTGGCCGACCAGCCCGCCTGTGCATGACTCGGCGGTGGCGACAGTGACTCCTCGCTCCTTCAACTCGCGCACGAGGACGCTCTCCAGGGTCTCGTCGTCCACGCCGTACACATAGGCGCCGATGCGTTCCCGCAGGCGCGGCTCCATCTCCGCCACGAGGCGCCGGGCCATGTCGGCGTCGCTGGCCCGCGCGGTAATACGGAAGGACGGCTCCATCCCCCGCAGCACCGGCGCGACAGTGGGATTCTCGGAGTCGAGCAGATCGGCCACTTTCTCCGTGGCGAGTGATTCGCCAATGCCGACAAGGCGGAGGAATCGGGAATGGAAGACGCGCGCCTCCTCGCCCAACTTTTCGCGGAGGTAAGGGACGACCTGCTCCTCCAGCATGGGTAGCATTTCGCGGGGCGGGCCAGGCAGGCAGATCGCCGTCACGCCGTCCTTCTCCATCACGGCGCCGGGGGCTGTGCCGTGCGAGTTGGGCAGCAGGAAGCCGGAGCGAAAGACGAGAGCCTGCTTCAGGTTGCTCTCCGCGAAGGCGAAGCCCTGACGCTGAAAGAAGGTTCGCAACGCCTCGGCGGTCTTCGCATCCTCCACGAGTTCGTCGCCAAACGCTTCGGCGAGGGTCTCCTTCGTGAGATCGTCCGGCGTGGGACCCAGGCCGCCCGTGGTGACGATCAGGTTGGCGCGAGTGGAGGCGGCGCGCAGAGCGTCGAGGAGGCGGTCGCGGTTGTCGCCGACGGTGACGCGCCGGGTGAGGGGGATGCCGAGGTCCGCCAGGGTGCGTGACACGGCGGCGGCGTTGGTGTCAATGGTGTGGCCGAGCAGCAGCTCGGTGCCGACGCTTAAGATTTCGGCCTGATACACGAAGATGGTCTCCAGAGCCGCCCGACGAGGCGGAAAGGACGCCGATTGCGCCCGAATACAGAGTATGACGCGCCGCGCCATCCAACGCGCCGCGCCATCCAACGCGCCGCGCTGTCCCTGACACGGCCCCGGGATCGATGACGTTCGTGGCTCGCCGACCCATAATAAGGCGGTATGCGGACCCCTGAACTAGTAGTCGTCAAAATCGGTTCGGCCACCCTGCTCGCCGGCGGGGGGCGCATTGATCGTGACTTCATCTCTGACCTCGCGCGCCAGATTGCGGAACTTCGCGCGGAGGGGACGCAGGTCATTCTCGTCTCGTCGGGCGCGGTGGCCGCCGGGATGGAGCGGCTGGGCCTGAAGCGCCGCCCGCGCACCATCCCCGAAAAGCAGGCGTGCGCCGCCATCGGCCAGGGCGAGCTGATGGGCATCTACGCCGACCGCTTCGCCCAGCACGGCATGGTCATCGGGCAGATGCTGCTCACTCGCGACGACTTCCGCGCCCGCACGCGGTATCTCAACGCGCGCAACACCCTCTTCGAACTGCTCAAGCAGGGCGCCATCCCCATCATCAACGAGAACGACACCATCGCCGTGGAGGAGATCAAGATCGGCGACAACGACACCCTCTCTGCCCTTGTCGCGGCGGCGGTCAACGCGACCCGGCTCCTGATCCTCTCCAACGTCGAGGGCCTGCTGGACCGTGAAGGCCGCGTCGTCCCGCTTGTCCCCGACATCACGCCGGAGATTGAGGCGTTGTGCGGCGACCCGTCCGACCGATTCGGCACCGGGGGGATGCGGACGAAGATTGAGGCCGCCCGCATCGCCACCGATTCCGGCGTCGAAGTCGCGCTGGCGAGAGGCCGCCGCCCCAATGTCCTCACGGAGTATGCGCGCGGCGAGGCGTTTGGGACGCGGTTCCCGGCGCACGCGCGGGTCTCCAGCTGGAAGCACTGGGTGGCGTTTGGGCTGCGTCCGAAGGGCGCGCTCACGGTGCATCCCAACGCGGTGCGGCCGCTGCTGCGGGGCGGCAAAAGCCTGCTGCCCGTCGGCGTGACGGCGGTGGAAGGAGACTTTGGCCCCGGCGATCTCGTGGCGGTCATCGGGCCGGACGGCGAGGAACTGGCGCGGGGCCTCTGCAACTACGCCGCGTCGGACGTCTCGCGCATCATGGGGCGCCACACAAGGGACATCATCGAGTTGCTCGGACACAAGGATTTCGATGAGGTGATCCACCGCGATAATATGTGGGTGCGCTCTCAGGGCAAACCGGGCCAGGGGAGCGCGGGCGAATAAATTTCCTGCAACCGAGGCGCGAAGCCTCCCTGCGGAAATTTCAGTTCTCATGTCAATCCTTCAGGTTCGCGCTGAGTCGAGGAGGTTCTCCTCTCGATCATGCCGCACCTGGGGGCGCGGTTCAAAGTTTTGCACATGGTCAAGGAACACCACCGCCGAGTGAAAGAGTTCACTCTGTCGCTCGGAGCCTGCGGCTGCGCATCCACCTTCGCGGACGCAACGGGTACAGGAACGCATCTATTCGCCGTGAGGGCGTCCGCAGGAGACGGGCGGTTGAAACCGCTGCAACACCCACACGAAACCCGCCTGCGCGGGTTCGGGGATCGCTGCGCGGGTTCGGGGATCGCTGCGCGGGTTCGGGGAGGAATGATGGGGCGCGAGATCATGATCTCACCAGCCCCTCTCCTGTGGGAGAGGGGTGGCCGAAGGCCGGGGTGAGGTAGGGGGTCGCTCATGGACGGAAGGCTTCGGCTCTGGCGCAGGCTGTCCGTATCGTCATGACGAGGCATAAATCGATTCCGCTTCCGCCATGACGGCCTCTCGGAAGGTGCGGCTCAGGCACATGGGCGTATTCAGATCGGCTTTCCGCCGCACCAGGCGCGACAGTTCCTCTTCCAGAAGGGCCAACCCGAACAATCCCACCGGCGCATCCGGCTCAAACTCCACGAGGAAGTCCACGTCGCTGTCGGGCGTGAAGTCGTCCCGCAGCGCCGAGCCGAACACCGACAGCGCGCGAATCTGGTTCCGGCGGCAGAACTCCGCCAGCGCTTCATGGGGCAGTTCCAGCCTCAATCGGGGATGGGTGGCGTTCATCATCGTCTGCCTCTCCTTCGCCAACATTATACGATTCCGAGTGACTTTTGGGATTGGGCCATGTTGAGGCGAAACAAGGGATGCTGCGGCTGGAGTCAGCCCTCTTCCGGGGCGAGGGCCGCTTCGAGGGCCACGATAAGCGGCGGGAGATCGTTGCTCACGGTGTCCCAAAGGGTGGGGAGATCAATGAGATCATAGCCGTGGGCCAGGTGATTCCTCATCCCAATGACCGCTTCCCAGGGAATACCAGAAAGCGTTCCACGTTTGGGCGCAGAGACGCGAGCCGCCGCTTCTCCCACTATCTCCACCAGTTTCCAGATCGCATATTGATGAAGTTCATGCTGAAGAAACTCATCTTCTGAGAGAGGCGCCGTGAGGGAAACGGCTTTCCGGGCAAACTGAAGCATCTGGGTTAATGAGGTGTGATCATCCCGGCGCGACATAAATGGTCTCTTCCTCCAGGTGCGAGCGGTAGACGCCCCGCCGGATGGGACCCGCCGGATTCAGGTCCGCCTTGCGACCAATGAGGTCCCCCAGTTCCGCTTCAATTCCAGCCAGGCCGATATAACCGAAATGGGCATCCGGCTCAAACTCCACGAGGAAGTCCACGTCGCTGTCGGGCGTGAAGTCGTCCCGCAGCGCCGAGCCGAACACCGACAGCGCGCGAATCTGGTTTCGGCGGCAGAACTCCGCCAGCGCTTCATGGGGCAGTTCCAGCCTCAATCGGGGATGGGTGGCGTCCATCGTCGTCTGCCTCTCCTTCCCCATCATTATACGATTCCCAGTGACCGTTGGGATCGGGCGATGGTGAGGCGAACCAAGAGATGCTGCAGCTGAAGTCAGCCGTCTTCCGGGGCGAGGGCCGCTTCCAGCGCCACGATGAGCGGCGGGAGATCGTTTGACACCACCTCCCACAGAATAGTCAGGTTCACCATGTCGTATCCGTGAATGAGCCGATTTCGCAGGCCGATCATATCGCGCCATGGGATGGAGGGAAGCTGTTCCCGTGTCGCGGGAGAGACCCGGCTGGCGGCTTCCCCCAGGATTTCCAGTGCGCGAGTGAGCGCATAAGTGAGCATCAGATCATGGTCGAGGTCGCTGCGATTTCGGCCCTGAGCGAAGTTCCGGGCGTCTTTCGCGGCGTCTCTCATCTGACGAAGGCTGACCGAATCGTCATGGCGCTTCATATATCGGTTCCGCTTCCGCAAGAACTTCGTTCCGGTAATAAGGGCTGAGGCACGAAGCCGTGTTCAGGTCCGCCTTTCGCCCGATGAGCTCCGACAACTCAAACTCCATCCCAAAGAAGGCGAGTCCCGGTGTGCGCCCTGGCTCAAACTCCACGAGGAAGTCCACGTCGCTGTCAGGAGAGAAGTCGTCCCGCAGCGCTGAACCGAACACCGACAGCGCGCGAATCTGGTTCCGGCGGCAGAACTCCGCCAGCGCTTCGCGGGGCAGTTCCAGCCTCAATCGGGGATGGGTGACGTTCATCGTCGCTCCGGCGCTGTAGGGCTCCAGCGGGTTCAGGCGAGAGAGGCCACTTCGGCGTCCGTGAAGTAGCAGCCGGGGTCGCTCGCCCAGGGGCGGCCTGTGGCGCGGAAGGCCCGCACGCGGAACCCGCCGCCGCACATCTCGCGATACGCGCACGTGGAACAGCGGCCTTCCAGCAGCTCGTTGCGGCCCCGCAGGCCGGTCAGCACGGTGTCGCGGCTCTCCGTCCAGATGGCGCTGAACGGGCGCTCCCGGATGTTGCCCAGCGTGTGCGTCTGCCAAAACTGATCGGGATGGACGGCGCCGGTAGCGTCTATGTTCGCCAGACCCACGCCGGAACCGTGCGCGCCGCCGCCGTTCCACTCGATGAGGCGCTTCACCTCGGCGGCCCGGTTGGGGTCTTCGCGCAGGACACGCTGATACACCAGCACGCCGTCCGCCGCGTTTCCCACGGTTAAAATCTCCTTCGGGACGCCGCTGGCGTGGAGGTCGCGGGCGCGGTCCATGATACGTTCGATGGCGACGCGAGTCTCGTCGGGCGTGAGGCCGGTCACGTCGGCGCCGCGTCCCGACGGCACCAGGTGGTAGAAGCAGGCGCGTTGAATGCCCTCGCGCTCGATCAGATCGAAGATGGCGTCGAGGTTCTCCACGTTGTGCCGGGTGAGGGTGAGGCGCAGGCCGACCTTCTGCTCCACGGCGCTGCAGTTGCGGAAAGCGCTCAGGGCCTGCTCGTAGGCGCCGCGTCGTCCCCGGAATTGATCGTGAATCTCTCCGATGCCGTCCAGCGAGATGCCGACATAGCTGAAGCCGAGGTCCCGGATGCGCCGCGCGACTTCCGGCGTGATGAGCGTGCCGTTGGTGGAGAGCGTGAGGCGCAGGCCGAGGCTTCGGGCGTACCCCGCCAGCTCGAAGAAGTCGGGGCGCATGAGCGGCTCCCCGCCGGAGATCAGCAGCGACGGAACGCCGAACACCGAAAGGTCCTCGATCATCGTTTTGGCTTCGTCGGTGGAGAGCTCACCTTCGTACTTCACGTTGTGGGAGTCGGTGTAGCAGTGAGCGCACGACAGGTTGCACCGGCGGCTGGAGGTCCACACCACCACGGGGCGGCGCGCGGCGGCGGTGGCTTCGGTGCGGTGGGCGGTCTCTCCGGCGTGAAGCGTCGGCGCGTGAAGGGTGGCGCCGTACCGGAGGGGATCGCTGGCGGTTTCGGCGCCGCAGTAGAGCCGGGTGATGTTGACCATCGAGAGGCTGTCCTGTTCTGTGTCGGGAAGAGTGAAGGGCGACCGGCGCCATAAGTGGACACCCGAAGGGCGCGTCAGGCTCCCGCCCAGGCGCACAACGGGTCGCTGCCGAGGGGATCGCCGGTCATGGCGTAGGCGCGGGCGCGGCTGCCTCCGCAAAGCGTGCGGTAATCGCAGGTGGAACACTTGCCCGTGAAGCCGTCGGGCTGGCGGAGGGCCTTCATCAGGGGATGATTGCGGTACGCGTCCACCAGGCTGTCCGTCCGCACGTTGCCGACGTTGAGGGGCAGGAAACCGCTGGGGAAGATTTCGCCGGTGTGCGAGATGAAGACGAAGCCGCACCCGTCGGTGACGCCGCGCGGCGCGCGCCCTGGCGACCGGGCCAGCCCCGGCAATCGCGCACCGAAGGAGGCGTCCTCGCCGCGCGCGGCCCGCGCCTGAAGGACCACGCGCCGGAAGTGAGGCGCGGCTGTCGTCTTGATGTCGAAGGGAGCGACGCGGCTGTACTCCTCCATGTCGCACAAGACGGCTTCGCACTCATCGGCGGTCACCTGGTCGCGGTTGCGGCCTCGCCCGGTGGGCACGAGGAAGAAGACACTCCAGAGGGCCAGCCCCGGCAGGTTCTCCAGCAAAGGCCGGAAGGCGACCATCTCTTCGAAGTTGTATCGGGTGACAGTGGTGTTGATCTGAAGCGGCAGGCCCACGTCGTGCGCGTCCCGGAGGATTTCCATCGTGCGCTGGTAGCTCCCGGCGACGTTGCGGAATCGGTCGTGCGTCTCGGCGTCGGCGCCGTCGAGGCTGATGGCGAGGCGGGCGATGCCGAGGTCCTGAAGCCGCGCCAGGGCGTCCTTCGTCACGAGAGGAGTGGCGCTGGGCGTCATGGCGACGCGCAGGCCGAGCCGTTTGGCCTCCGCGATGATCTCGTACAGGTCGGGCCGCTTCATGGG
>JBBRGS010000124.1:0-11116 GCA_038240635.1 Armatimonadota bacterium
TGAAGGACCGGCAGACGGGAGCCATCGCGCGGGTGAGCGTCTCCGCCACCGGGGAGCAGGGAAATGGCGTTTCTGACGCCCCCAGTCTCAGCGCGGACGGCCGCTTCGTCGCCTTCGTGTCCGATGCCACTAACCTCACGCCGGGAGACACCAACGGGCGGGGCGATGTCTTCGTGAAGGACCGGCAGACGGGGACGATTGAGCGGGTGAGCGTCTCCACTACCGGAATGCAGGGGGACAAGAGCAGTTACACGGCCATACTCAGCGCGGACGGTCGCTTCGTCGTGTTCAATTCCTATGCCACCAACTTCACGCCGGGGGATACGAATTACGATTCAGATATCTTCGTGAAGGATCGGCAGACGGGGATGATTGAGCGGGTGAGCGTCTCCGCGACGGGGGAACAGGGGAACGGCTATTCATATCCCCCCAGTCTCAGCGCGGATGGTCGCTTCGTCGCCTTCAAGTCCGATGCCACCAACCTCGTGCCGGGAGACACGAACAGACGGGGCGATGTCTTCGTGAAGGACCGGCAGACGGGAGCCATCGAGCGGGTGAGTGTCTCCGCTTCGGGCGATCAGGGGGATGACTATTCTGGCTCCCCTGCCCTCAGCGCGGATGGGCGCTTTGTCGCCTTCATGTCCGCTGCCAACAACTTCACGCCGGGGGATACGAATTACGATTCAGATATCTTCGTGAAGGACCGGCAGACGGGAGCCCTCGCGCGGGTGAGCGTCTCCGCCACCGGGGAGAATGGGAACGACCATAGCAGGTCCACCCCTGCCCTCAGCGCGGACGGTCGCTTTGTCGCCTTCATGTCCGCTGCCAACAACTTCGTGCCGAGAGACACCAACGGATGGGGCGATGTCTTCGTGAAGGACCAGCAGACGAGGGCCATTGAGCGGGTGAGCGTCTCCGCCATTGGGTATCAGGGCAATGGCGTTTCTGACTCCCCCAGTCTCAGCGCGGATGGGCGCTTTGTCGCCTTCATGTCCGCTGCCACCAACCTCGTGCCAGGGGACACGAATGCTGATCCCAATAATCTCTACACCGGCCAGGATGTCTTCGTGAAGGATCGGCAGACGGGGGCCATCGAGCGGGTGAGCGTCTCCGCCACGGGGGAGCAGGGGGATGAGGGTTCCTACTCCCCCAGTCTCAGCGCGGATGGGCGCTTTGTCGCCTTCATGTCCGCTGCCACTAACCTCACGCCGGGAGACACGAACGGCGCGCGGGATGTCTTCGTGAAGGACCGGCAGACGGGAGCCCTCGCGCGGGTGAGCGTCTCCGCCACGGGGGAACAGGGTAACGGCGAGTCCTCCTATGCGGCCCTCAGCGCGGACGGTCGCTTCGTCGCCTTCCGTTCCGCTGCCAACAACCTCGTGCCAGGAGATACCAATAAACAGACAGATGACTTCGTGGCCTCCAATCCCTTTCTTCCCCAAGAGGTCGCCGGCGCTCCCGGTTCCGGGGATGTGAACGGCGACAACAAGGTGAACGTGCTGGACGCCATCGCCGCCCTGCGGATTGTCACGAAACTGGACGCCCCCGGCCCCGCGCGCTTCGCCGCCGCCGACATGAACAATGATCAGACGGTCAACATCACCGACGTGATCGCCCTGCTGCGGAAGGTGGTCGGCGGATAGCGCGGCCTCGGCGCATCGGCGGATAAGCGCGGCCTTCACTTATAGGACGGCGATGGACTCCCTTCTCCGGGTCTATCGCCGTAGCGCGCTCCGGTCAGCGCGATGATCCAGGTCGCCGCTCACCGCCCCGCGCGGCTGTCCAATGCCTCATCCGCCTACTCGCCCGTCCAGGGAGGCTGCACGCGCGTCCGGCGACCGTCCCACACCTCCAGACGGCCCTCGGCGTAGAGCTGGATCGCCGCGCTGTACGCCTGGTGCTCCACCGGCAAAATGCGCGCCGCCAGGGTCTCCGGCGTGTCCCCCTCCTCCACCGGCACGCACCGCTGCAGGAGGATCGGCCCGGCGTCATACTCCTCATTGGCGAAGTGAACGGTCACCCCGCTCACTTTGGCGCCGTACGCCAACACCGCCGCATGCACATGGCTGCCGTACTGGCCCAGTCCGCAACTCGCAGGAAGGAGGCGAGGGGCAGACCTGATACTCAGAGAGTCGGCGCAGGCCGACTTTGTGTGATTGGCCCCGCGACTTCAGTCGCCCGGCGCTTCTGACTGGCGCGTCTGAATTGACTTATGATGATGCGGTTCGCTAAGATAACGGTGGTTCGCGGCTGGCGGCATCCACCGGTCGCGGGAAGGATTTTGCGTGAGGGAGCGGGACGCGCCGCTTCCATGCGCCCGGTAGACAACGACGTCTATCTCGGCTCAACCCGAAGGGGTTGTTCGGGATAGGCGTTTTTTGTTGGTTAACGCGCGTCGCCCGCCTCATTCGGCCTTCTCAAGGAGCTCCCATGGCTGGTCCCACCACACAGGAAGAGATTCTGCGCTACGTCAAGGACAACAACGTCGAGTTCATCCGCCTCTGGTTCACCGACATCCTCGGCCAGATGAAGAGTTTCGCCATCACCCCCGATGAGCTGGACCTCGCCCTCTCCGAAGGCATGGGCTTCGACGGCTCCTCCATCTCCGGCTTCCAGGACATCGAAGAGTCGGACATGATCGCCATGCCCGACCCGAAGACCTTCCAAATCCTCCCGTGGCGGCCCGGCAGCAGCGTGGCCCGCATGTTCTGCGACATCCAGACCCCCAACGGCGACGCCTACGAAGGCGACCCCCGGCAAATCCTGCGCCGCAACATGAAGAAGGCGTCGGACCTCGGCTACACCTACCTCGTCGGCCCTGAACTCGAATTCTTCTACTTCCGCAACAATGTCTCCCCGGAGATCATTGACCGGGGCGGCTACTTCGACCTCACGCCCCTCGACGCCGCGAGCGACCTGCGCCGCGAAACCGTGCAAACGCTCCAGAAGATGGGCATCCAGGTGGAATACAGCCACCACGAAGTCGCGCCGTCTCAGCACGAGATTGACCTGCGCTACAACGACGGGCTGCAAATGGCCGACGACGCGATGACCTACAAGCTCGTCATCAAGGAGATCGCGCAGAAGTACGGCCTGTACGCCACCTTCATGCCCAAGCCGCTCTTCGGCGAGAATGGCTCCGGGATGCACGTCCACCAGTCGCTCTTCAAGGGCAGCTCCAACGCCTTCTTCGATGGCTCCAGCCCCGATCACCTCTCCGCCACCGCGAAGAGCTACATCGCGGGCATCCTGCACCACGCCCCGGAGATCATCTCCGTCCTCGCCCAGTGGGTCAACAGCTACAAGCGGCTGGTCCCTGGCTACGAAGCCCCTGTCTACATCGCGTGGAGCCAGCGCAACCGCTCCGCCCTCATCCGCGTGCCGCTCTACAAGCCCGGCAAGGAGAAGGCGACCCGCATGGAGCTACGCTGCCCGGACCCCGCCGCTAACCCGTATCTCGCCTTCAGCGTGATGCTCGCCGCCGGTCTCAAGGGGATTCAGGAAGGGTACGAAGTCCCTCCCGCGATGGAGGATAACCTGTATCACCTCTCCGCGCAGGAGCGGGAAGCGCGCGGCATCCACTCGCTGCCGTCGAGCCTCGGCGAAGCGGTGGAGATCACCGCCAAGAGCGACCTCGTCCGCGAATGCCTCGGCGACCACGCCTTCGAGCGGTTCATCGAACTCAAGCGCAAGGAGTGGGACGAGTTCCGCCTCCAGGTGACGGAGTGGGAAATTAAGAAGTACCTGCCCATCCTCTGACTTCCGCACGCGAGAGGGCCGCGAGTTCCGCCGAACCGCCGGACGGGACCCGTAGCCCTCTCGCTGAGGGAAATGGGAGGGAACCGGGCGCCCCATCGCGCATCCCCTTCCATGACACATCCACTGGCCGGATCGCCCGGCTGAGAAGGGGAGGGGAGTCTCGTGGTCAAAATCGAAACGATCATCCGGCCTGAACGGCTGGACGAAGTGAAAGCCGCCCTGAACGCGCTCGGCGTGGTCGGCATGACGGTGAGCGACGTGCGCGGCTTCGGTCGCCAGAAGGGGTACGTGCAGCATTATCGCGGCCTCGAATACCACGTGAACCTGCTGCCCAAGGTCCGCGTGGATGTCGTGGTCTCCGACGATCAGGAAGACGAAGTGGTGGACGCCATCGTGGAAGCCGCCCGCACCGGCGAGATCGGCGACGGCAAAATCTTCATCACCCGCATTGACGACGCCGTGCGCATCCGCACCGGGGAACGCGGCGAAACCGCCCTCTAGCGGCGAAACCGCCCTCCAGCGGCGAAACCGCCCTCCAGCGGCGAAACCGCCCTCCAGCGGCGAAACCGCCCTCCAGCGGCGAAACCGCCCTCCAGCGGCGAAACCGCCCTCCAGCGGCGAAACCGCCCTCCAGCGGCGTCATCGCCCACCAACGGCACGACCGTCTCGCATTTCATCTCCCCCCTGGGGCGGCCCGACCTCCTTCACCGCCTTAGCCGAGGGCGGCCACCTGGTTTCCTGTCGTTCATCCCCTTACGGAGAGGCGCCTATGGCTCGCAAGATGGTAGAGCGGCCCGCCTACGCCACCGACATCTGTGACCGACTCCGCCACAGCCGCGCGACCGCCATCGCGGAGATCACCGGCGGCGAAGCCCTCTCCCGCGCCTTATCCGACATCATGGACGACGCCATTCGCGCCATGCTCGCGGCGGTCTGCGCGGATGTGGGCGTGGAGGTGAACGGCGCCCTGCCTGACGCGACGTCGCTGGCGATTTTGGCTGTGGGTGGCTACGGGCGCCGTGAACTCTCCCCCGGCTCCGACTTCGATATCGCCTTCGTGCCGTCGGAAGAGGGACATCCCGAACTCGATGAAGTGGTGCGGCGAATCTACCACCTCCTGATGGACGTGGTGACGGTCGGCGCCGAACTTAAGGTCGGCTACTCCTACCGCCTGATTGACGACCTGGACGGCCTGGAACACCCAACGCAGACCGCCCTCCTCGACGCGCGAGCCGTCGCTGGAAGCCAGGACCTCGCGCACCGCTTCGGCGATGAACTGATGCTCAGCCTGCGCCCCGCCGCCTTCGCGCATCACAAGCATGAAGAGCGCACGACAGCCTGGGCAAAATTCGATAACAGCGTCTACTGCGTGGAACCTAACCTGAAGGACGGCCCTGGCGGGCTGCGCGATTATCAGGCCGCCGGATGGATCGCCCGCGCCCGTTACGGCATCCGCCGCCCCGACGTGTGGACCGAACTGCGCGGCCTCGGCCTGGTGAGCGACCGCGAACTCCGTGAGGTGCGCGAAGCCCGCGAGTTCCTGCTTCAGGTCCGACACCACCTGCACCGGCTGACCGGACGCCAGAACGACGCCCTCACCGGGGACCGCCAGGAGGCGCTGGCCCAGGCTATCATTCCACCCGGCGCGGAGGTCCCGGTTCAGGCGTTCATGCGGCGGGTGTATCAAGCAATGGAGACGATCCATCGCGCGTATTGTCGCATCTCGGAAGCGTGCCTCGCGGGGCCGCTCGCGCTGGACCGCCGCCTCGTGGTGAAGGGCTGCCGCATTCACGCCACGGACCCTGACCTGCTCACGGACGACCCGTCGGCGCTGGAGCGCATCTTCCGGCACTTTCAGGAGTTCGGCTTCCGGCCCGGCCCCGATCTCGAAGAGACTCTCGCGGGGGATGCCCGGCGCCAGGCGCCCGCCATGCGCCCCGAAGCCCTCGCGCCCCTCTTTACCACGCTCCTCGCTTCCGAGCGGTCGGCGGCGTCCCTGCGTCTGATGGCGGATTTGGGCATCCTGGACCAGGCCCTCCCGGAGTTCGCCGACGCGCGCACTTTGGCGCCGCTCAACGTGGCGCACCGGCACACGGTGGGTGAACACAGCCTGAGGGCGCTGGAACTGCTGGAACGGCTGCCCGCCACCGTGGAACCCGAACTGAACGAGCTGCGCCGCCTGCATGGGCTGATCGCCAACCCGGAACTGCTGCGCCTCGCCCTCCTCATCCACGATGTGGGAAAGGCTCGTCCGCACCTCAACCACAGCGAGACGGGAGCCGCCATCGCCCGCGCCGCCGGAGCGCGCCTCGGCTTCGATTCGGAGGCTCAGGACACCCTCGATTTTCTCGTGCTGCGCCACCAGCTCATGGCGGAGACGGCTCAACTCCGCGATATGACGCAGGACCAGACGGTGCGCGCCTTTTGCGACGCCGTGCAAACGGTGGATCGGCTGCGGCTGCTCTACCTGTTCACCTACGCCGATATGGCCGCCACCAATCTTGGCGTCTGGACGGCGATGGCGGCGCGCTTCATCGAGGAACTCTACTTTCGGGCGGAAGCGGCCCTCACGCACGGCCTTCCCGATGAGTCGAAGGACCCCGGTTTCACGAGTTACCGCCGCCGTATCAAGCAGGAACTCTCCACGCACAACCTGCCGCAGGGCGAACTCGACGCCCATCTCGCCCTGATGCCGACGAGCTACCTCCTCAACACGCCGCTGGAGGAAGTGGCCGAACACGTCCGCGCGATAGACCGCCTGAAGTCGGGCAGCCCGGTCGTCACCTTTGCGGCGGGACCGGCGAACGAGTACACGGTGGTCAACCTGGTGGCGTACGACGACCCTCAGCCCGGGCTGCTGAGCAAGATCGCGGCGGTCCTGTTCGCCAACGATGTGGAGACGCGCGCCGCGCAGGTGTACACGCGCGAAGGCGAGCGGCCCATCGCCATTGACACCCTCTGGGCGCAGTACCACGGCGGCGAACTGCCGCCCGTGAAGCGCCGCGACCTGGAGCGCGATCTGCAAAGCGTGATCGGCGGGCATCAATCCGCCGAGGAGTTGCCCCGCCGACGCGGCAAGCGCCTCCCGACCCGCGTCATGCCCGGCATCGCCATCAACAACGATCTCTCCGACCGGCACTCGGTGGTGGAGGTGGAGGGGTCCGACATGCGCGGCGTGCTGTATCGCGTGACGCGCGCGATGAGCGAAGTGGGCTGGGACATCCATAGCGCCCGCGTGACCACGCTGATTGGGGAGGCCCGTGACGCCTTTTACGTGACGGACGCGCGCGGCGGGAAGGTCCCGCTGGACGCCACGCCGCTGGTGGAGCGGATGCGCCGGGATGCGGAGGAGGAGACGCAGCTGCGGGAGAAGCGGCGCACGCGGGAGCCGAGGGAGGCCCGGCGGGCGAGCTAGCCCGCTTCCAGGACGGAAGGTATCCGCTTACGGGGCGAACGGCGATTCGTAAGCGGGGGAAGTGGAACCGGCGGGACGCTTCTTCGGTTCCGGGCCGGGCCAGCGATCCGTCGTGCGCAGGGAACTGAGGATCGTCCAGCCTTCCAGCAGGTCCTCGCGGGCGAGCAGGTCCTCGGCCTCCTTCTTCTTTCCGCTCTTCCAGAGACCTTTCGCCCAGTGTTGGCCTGCAAGTTTACGCTCAAAGAGGCCGAGTTTGCCGTGAGGGCTTTTGAATAACTTCTCGCCGACACGCGCCATCGCGGCCCAGTCTTCCGCCTCGCGCGCCAGCAGGAGGGTTTTCAGGGACACCTGAGCCAGATAGATGCCATCGGGATAATCTCGCAGATACGCCTCCCCGTCAGCGACCGATTGCAGAACCGCCGCCCTGAACGATTCCTCATTGGGCTTCTGTGTCAGGAGAGTAAACTCCCGTTCCGGCGAGGTGACGACTTCACCGCGTGTATTGAATGAGACCGAGACGCGGTACTTCCCAGGAGCCAGATAGGGGATACCCCAGTAGGGTGTCAGGAGCTGACCGCCGATAGGAAGCGTCGTCTCCCACACGTCATTTGGGTCCAAACGGAATCCTAAATAGTTTGAGGGGTCCTGATTCTCCGTAATGTCAGTTGGGTCGGAGGCATCCCCCGTCGCTCGGCAGGCGGGATGGCTCCAGGGCGACTCCAGTGGATAAGGGGATTGCGTCAGTTCGGTCGGTTTTCGCTCACCAGGAGGCAGAATGGTTCGGAACTGAACGAGAGGATTGTGATTGCTTTCTGTGGCTGATGAGGGATTGACATCAGAAGGGGGTTGATAGGGTTTATTCGTGCTCAGATCAATGACAACTAACTTCCAGTCTCGAAGAGTGGGAGGCACACAGACGCTTTCGCCCATTCGAGAGGTGTTCCGCAGAATCAGTTGGAGAACGATTTCAGGTGTGGATCGGAAGGTGTCTGCAGCGAGTTTCAGGTCAAGCGAGACTGGCTGCTTTGCCCACGCGGGGAGAGCGATGAGCGCCAGGAACAGGACGCAGCAGGCCGCTCCCGCCCGCCGGAATGGGGCCGTCCAGGCGGCGCGGAACAGAGCCAGAGTTAATGAGCGCTGAACCATGAAGGGCTCCTTTCCGAGAGGATTCATTTGGTGAGAAAGAAAGAAACGATCAAGAAGTGAGGAGAGAACCTGCATCAGAGTTTCGCCTTTACCCGAAAGAGACGTTCAAGGACGTTTCCACCAGCATCCTTGAACGTCGTTCCAGTAACTGGGGAGGGAATTATTGTCGTAGTGAATCCCGATTGATCCTCCCGGCAGAGAAGTATTCATGATCGTATGGCGCCCGCTGATCTGCCAGTAATCCAAGGTGTGCTTCTCCACATTCAGAAGGTGGGTCGCCTCGTGAGCCAGCGTCCGCGCAGCCACATCATCGGGGTCCACATACCAGGATACCGGAGCCCCTTTGGGATGATTACAGTGGTAATTGTTATTAGAACGATTCACCTGGAACGTAGCCACGTTGTCTGAAAAGGCAACACTGGTGTAGGACATGACTTCCTTGCAGGCGTTTTCCTGTCCTATTTCAACCCATCCGGACAAGGGGAGGTTGTTGTCCTTCAACTGGACCCCGTTCAGGAAGAGGCTCCCTAGGGTAGCGGAAAGGGTGAATGTGCTGGAGTACGCATCCATAGCATTCAACAGCTTGGGGAGGTTAACAGTGTCCCCATATATCTCTGGCTTGAATACGTAGCAATGGATTCGAGTATCAGGAGTCGCAGGGTCGGCCAATCCCTTCTGATGTAGTGTCACTCCTGGTTTATACCATGTATCGTTAGTTGCCCAAATCGCCGATTCCACTAAAATGGCAGTTTGCAGACCTATGGAACATCCCTGTTCAGCACACACATCTTTTTGGTTGGGATTCACAAGCGCTATCTCTATAGTTTCCGCACCATGTAATGGACATGCATTAATCCACCGACTGCCGGTTCCGTACTCCGCCTTCCATGCTCGACTAAAGTTCCTCAGTTCGTGGACGATGCCGCTGGTGGCCAAATCAAACTGGTCATCGGTGAAGTAATGATTCTGGATACCCGTCCGATTCACCAAAAACACGTCTTTGTTTTTATATTCAGCCGCTGGAGCTTTCCCTGAATGATGAAGCCGCGATATTCATCATATCGAGACAGCCCATCTCCCTTCGTGGTGTCGCCGGTCGGATTGGCATCGTCGTCGTCCGTCGAGCGGTTGACTATGTATCCGCCGGGGTCGTAGTTTACTACATCGGTGGCGTCATCCGCGATCCCGTTCTGGTTGGCGTCTTTTGGCACCGGTGACTCTGTCTTCAAATCTCTTTCCACTGTCAGAGGCGTGCCGACCAAGCGAGAGTCGTGCGAAAGGTTGCTGTTACTATACAATTTCACGTGACCGGTCACGCCGCCAAACCCGCCATCGTCATAACTTGTGATTGTGAAGAGCGTGTAACGACCGATCCCCGCAGGCCACTGCTTTAACTGATCCCGAGTGAAGTCCACAGTCATCCAGTTGGTCACGGTCATGAAGTAGTTGGAGTCCTGATGTTCTGCCCGGAACTGGAGATCACGAAGATCATTGTCATTCCCAAAGGAGGCGTTCATGCAGTAGCCGGGTTGATCTGAGGAACGGAGATCCACCGACATGGTGAAAGGAATGGGCGCTCCTTCATGATCTACTGCTGGCTTGAACTGAAGGCCGAGGGCGACCCTTCCCTGTCCCGATCCCTCCATGCTATCCACACGCGGGAAGAACGCGGGGTCCACCTTGCTGATGGTGAAGTCCCACACGGTAATCGGGTAAAGCTGTGACATGGCTTGTGGATCGTTGTACGTGCTTGTGGTGTTCCCATTGTTGTTATCGGTAGCGGTGGGGATATCATCAATCGTTACCTGCAGGTTCACCGTTCCCGGCGTACTGGGCGCTTTGTAGTGGGTGATTTGCGCCGCCTGAGTGGGATCACCGGGGTTCAACGGTGAAAAGAAACATCCGGTCGAGCACACTTTCTTCCCGAAAATGCCACCTCTGCCGTTATCCGTCCATTTGATCGGTCGCACGGTGTTGGTGGCGATAGCGTTGGTGAAGGTGCAGGAGCCATCTGTATTCGAACAGAGGTCGTAGTCCACGGCTGATGAATATAGAGACACACGCACGATGGAGCCCACTCGAATCGCACGGGGTTCAAAAACATGGTCATCGAGTTGGGGATCAGATAATGTCCGGAGAGCGGGAATCGTTAATCCCTGAGGAGGATTACCGGCGCTCCAGGCATGAGTATGAGCGAGGACGGGCTGCGCCACAAAGCCGCAGACCCCCAGTGAAAGGAGCGCAGCGCACAGGAGCGCGGATGGACGCGCGGACATCGGAATCCCCGGTTCCCTCTGCCGATGACAAGGTTCGAAAACCTCCAAACCTTGCGGAGGACGGACAGAGACGACTCTACAATGGCATGGTAATGCTGCATTATTGCAGTGTCAATAGTGCTTTCGTACTAGTACGTACGTAGGGGCTGTGTTCAGTGCCTTTGCGCTTATAGAGATATATCTATCCAGATAGACGGTTTACTATTATGCATTGATCGGGTTTGACGAGGTCCGCGCCATGATGGGGGATTGCGCCAGACGTCTTTCCATCGCGGTAAGGCGGCCTTGTTACGGATGCAGCACCAGCCGCGCCAGGCCTTCGGTCGGTTCCAGGGAGGTGATTTCGAGGGCGGCAGGGGTGTCAGGCCGGGGGAGACCTCGCCGGTTGAGCCAGACGGCGGCGAGTCCCGCCTGGACCGCTCCCCGGATGTCCGCCTCCCAGGAGTCACCCACCATCACGGCGTCCTCCGGGCGGCAATGGGCGCGTTCGAGGGCCGCGTGGAAGATGCGAGGGTCCGGT
>JBBRGS010000125.1:0-11089 GCA_038240635.1 Armatimonadota bacterium
GCGTGCAGCGCCCTGCGGAAGAGTTTCCGCCAACAATTGAATGGCGATAATCCCGATCTCCTGTACGTCTATTTGAAAGGGGATCAGGAGGTCATCGCCGCGCGGATGGCGCATCGCAGGGGGCACTTCATGCCCGCGAGCCTGCTGGATAGCCAGTTCAAGACGTTGGAGCCGCCGAAGCGCGCCCTCACGGTGGATGTGGCGCAAACGCCGGAAGCGGTGGTCGAGGATATTCTTCGCCGCCTCCATGAATGTGGAGCCTTGACGAGTTAGATATCAAAGTTGGAATGTTGCGTTTGATTTGAGGAATGCGATCCGACACGTCCACACTAGGGTTCGGATGAAACCCCCGCTTGGTTGGAGCGATGAGCAGACTGTCTGTGGTGAAGCGAATGGCGCAAAAGGCGTGAATTCCGCTGGATGGAGGGTCCCCCTATGAGCTCTGAACTGTTCCGGTTCGTGACGGTGCGTCCCCCTCGATCCTCCTCCGTCGTTTCCACCGCTGACGGGGTGATGAGTTTCGCGGGGGCGCAAACCGGCTTCTTAGGCGATTTGAGGAGATACCGCAAGGAAGATTCACTCAGCGCAATCACGGGCGCGGTGATTAAGTTCATCGCTTCTCCCTGCTTCCTCGCATCAGAAGGCCGCTGCGATCCCCGCCTCCTTCAATTCAACGCCGCCGTTTTGGCGCTCCCCAACCTCAACTTTTTGGCGGGAGCGCAAGCCGCGTTCGCCGACGCCTTTGATGTCTCCCCGGAGGAATGGGTTAAGACCCAGGAGCATACCGATCTGTTCGGGCAAGTGGCGGACAGCGTGGTGGCGGCGCTGATAGGCCCCTCCGTGGCGCCGATGGTTCGCACCCTGTTGATGAGGATCGCTCGATCCCTGTGGCTGATCGGTAGACTGGCGGATGCGACCCCCGCGACCCGCGCTGAGTACGACCAGGTTCCTCTCGCCGCGCCGGATGGCATCTTCCCGCTGCCCAGCCCTGGCGCTCATCTGAAGGGGGAACGGAAGGCTCAGGCTGAGGCTCAGGCCGCCGCTCAAGCAGCCTCCTCCAGACAGAAAGCCGAATGGGTGGCTGAACTCACCTCCTGTCGAGACGCCATCGAGGAATTGCTCAACGCCTATGACCAAAGCGCCCTTCAGTCGTCCCCTCCCATGATCGCCGGGCGAGTGGCGCCCCTGCCCGCCGAGGCTGCGACCGGCTTCCTGCTGCCCCAGGGAGTGACCGACCGCCTCAGCGATGCGACCAAAGCCACCTTGAGCCGAATCGGCGCGGGTGGCGCTCAGGTCAACTTCGCGGCGAGTGTCGCCATGCTGGAGAAGCGGGCCGCAACGGTCGCCGGTCGCCTCTCCGCCAATCTCGGCGGTGGCGACACGATGGTGAAGGTGGGCAACCGATTCTTTCCTAACGATGTCTTTCCGGGAGGGTTGACGGATCACAACCCCGGCGGCTTCACCGGAACCCTAACCGGCCCTCTGCCCGGTAAATGCCCCCCGGCGCCGGACACGTCCCCGCCCAACGAGGCCGTCACTGTCCCGAACACCCACGGGACCGCGCGCGTTTTGGGGATTGCCGATCTCCTGGTGGTGGAGCAGGACCTGTTGCGCTACCAGTTGGGTGAAATCGCGCACATCGAGAATGTGCTCAAAAGCGAGGTTCGCTCCCGCGAGTTCAAAACCACGGAGACCACCGAACGGTCCCTCCTCACCGAAGAGGAGACGGCGACCTCCAAGGAACGGGATTTAACTTCCAGTGAACGGTTTGAACTGCAAAACGAGTCGCAAACCATCATTGACGAAAACGCGAGCAAGGCGGCGGGCATCACCGTTCATGCGTCGTACGGTCCATCGGTGGAAGCGACGGCCAGCTACAACACCACAAGTAGTACGGCGTCTCAACAATCCAATTCCGCGTCCTCCAACTATTCGCGGGAGATCATCAGCAAGGCGGTGGACCGCGTTCAGAGCCGCACCCTCACGCGGCGATTCGTCTCCACCATCAATGTCGCGGAAGAGACCAATCGGCACGCATTCGACAACACGGGGGGGCCGGACAACATCGTGGGGGTGTACCGCTTCCTCAATAAAATCTACCGCGCCCAAATCGTGAACTACGGCAAACGGGTGATGCTGGAATTCGTCGTGCCGGAACCCGCCGCGTTCCTCCGATACGCCTTCACTCACAAGCCGCTGGACAACGTGACGATGGTCGAACCGACGCCCCCCGGCTACTGCCTCGGCGACGGGAAGACGTTCGCCCTGCTCCAGGCGTCGGACCTCTCAGCCGACAACTACCTTCAATGGGTCAGTCAATACGGCGCTCAGGACGTGACACCGCCTCCTCCCACCTTCCTCACCGCCACCGGATCGAAGAAAGCGCCGGACCAGATGCAGAGCGTGGGCGAGATGCTCATGAGTTCGGACCTGTTTGATGTCGCCATTCCGGACGGTTATCAGTGCCGCAGCACCTTCGTGAACATTTACGGCGAGACGCAACTGTTGGAGGGACCTGAACAGCACCAATTGGTGTTCCAAATCCAGGATCAACAAGGCTTCTATGTGGAACCTCATGACGATAACCGCCGTTGGATTTTGACGCTGGCACCTTCGCCGACGCTAACGGTTACGATCAACGCCAAAGGATTTCATAACTACGAAGTCATCGTTTCCGCCCTCTGCGAGGTCACGCCGGAGAAGATGCAGGCGTGGCGCCTGAAGACCTACGCCTCCATCATGAACGCTTACCATGACCAAAAGAGCGCCTACGATGAAGCGATGAAGGAGGCGAGGCTTGAGGCGACCGATGCTCAAGCGTTCGGGACCAACCCTGAGATCAACCGTGAGACCGAGCAGATTGAACTGAAGAAAGGGTGTATCTCCCTCCTCACGGGGCAGCGGTTTGACCTATTCGATGCCGTGAGCCGCAATGTGGCGCCGTACGGCTATCCGGAGATAGACTTTGATGAGGCGCAGGCCGAGGGCGCCTACATCCAGTTGTTTGAACAAGGGTTTGAGTGGAACAACATGGTCTATCTCTTCTACCCCTACTTTTGGGGTCAAAAGAGTGATTGGGTCGGGGTGTCGCAGATCACCGACAATGATCCCCTCTTCGCTCGTTTCCTCCAGGCCGGAGCCGCGCGAGTGCAGGTCCCAATTCGCCCCGGTTTCAAGGAATCGATCCTCACCTTCTTATTCACGGGGGAACTGTGGGCCGGCGAGGGCATGGTAGTCAACTCGGAGGACGGGGCGACGGACCCCTTGCATCTCTCCGTCGTTGATGAAATCAAAAGCCAGACGGGGAACAACAACATCGAAGGGTCGGGGACGCTCACCGTCACGAACGGCTCCGCCGAAATCAGCGGCGAGGGAACCGCTTTTACTGAGGACGACCGAAACCGGCGCATCGTGATCGGGGGCGTGACTTACCTTATCAAGGAGTTCCACGATTTGCAGACGATTACGCTCACGACCCCATACGCGGGACCGACGGATGAAGGAGTCGGGTACGCCCTTGGCGGCCGATTGGTCGGCCAGCCATGGGAGGTGAAGCTGCCCACCAACCTGGTGAAAATTGACAACTCGCTCGCGTTCAGTTGAGTCGGATCGGCGGCTTGCGACCCATGGGGTGAACGAACCGGCGCCTGATGTCGCGGGAGAACGTCCACGGGTCCGCCGTATCGGAAAGGAGGAGGGAACGCATGGGCCGCTCGCTGTTCAGACGCCTCGATTTCTCGGATGCGAAGAGCCGCCGCTTTGTCGAATCGCAGCATGAGGCCCCCTCCCAGTACCTCCGCTTTGATCTGGTGACCTACATTCCGCCCACGATTGCGGAACAGCCGGTCCGGGTCGCGGTGGTGGGAGGAGGGTTCGCCGGGGTCGCGGCGGCGGCGGTCCTCCAGAATCTCCAGGCGCAAGTCACCCTCTTTGAGGCGCGGGAGGAACTGGGGGGACGGGTCAGCTCCATCACGATGATGCCCTCCACTTCAAGGCCCACCACCGGGCTTTCGACCGGCCAGGCGCCCACTCCCCGCATCCTGGAACGAGGCGCGGAGTTGATCGGCCGCAACCACCCCGCCTGGATCCGATTGGCCAGGGATTTGGGGCTGGGCCTCAGCGTGATTTCCACGGAGGATTTATACGAGGGCATGGGACTGCGCCCGCGCCTACGCATTGGCGGCAAGGACCTCACCGAGAAGGAGATGAAGAAACTCGACGGCGAGATGAAGAAGGTCCTCGACAAGCTCGTTCTCTTAGCGGAGACGGTGTATGGGATACCGGTGCGGCTTCCTCCGCCCCCGTCGGCCAACGCGACGGCCTTTGAGCCGTGGTATGAACCGTGGCATATCCCCGGCAGCGCGCGGTACGATCAAAAATCCCTGGGCGGCTGGATCAACGACAACACCTCTTCCAGCGCGCGGTCGAAGGCGCGGGCGGCCCTCCGCTACGGCTTCTCCAACGATATGGCGATAGACGTGGACAAACTCAGCCTTCTGGCCATGCTCACCCATATCGCCGGGGGAGGATTTGGCAGGTATTGGGACGACACCGAGGTCTACCGGTGCGAAGACGGCAACCAGTCCCTCGCCATTAAGTTGGGCCAGCGCCTCCGTGAAGGGTGCCCTCCCGCGACCCTCCGACTCGGCGAACTGGTAACGGCGATCAAGGCCACGGCGACCGGGATCACCGTCACCTCTCGCCAGGATGTTCAGGGCGCTCCCTCCCGTGATAGTAAGTTCGATTATCTCATCCTCACGACGCCCTCCACGGTCTGGTCCACCCTGGATTTAGGTGGGACATGGCAGCTTCCCTCGCCGATGCAGAGCGGCCCGGCGGTGAAGTATCTCGCGTACGGGATTGACACACGCTATTGGATTGAACAGGGCAACGCGCCGTCGGGCGACGACGATCAACTGGGCCAGTTGTGGGAGAGTACCGATAATCAGATGGGGGGATCCAATATCGGCCTGACCGTTTTCGCCGGGGGACCTTACGCCCTCCTGCCCCCGGGCCAAAACGCCGATAAGGTGTTCCAGAAGGGGATGGAGAACCTGCTCCCCGGCGCCCGGAGCCACGTGAAATCCGGGTTGTATGTGGATTGGACCCACGCGCCGCATATCATGACCGGCTATTCGGCGCCCGGACTGGGTCAGGTCACAGGGATTCAACGGCGGATGCAGGAACCGTTCGGCCCCGGTAATCGAATCTATCTGGCTGGTGAGGAAGTGTCGGCGCCCTTCTTCGGGTTCATGGAGGGCGCGCTGCAATCCGGGATTAAGGCCGCTGAGCGAGTCGCCAAAGCGGCGAAAATCCCCATTCCGTCACCTCCGAAGTCGTCGGGAGGGGGCGTGGGAGCGAGCGCGCCGGTTCGCCACACATGCCGGGAGATTCGCACGGCTTGATGGCGCCCTTCCGACATTGGGAGGCTCGCCGAGCGCTTACTCGTACCGCAGCGCGGTGATCGGGTCGAGGCTTGCGGCCTTCATAGCGGGATAGATGCCGAAGAAGATACCGACCGCCGCCGCGAACACGAACGAGACGATAATCGGCGGCCCAGTGATCAGCATGGGGAATCCCATGCCTCCGGAGTCGGACGGGCGGCCCATCCAGAGCGCGAGGCCGACCCCCAGCCCCACGCCGATGAGGCCCCCGACGAGGCTGAGCGTCACCGATTCGATGAGGAACTGATACAGAATGTCCTTGCGCTTGGCGCCGATGGCCTTGCGGATGCCGATCTCGCGGGTGCGCTCCGTCACCGAGACGAGCATGATGTTCATGATGCCGATGCCGCCCACGATGAGCGACACGAGCGCGATTCCCGCGAGCAGCATGGTGAGGAACTGGCTCTGCTGCGCGGCGCTCTCGGAGAGGTCGGCCTGGTTAAAGATGCGAACGTCATGGTCGGAGCCGGGCCGGACCTTGTGCGCCTTGTCAATGGCGTCCTCAATCTCGGTTTGCGCTTCCGCCATCTTGTCCTCGTTGACGGCCTGCACGCTGAGACTGTTGAGGTAATCCACCCCGAAGACGCGCGTCATGGCGGTGGTGATCGGGATCGTCACCTGGTCGTCCGGGCTGCGGAACCCGCCGCCGCGCGGCTTCACGACGCCGACCACCTTGAAGTTTTGACCCATGATCTTGATGCTCTTCCCGGTGGCCTGCACGGAGCCGAACAGCTCCTCGCGCACGTTGTCCCCAATCACGACGACCTTGGCCTTGCGCCGCATATCGTCGGTGTCGAAGATTTTGCCTTCGGCGAGCGGAAGATTGCGGATGGCGAAGTACTCCGGGCTGGCCCCGAAGATCGTGGAGCGCGTGTTCTGATTGCCGAACTTGAGGTTGCCGTTGCCGCGATACTCCGGCGAGATCGCCTTCACGGTGGGGAGTTTCAGCAGCACATCCACGTCGGCCATCTTCAGGGTCTGCGCGCTCCCCATGCCCTGGTTCACGCCGCCGGTGGACTGCTGATTCGGGAAGACAGTCAGCACGTTGGTGCCGAGTTTGGAGATCGCTTCCTTCGTCGCCTTGGCCGCGCCCTGCCCCAGCGACACCATCACGATGACCGCCGACACGCCGATGATGATGCCCAGCATCGTGAGGAACGACCGCATTTTGTTGGCGGTGAGGCCCTGATACGCCACCCGGCACGCTTCCCACGGACTCATGCCGCGCCCTATGGTGTGTTTCAACTCCATGGGGATGGGCGGAAGGAGGCGACTCGCGGCCTCGTCGGATTTACGCTGCAGCACGGTCATGAGGGGGTCTCCATCAGTCCGTCGTCTTCATCGAGGTTGGGCAGGCGGGCGAGCTCCAGCACGGCGTCTATGGGATTGGCGTTCAGGTCGTCGGCGACAACGCGCCCATCCTTGAAGCGGATGATGCGGTTGCAGTGCCGCGCGATGTCCCACTCGTGCGTGACCATAATGACGGTGGTGCCCTGGCGGTAGAGGCGCTGGAAGATGCCCATCACCTCCTCGCCGGTGCGCGTGTCGAGGGCGCCGGTCGGTTCGTCCGCCATGAGGACGACGGGATCGTTCACCAGGGCGCGGGCGATGGCGACGCGCTGCTGCTGGCCGCCGGAGAGTTCCGCCGGGGAGTGATGCGCGCGGTCGGCGAGGCCCACGGCTTCCAGGGCCTTCATCGCGCGTTCGTGGCGATTGGGGTAGCCGCTGTAGATCATGGGGAGTTCCACCTGCCGCAGGGCGCTGGTGCGCGGCAGCAGGTTGAATTGCTGGAACACGAAGCCGAGCTTTTCGTTCCGAATTTCAGCGAGCTGGTTGTCGTTCATCCCGGCGACGTTCACGCCGTCCAGGGAGTAACTCCCGCTTGTCGCGCGGTCCAGGCACCCCACAAGGTTCATGAAGGTGGATTTGCCGGACCCGCTCGGCCCCATGATGGCGACGAGTTCCCCGGACTGGATCGTGAGGTCCACACCGCGCAGGGCGTGCACCGAGGTCTGCCCCATGACGTAGGTCTTGGTGAGGTCGTGAACTTCGATCATGTTACCGCCCGCCTTTGGTCGCGCCACCGCCGCCGGAGCCTCCAGGCCGACCGCCGCCACCCGCTCCGGCTTTGGTTCCTCCCGCGCCGCCGCGACTGTTCCCGCCGGGGCGCCGGTTGCCGAACGGCCCGCCGAACGGGTTGTTGACCTGCGCCGCTTCCGGCTCAATGATTTTGGTGATCACCTGCTCGCCGGGGCGCAGGCCGCTCTTGATCTGCGTGTTATCCTGCCCCGTGACGCCGGTGGTGACGGGAGTGTTCTTCGGCTTGTCCGCGACTAATTGCTGCACGTTCACCTTGCCGTTCTCCTCGCGGATCGCTTCGTTGGGGACCATGAGGACGTGACGGGCTTCCGCCACCACGAAGTCGCATTCGGCGTTCATGGCGGGCTTAAAGCGCGCGTCGGTGCGCTTCAGTTCCACGGTCACGGGCACCATCGTCACGTTTTGATCCAGTTTGGCCTGCGGGTCCACGCGGATGACCTTGCCTTCCACGGGGTCGTTGGGATAGGCGTCCACCTTCACGTCCACGCGCTGGCCGACGTGTACCTGGGAGATGTCGGTTTCGTCCACGAGGCAGACGACCCAGAGCCGCGAGGTGTCGCCGATCTGGAGCAGGGCGTTCGTGCTGCCGATGGAGCCTCGGCTGCTGGGGACGACCGTGCCCTCTTCCACATTTTTGGTGATGACGACTCCGCTGCGGGGGGACGTGATGCGGGTGTAGCCGAGGTTGGTACTCGCCTGCTTCACCGTCGCGTCGCCGCGCACGATCTGGGTCTGCGCCGACTGGATGTCCTTCTGCCTCACGGTGATCTGGTTGGATTGCGCCTTCGCCGAGGCGAGTTCCGCGAGGGCCTGCTGCACCGCCGCCTGCGCCGCGATCCGATCCTGCCGCCTCACGTCGTCCTGGTATCGGTTGTCTCTGGCGAGTTGGAGGGCGGCCTGCGCCTGTCGCACGCGGGCGTCGCTTTCGGCGATGGCGCTGCGGGCCTGATCGATACGGGAGGAGAGTTCGTTGATCTGGAGCTGATTTTCACGGGTGAGGGTCTGCTGCCGTTGTTTCGCGTTCCGCAGGGCCGCCTGCACGGAGGCGAGTTTGGCGGTGGCGGTCTCCACGTCGCTTTTGGCGACATACCCCTGTTTCAGGAGTTGGTTCTGACGATTGTAGTCGGATTGGGCGGCGTCCACATTGGCCTGCGCCTCTTCCACGCCGCTCTGCACGGTCGCCACGTTCAGGGGGAGGGTGACTTCCTTTAGCTGGTTGAGTTGCTCCTGGAGCTGGGCCACGCTTTGGCGCGCCTGTTTCGCCGATTGCTGAGCGGATGCCAGCGACGCCCGCGCCTGGTTGATGGCGGCGTCGGTCAGTTTCGGCTGCACCCGCATATTCGTGTTCGCCTGCGCCAGCCGCGCCCGCGCCGACTCCACCGCGCGCTGAGCCGCCGCGATCCGAGCGCGAGACTGAATGATTTCCTGCGCGGCGCTCGCTTCGGCCTGCGCTCGTTTGGCGCGCGCGGCGGCGAGGTCGGCGCTGGCCTGATCGAAGGCGACCTGCGAATCCGTTGGGTCAATCAGCGCGATGAGCTGGCCCTGGGTCACGCGGTCGCCCAAATCCACGGCGAGCTTATCGATGCGCCCGGAGACGTTCGATTTGATGTCCACCGTCTTCCACGGCTGAATGACGCCGGTCGCCGTGACGGTGAGGCGCACATCGCCGATCTCCGCCTTACCGAATTCGTACGTCGTTTTGGTGGGCGCATCCCCGCCCCCTCGCCGGAAAAAGGCCACGATGAGCAGTACCGCCGCGATCCCGATCAACCACATGAGTGGCTTTCTGTAGCGGAGGAAGGGAGAAGTTCGGAGTACCGTGGTGGTCATGGCGTCTCTTTCCGGTTGAAGTGAGCGAGGAAGGTGGCGGATTCAGAAGGAGGGCTGGCCCACGGCGCGATTGAGTTGCGCCTGCGCCAAATGCACATCGTAGCGCGCCTGGATATCACTGGTGTTGGCGGTGTTGAACTGCACCTGCGCCGAAACCAGGTCTACCACCGAGGTGCCCCGCAGGCCGAGGCTGTACCGCTCGGTGGAGGCGTCGAGGTTGGCGCGGGCGGCGGTGACGGCTTCCTCGCTGGCGGCGAGGCGCTCGCGAGCGTTCACCAGGTTCAGGTACGCCTCCACCACTTCGGCGGACACATCCTTGCGCGTCTGTTCCAGCCTGGCCCGCGCGCTCACGAGGTTCGCCTGCGCCTCCCGCTCGCGGGCGCGGGTGCGACCGGCGTCCCAGATCGGCATGGAGACCGCCGCGCCGACGTTCCATCCGGCGTGCTGGCCGGGATTGACGGGCGTGACGCTCACCCCGGCGGTGGTGTCCAGTCGGGGCCGACGGCTGATGCGCGCCAAGGTGACGGAGGCTTCGGCGGAGCGCACGGACGCCTCGTCCTGGGTCACTTCGGGCCGCTGAGCCATCGCCGACTGAATGAACTCCTCCACTGGCGTAGCGACAGGCGCGGCCTCCTGAGGCTCCACGGGCCGGAGCGCGGGGCCGACGGTCAGCCCCATCGAGTTGCGGAGGGTGTTGGCGGCGACCTTCACATCGTTTTCCGCCTGGATGCGGTCCACCTGGCGGTTCTTGTACTCCGAGAAGGGGAGGGCGCGATCCACCTGGGCGGCGGCGCCTTCCGCGACGCGCGCTTCCACTCGCTGAAGTTGTGTGAGAGCGAGGGCTTCCTGAGTGCGCCGCAGTTCGAGGAGGCGATCTGCGCGGAGTTGAGCGAGATAGTTGGACGCCACCGTGAGCGCGAGATTGTTTCGTGTGGCTACCAATCCGGCTTCATTTTGAGTCACGCCTGCGCGGGCCTGTCGCACAGTGGCGCGGGTGGCGCCGCCGTCCAAAATGGGATAGTTGACGGTGACGCGGGGCTGGAGACCGGGGTCCGAGCGGGTGGTCGTGCCGCCGAATCGCGTTCCGTTCACGGTGCGGGTGGGGACGGAGGTCCCGGTGATGTTGTAGCTCACGTCGCCGGTGACGATGGGGCGCGTCCCGCTTTGCGCGTCAATCACCCGCTGCCGGGCGCCGATGACCGACTGCTCGGCGATAGTGACGCTCGCCTGATTCTGTTCGGCGATGCGGATCGCTTCATCGAGCGTGAGCGGCGCGGCGGCGGCTCCTTCTCCTCCCGTTCCTGCCGGAGCGCCGGGGAGCGCCGGGGGCGGAATGGTGGCATCCGGGACGCTCGCCGGGGGGGAAGCGGGCGTTCCATCGGGGGCAATGGGAACGACGGGGGCTTCTGGCGAAGGCGCGGAGGGCGCGCTGGGCGAGGTAGTGGGCGGCGCCGGAGTCTCCGATGACGGCTCAGCGGGCGGCGCGGCGTCCGGCGAAGGAGCGCCGAGGTCTGGCGAGGCAGAAGTCGTCACTGCGGGAGCGGCGGGTGATTCTGGCGAGGCGTCGGCGGCGAAGGTCGGCGAGAGCGGCATGAGGCCGAGAAGCGCGGCGGCTCCTCCGGCGACCCACCGTCGGGACAGGAGAAGCGAATCTGGCTGGAGGCGACGGAGTGACAAACGAGCGGCTCCTTACCCGGCAGGAGACGGGGCGGGAA
>JBBRGS010000126.1:0-11051 GCA_038240635.1 Armatimonadota bacterium
GGCAAGTCGCGTCGAGGACGCGGATGCGCTGCGGCTCACGGGCGGCTTCGGCGAGGAAGCCCTGGCGGAGGCGGTCGTGGAAGGCGTCGTCGCGCCGCTCAATCCGATCGCGGCGGGCGTCGGCGCGGCGCGCAAAGCCGACTTCCGGCGGCAGATCGAGCAGTAGTGTGAGGTCGGGCCGGACGCCTCCCGCCGCTTCCTCGCACAGGGAGCGCACGCGATCCGCGCCGAGGCCGAGTCCATACCCTTGATACGCGACCGTGGAATCGCTGAAGCGGTCGCACACGACCACCGCGCCCCGCGCCAGAGCCGGGCGGATGAGGGCCTCCACGTGTTCGGCGCGTGCGGCGAGGAAGACGAACAACTCGGCGCGGGGGTGAAGCGGCGTCCCCAGGGCGATGGCCCGCAACGCTTCCGCCGCCGGGGTTCCACCCGGTTCGCGGGTGAGAACGACTTCCCGGCCCGACGCGCGCATCCGCTCCGCAAGGCTCCCGGCGAGCAGGCTTTTCCCGGCGCCTTCGGGGCCTTCGAGCGTGAGGAAGAGGCCCGGTGAGGTGGGCCGTTCAGTCGTCGTGTTGGAGGGCGTCACCCTTTGCTGACCCGCACCCGACGGTACGGCTCTGTGCCAACCGACTCGGAGAAGAGGTCATACTCCTGCACCAGTTGATGCTGGAGGCGGCGGAGGTACGCCGTCTGCGGCAGCAGCTCCACCGCCTCGCTCGATTGCAGGACTTTCGCCACCCCTTCCTCGGCGTCTTTCAAGGCAAGGGTCTCGTCGTCCATCTCGGAGACGTGGAACATCTCGCGCAACGCCCCAGCGAGCTGGGCGTAGGTGTTGCTCCTCACCACAAAGGTGGGCAGGTTGCTCCCCAGACCTTCGCGGAGGCGGCTCTGCTCCTTGCGATAGGTTCCCTTCAGGGCGATGATGGCGTCGGCATCGGAGAGGTCGCGGCTGAGGCGAGCGGGCGCCTTCAGGTCGCCAATCGCGCGTTCGAGGCGGCCCCGACTTACGCCGTAGGGAAAGATTCGGACGATGCCCGGCAGGGTAGCTTCGGGGCGGGGGCGCGGCTCTTCGGCGGCGGGAGCGGACCGGCGTTCGGGGGCGCCTTCGGGCCGTTCCGGTGACTCCTGCACCACTTCCACCATCCCGCGCTCGTTCCGCACCCGGATTTCAGGTCGGGGGGGGACGCCGCGCAGAAAGCGGTCCACCGTTTCCAGCACGTTGGGATGGATGGCGAGCTTGTCCACATCCATGATCTCGATGACGACCTGAAAGGTGGGAGGCGCCTTGCGCTCCAGCACTGTCTTTTGGGTGCCGCGCCTCCGGGCTTCTTCGTCGGAGAGCGTGACGGCCTGAATGCCGCCCACGAGGTCCGACAGCGTCGGGTTCATGAGCAGGTTTTCGAGTGAATTGCCGTGCGCCGTTCCGACGAGTTGGACGCCCCGCTCGGCGATGGTGCGCGCCGCGTACGCCTCCTGCTCGGTGCCGATCTCGTCAATGATAACGACCTCCGGCATATGGTTCTCCACCGCCTCGATCATCACGGCGTGCTGCTCCGACGGCAGGGGCACCTGCATCCGCCGCGCGCGCCCGATGGCCGGATGCGGGATGTCGCCGTCGCCGCCGATCTCGTTGGAGGTGTCCACGATGACGACGCGCTTTTTGAACTCCACAGAGAGGACGCGCGCCACTTCGCGCAGCTTGGTCGTCTTCCCCTTGCCGGGGCGACCGAGAAGGAGGATGCTCGCGCCGGATTCCACCACGTCGCGGATGATGTCAATGGTGCCGTACACGGCGCGCCCGATGCGGCACGTTAACCCGACAATCTTGCCGGTGCGATTGCGGATCGCCGAGATGCGGTGCAGCGTCCGCTCGATGCCCGCGCGATTGTCCTGCCCGAACTGGCCGACCCGCGACGTGACATAATCGAGATCGTCGCTGGTGACGCCGCGCGGCAGGAGGTAGACGACTTCGCTGGGGAAGCGGGCTTCGGGTTCGCGGCCCAGGTCCAGCACGATTTCGATCAGGTCCTCCAGCAGCTCCTGGCGCTCCAGGCTTTGGCGGATGTCGAGCGGCAGGACGTTGAGAATCTGCTCCAGGTTGTCCGTCACTCGCCGTTGTCCGGGAGCGAAGGCGGGGGGCGCGTCGGGGCCGTCGGGGTACGGCGAGGTCATGGGGCGGCTCTTCCTCCGTCGGGGAGGGCGACGGATCGCGGGGAGAGGAGGCGTATCGCGGGGAGAGGAGGCGTGAACGAGTGTCACTGAATTATACCGAACCCGGAGGCCGTTTCCGCGTCGTCTCTGTCGCCACCGGGTCACAACTCATGCCCCGCGCCTGAGGAGCGCTCACGCCCAGGGCTGCGTCTCGGTGAGAAGGGGGGCGCCCGTCTCTTCGGCGCGCTGAAGCATCATCGAGAGGTAATAGTCCTGAGACGCTTCGGCGAGGGAATAGAAGTCGTCGCCGCCCTGGGCGTACTCCGCCATTTTGTCGAGGCACGACGCCACCGCGATCTCGTCATCGGTCAGCCGCGCGGGGATAAACGGGTTGCGGTAGAGCCACTCCGCGCCGCCCAGGATGCCCTTCAGATACAGACCTTCCAGATTGCCGTTCTCCCCGGCGTTCATCCGGCGCAGGCTATAACTCACCGGCGTATCGAACGCCTCCAGGTAGCGAACCTCCTCGTCCTGAATCTCTCCCCGGTCGCCGCGAACCAGGACCCGCTGGCCCCGAATCCAGGAGAAGTACTGGTCCCCGGTAAAGTCGAACACACCGAGCCGTTCGCCAAAATCGAGCCAGGCGAGGGTTTGCGACGAGTCTCCCACGCGCTCCTCGGCGGGAGGTCCGTCGCGTCCGGGACCGGCGACCAGCGGAGAGACGAAGCGCCGCGCGGTGAGGGAGGCGTTCTCAAAGCCGATGCCCAGCAGCCGACGGAGGAGGCTGATGCCATGGTACCCGTGGCAGACCGACACCTGCGCCTGCGACACCCGGCCCAGCCGTCCCGACGCCGCGAGTCGCAACCGGGCGGCGTGCAGCGGCTGTAGGTGATACTGCTCGGCGACCTGGATGCGCCCGCCGCGCGCGGTCAGTCGGTTCACTGCGATGAGGCCGTTCAGGTCCGGCGCGGGAGGCGTTTCGGCGAGGGCGGGCACCCCTCGGTCGGTGAGATCGGTCAGCATCTGTGGCGAGACGGCCCACGGCACGGAGACGACCGCAAACAGCGGCTTCTCGCGCAGGAGGTCGTCCAACGTGCGGACGGTGGGAACGCCCCACTCTCGCGTCAGGCGCTCGCCCTTTTCGGCGCTGCGGGCGAGGATTCCGCTCACCCGAAACCGTTCGGGGAGGGCGCGCGCCACGCGCAGGAAGAACTCGGCGCGCCACCCGCCGCCGATGATCGCAAATGGTATTGGCTCCATATCCACCCTCTCCTTCGCCGTCTCATGCGGCGCTCGCCTGATTCGCCTACCCGAATTGTCGCCCGTCACGTCCCCCGCCCTCGCCGGAGTACGGCTGCCCCGGTCGCCAGTCGGTCTTCACGGGAGGGCTGAACGCCTCCAGCGGGAAGGTGACTCGGCAGCCGAGCTGGCTTGAGAGGTACGCGCCTTCGCACAGTTCCAGCGCCTTGAGTGAGTTTTCGGCGAGGGTGTAGTCCGGCTCGCTCCGGTCGGCCTCGTCCGCCATGCGCTCCAGGTGACGGCGATGACCGCTCACCTGAAACTCCTCCGGCGTGAACTCCTGGCCGTGGGGATAGGTCGTGTTCAGCAGGCGATACGATGGGTCCCAGCCCCAGAATTCGAGCTGGCCCTGGTCGCCGATGAGGCGGAAGAGGAACTGCTTGCCGTCGCGGGAAACAGGCGTCTCGTCGCCGGTTTCCATCACCACTCGGACGCCGCTTTTCGTGGTGGCGCAGGTGACGGCGCGGGTCTCCACCTGCATCCCATCGCGCCAGGTGCGCGTGGCGGCGTCGCACAGGGCCATCACGCCGTCGAGCGCTTCCCCGCCGGTGAGCGTGACGAAAAATTGGAGCCAATGGATGCCCGCGTTGATGATGTCCCAGCCTCGACATTCGATTTGCACGAGCTTGAGGACGCCGATCTCGCCGTTCCGCACGCGCTCCACAATTTCCAGCGACACTCGGCGCGCGAGCAGGTTGTGCGGCACAGCGAGGGGAATGCCTCGTTCGCGGACGGCCTGGAGGATTCGGCGCCCGGACGCGGCGGTGTGGCCGAGTGGCTTCTCCACAAGGATCGCCCTCAGGGGGAGGCGCAGGGCGTCCAGCGTGACCTCCTCGTGCGAAGGCGGATACGAACTGACGCAGACGACCTCGGTGGGGCGCTCCTCCAGCATCTCCCGGTGGCTGGCGTACACCTTCAGGCCGGGGTAGAGCGCTTCCAGCTCGGCGCGGACCTCCGGGCGCAGGTCGGCGGCGGCGAGCAGTTGGAACCGGGGGGACCGCGCGAGGGCGTCCAGGCTGAGGCGCCCGCCCATGCCGCCTCCCACGACGGACGCGGTGTAGACAGCGATTTCAGGATTCATCGAGGGGAGATTCCTTCCCGGGCATGGAGCGTGATTCCAGTGTAGTGACGCCCTGGGCGGCGGCGAGGAGGACCGCCATGAGCGAGGAGCCGTCCTCCAGTTCCCCAGCCAGCGCGGCGCGATACAGGTTGGCGAACGGGACCTTCACCACTTCCTCCACCTCGAACCATTCCGGCCCGGTCCCCCGCTCAGGGATCGGCTCCAGGCCGCGCGCGAGATAGAGGTGGAACAGCACGCTCGTCATCGAGGGGACCGGGTAGTACTGGCCGAGTTTACGCCACTCGCGGGCCATGATCCCCGCCTCCTCCGCCAGCTCCTTCTCCGCCTGGACCAGCAGATCGGCCTCGGTGACGCAATGGCCCGCGCCGCCCGCCGGAATGTTATACACCTCCCGGCCCAGCGGGTGCCGATACTCCCGCACCAGTATCACGTTATCGTCCTCGTCCAGCGGGAGGATAAGGACCGCGTGACGGCCCCGGAAGTAGGTCCACGTGAGGCGGCGAGTCTCATCCGGGGAGACGATTTCGTCCACGGTGAGGATGCGGCCTCCCAGGTCGTGAGCGGCGCTGCGAATGAGCGGCCACGGGTCGAGCCGGAGGCGCCGGTTCGCGGGGTCCGGCTCGAACCGGGGGCCGGTGGGGATGGGGATCGGATCGTCAGGCATGAGGTCAGCGCCGGAAGCGGTACAGGTGAACGTCGTACGGAGCGAAGGTATCGGTGAAGCGGCCTTTCGTCACGGGGATGCGGCGCCCCTCCCCGATGACTTCCGCCGTCGTCGCCTTCCCATCCTTCAACGTGAAGGTGGCGGTCGTCGCGCCGTTCCGCATCCCCGCCGCGAAGAGCCATGTTGTTTTCCCGTTTCGCTTCACGACATGGGCGACCGGAACCTCTGTTTTTGTGACCGTGACAGTGGCGCCGTCGGGGACGGTGGGGCTGTTGAGCGCCGACGCCAGGGAGAGGATTTCGCGGTTGAGCGCCGTCACGGCCTTCAGCATCTCCGGGTTGTCGAGGAGGGCGTGCTCGTTGAACGCGGGCGCGAACTGATGCACAAAGTAGATGATGCCGCTCGCGCCGTGGATGAGGGCCATCCAGGCCTCCGCGCGAACCTGTCGCGGGGAGGGACTCCGCGCGCCATCGCCGATGGGGCCGGTCTCAAGGCAGGTCCAGACCGCTTTGCGGCCTCCCGTCCAGCGCCGCAGCCGTTCAACGCCCTTAGGCACGTACCAGAGGTAGTTCTCCGGGTGCGGCTTGTCGAGGCCGGCGACAGGGTACACGTCAAACGACACGAGATTCGCGCCCTTGACGTAGGTGAGGTAGTCGTCCGGTTTGGCGTCGGAGCCGCGACCGTTCCATTCGTCATTGGCGACTCCCTGGCCCAGGTTGAGCATGACAGGGCGGGTGGGATCGGCGCGGCGGATGCGCTGGTAGTCGCTCACGATACGCGCGGGGGGAACGGGGGGGCCGTATGTTTCCTCTCCCGTCGTCGGGTTCTTCATCGGTTGCGCGTTGTCGGGTTCGTCGTTGTGCATCCACCCGACGATGATGGGGTCGTCACGATGCGAGAGGCCCACACTGGTTTGCTCGCAGATGACCGGCATTTTGGCGGCTTTCAGGGCGGCGAGCTGAGCGTCGGTGGGACCTTCCCACAGGCCGATGTACAGGTTGATGCCCGCGTCGGCGTAGCGCCGGGCGTTCTCCGGCGCCTGCAACCAGACCGCGAGGGGAAAGTAGCCCGGCGTGACGGGAGGTCCATGTTTCCACGCGGCGCTGGCCGAGGGGTTATGAACGGCCCCGGAGGAAGGTGCCACCCCGTTGGCGCCCACAGGAACTGCGGCCATCAGGAGGAGCGTGAAAAGCGTTAGCGGCCTGGCGTGAGGATGCAGGAAAACGGCGTTGGGAATCATGAGACGCCTCCAGGATGAAGCCGGGATTCACTTTTCGGAGAAGAGTTTAACGAGAAAGGTGACATCGAGGATGTGGCCATCCTTCCTTAAGGGAGATTCGCGCTTCATTATTCACGGGATTCACAATTCAAAGGATGTACGGGACGGACCCTCATGCCTGCCTCAGGTCTCTGTCGGAGTTTCCTTCGCACCTCGATCTTCAGCGCGCGGAAGATCGCGTTCAGGTTGCTTCTTCCGGGGGCTTTCCAGGTCTGAGCATATTCAGGATGCGCCGCGCCAGGTTTTCATTGATTTCACGATGGCGGGGGATGGGCTGCGAGACCCCGGTGGAGGGGTTGCGATACCAAACATGTCGGCCACCGTGACGCACGAACTCACAGCCCAGCGCTTCAACCGCGTGGAGCAAATATGCACGTTACACCGAAGAACCAGGTGGCCACGCCGTCGGATGCCGAACCGGGAGCCGTCCGCCAGGTCCCGATACAGGTCCCGGAGCTGTTTTTGCATCTCCTCAACGGTTTTGCCCTGGGTCCAGTAATCCGGATAGTCCTCCAAATAGCCGATCCAGTCGTCTCCATCCTTCCAGTAAAGAAAAGAAGCGGTTGCATTCCGTCTTCTCAAAGGAGGATTTCGCCCTTCCGGCTTCAACTTCAGACTCCATCTCGCAGACATCTCCACCTCCTCCTATGTCGGCTCACCGATCCGCTTCGGAGTTCCCCTCGCTCCCCAATCTTCAGCGCGCTGGGGAACGCTTCCTGCCGCCGTTACGCCGTCACACACGGCCCATGGAATTCAGCCGCTTCCTGAAAAGAGTTTGACGAGGAAGGCGACATCGCGGAATTGGTCGTCCATCGTGGCGATCTCGCGCAGCATCCCCATTTCCTCGAAGCCGCAGGCGCGATGCACCGCAAGGCTGGCCGGGTTGTGCGCGAAGATGCGGGCGATAATGGCATGGTAGCCGAGCCGCTCCGCCTGCGCGACGGTATGATCGAGCAGCCTCCGGCCCCACCCCTGGCGACGTTCCTCCTCCGCCACATAGAGCGAGTTCTCCACCGTCAGCCGGTAGCCCGCCCGCTCGCTGTAGGGCGACAGGGCCGCCCAGCCGACGACGCGCCCTTCCGCTTCCCCTACCCAGAGCGGGTAATGGGCGTCATGCGTGTGATACCAGGGGATGCGGTCTTCCAGCGTCTCCGGCTCGATGTCGCAGGTGGCGTTACCGGCGGGGATACTCTGATTGTAGATGCGGACCACCGAGGGAAGGTCGGCGAGGGTAGCGCGGCGGATGCGGGCGGGGGGAGGCATAGGTCAGCGTGAGGGGGAGAGGGGGACACTCTCCTGTTCGACTGTCGGCGCGGTTCTCCTGTTATGGAGCGAGACAAGAGACATTCAAACAAGAGAATTGTAATCCCGTTTGGTCATGATCTTTTAAATTGCCTGATATTATGAGATAATACAACAGACCTTCTCTTATCTCCACGCAGTTAACAACCTTTTGCCGACCGCAAAACAGACATCTATGGCTAAGCCTTCTGGAATTCTGGATAAGATATTACGAGGAAACTCCGATGCTAATATTGAATTTGCAGAACTGTGCCATCTGCTTCTTCCCTGGGCTTTGCAGAACGAATTAAGGGCGATCACCACATTTTTACTAAAACGGGAGTTGAGGAGATTCTGAACTTACAGCCTCGGAATTATTTGGCGAAGCTTTATCAGGTAAGGCAAGTGCGCCAGGTCATTCTGAAATACCGTTGGGGAGAGTGAACCATGAGTCTGCACTATGAAATCATCCTCTATTGGAGTCAGGAAGATCAATCCTGGATCGCGGAAGTCCCGGAATTAGCGGGTTGCGCCGCAGATGGTGAAACCGCTCAGCAGGCGCTCTCTCGCGTGGAAGTGATCATTCAGGAATGGATGGAAACCGCGCGGGCGCTGGGCAGGCCAATCCCACAACCCGCAGGACGCCTCACCTACGCCTGAATAGCGCCAGGGACGACGTTCCTCTGGCGACCGTCCACTCTCATCCAATGCCCCAGGAAGGGATAAGGATGGGAACCGGGAGGCCGTGATAACTTGCGCCCTTGCGCCGACGCGGACACCTCACCGTTTTGTGGCGGCGGGACCGACGGATGCACAATAAAACGTTCTCCTGTGGGCCGGTTCCCGCTTTGGAACCCTCGCCGCCGCGCGCGGGATGAACCGCCTTTTTGTTGAGGAGTCTCCGTTGCGGATTATCATCCGGTTGTTCGGCTTTATCCGGCCTTATCCGGGGAGGGTGGCGGGCGCCCTGCTCTGCATGCTCACTTTCACGGCGCTCGCTCTGCCGCCACAGGTCGCCCGCGCCCGCACACCCTGTTCAGAGGAGTAGTTTTCGGCTCGCTTACCGTGCTCAGGAGGAAGGATATGCCGTCTGCTGATATGACATTGGGGACTATGCGCGCCGTGGTGGCGGTCTCACCGGGGCGGGTGCAGGTCCGAGAAATGCCTATGCCCGTACCTTCCGGGGAGGAGGTAACGGTACGCGTGACCCATTCGTGGATCAGCCCTGGTACGGAAGGCTCGTTCGTGCGAGGCGAGCGCATCGCCGGCGACACCCCGCGCGCGGAGACCGACCCCCTGCCGTTCCCGCACGTTCCCGGCTACCAGAAGGTCGGTGTGGTGGAAGCGGTGGGAGCGGAGGTTCGCGGCTTCTCCGTCGGCGATTCCGTGTTCGCCACGGTCTCCCAAACGCCGGGGATGTTCTACTCCACGGGCGGGCACGTCTCTCCCGCCGTCACGCACGTCTCTCAGGTGCGGCGACTGCCTGAAGGGATGGACCCGGTGGCGGCTTCGGGGCTGGTCCTCGCGCAGGTAGGCGTCAACTGCGGGATGCGCCCGGAGGTTCGGCCTGGCGATACAGCCGTGGTCCTGGGTGATGGCCTGGTGGGGCACTGGACCGCGCAGACTCTCCTCCACCGGGGGGCGCGGGTGGTCATGGTGGGCCGCCACGACGACCGGCTGGCTCGACTCCCCGCCTCCGACCGCGTCCTCGCCGTCAACGAGCGGCGGAGAGACCCGACGCAGGCCGCACGGGAGTGGGCGGAAGGGCGGGGGGTGCAGGTCGTGGTGGATACGGTGGGGTCCATCGCCGCGCTGGAGGCGTTCCTGCCCACCCTGCGACACGGCGCGCACCTGGTTTCCGCCGGGTTTTATGGCCGCAACGGCCGGCTGGACCTGCAAAAACTCCGCGACCGCGAGTTGACCCTGCACGCTCCCGCCGGGTGGTCTGACTCCCGCCTGGAAATGACGCTCGACCTGCTGCGCCGGGGCGAGCTGCACACTCTGCCACTCATCACGCACCGGTTTCCGGTGGAACGGGCGGAAGAGGCGTTCGACCTCATCCTGTCGAAGCGGGAACCGTTCCTCGGCGTCCTCCTCGACTGGTAAGTCGATGCCCCCTGACGATCAACGTCTGAGTCCACTCCGCCTATGAAATCCTTACAAGTGACCTCGCCAGGCGAGTTCCGGCTGCTCGACCTTCCCGTGCCGGAACCGGGCGCCGGCGAACTGCTGCTGCGCGTGGAGGCCGTGACCACCTGCCCCCAGTGGGACCTTCACCTGCGCCACAACGAGCCGATGTTTGTGGGTCATCAGTTTGAGTATCCTTACGCGCCCGGCCAGCCCGGCCATGAGGCTACCGGCTCGGTCGCCGCGCTGGGTCCCGGCGTCTCCCAATTCGCCGTGGGGGACCGCGTGAGCGCGTGGCGCGACCCCGGTCACACCGGGCCGGGCTGCTACGCCCAGTTCGTGGTGAAGAAGGCCGAAGAGGCGCTGCGGGTCCCGGCTCACCTTCCGCCGGAAGCGACTGCGCCGCTGGAACTGGCGATGTGCGTCGGCGCGGTCTTCCTCATGCTGCGGGAGATGGACGCTGTGCGGGGCCGCCGCTTCGGGGTGTCGGGGCTGGGACCGGCGGGCCTCATCGCCGCCATGATGGCCCGCGCCGAAGGGGCCGGGGAGGTGGTGGGGCTGGACCTGTCGCCCCAACGTCGGGAGGGCGCGGTTCAGGCGGGCGTGGTGGATGCCGCCTATGCGCCCGGCCCGGAGTTGGAGGCGCGCTTCCCCGGACGAGGCGCGGATGAGGGCTTCGGGAGCGCGGTGGACTGCGTCGGCGCAAAGCGGTCGGTGGAGTACCTGATGGACCACACGCACGACGTGGTGGCGCTGTTTGGAGTGCAGCGGGAGGAGTACACCTTCGCGCTGCGGCACTACATGAACCTGCGGCTCTGCGGCTACCGGGGCCACTCCCGCGAGGCGGCGGAATACGCGCTCGGCCTCATGGAGCGCGGCCACCTCGACCTGAGCCGCCTCGTGACCCACCACCTCCCCCTGGAGCGGTACAACGACGGCATCGCTCTGCTGGAAGCGCAGGAAGCCGTGAAGGTCTGCTTCTGGCCGTGGCGGGAGGAGTAAGAAAAGGATTGAGGGAGGCCAACCGCAAACAGGAGGGGTATGAACAGCCTCTTTTTCGGCGACAACCTGAACATTCTCCGGGAGCATGTGCCGTCTGAGTCGGTAGACCTCATTTACCTCGACCCGCCGTTCAACTCCTCGCGGAACTACAACCTGCTGTTCAA
>JBBRGS010000127.1:0-10828 GCA_038240635.1 Armatimonadota bacterium
GGCGGCCAGCAGCGGCGTCACGTCCTCAATCGGCGTGGCGAGGTCGGCGTCGCACAGGAGGAGTGCGTCTCCGCGGGCTTCGAGCATCCCGGCGCGCACGGCTCCGCCCTTGCCCTGATGCCCCGGTTGCAGCAGGTGAACCGGCTTCCCCTCGCCGAAGCGCCGCGTCACGGCGCCGGTGGCGTCCTGGCTGCCGTCGTCCACCACCACGATCTCGGAGGTCCAGAGTTGCGCTTGCAGGAAGTCCCACACGCGTTCGAGCGTTGTGGGCAGGCGCGCCGCTTCGTTGTAGGCGGGGATGATGACGGAGAGGGAAGGCGGCGAAGCGGGCATCAGGGAAAGGAAGGGAACGCGAGTCGGAATGAAGAGTTCGGAAGAATGGAGGGAGCCGGAGGAACGCCTCGGAAGTCAAAGGGGAGGCGCGCCCCGTTGCTATGAGGGTGAACCGCGCTCCGTCATGCCCGGTCGCGCCCCGTCGCCCCCGAAACGGGGTCCACTCCCAAGCCCTCCGGCGGGTCAGGCGCTTCTGGACAATCCGGCGGGGATGGGGCAAGATGAAGCGGTCCCGCCAGGCGACATGGCAGGCGTCCCTCAGGCGTCAGGACAGCGTGCGGAAGCGGACTTCACGGGAGCCTCCCTCTCTGTTTCGCCGGAAGCCCTGCCGCGCCTCTCGCGCCGCACAGATGTTATTCCTTATCCCTCGCCTCCCACGCAACTGAAGGAGACCTTATGAACCGAATGAACCCCTCTCAAAAATTGACCTAACGGAGCTGTGCTATTCCCACGCAACTGAAGGAGACCTTATGAACCGAATGAACCAACGGGTGACTGGCGCCCTCGCGCTGGCCGCCTTGTGCGCGACCTCGCTGAGTTACGCCGGGACCACGCCGGAAGCGACCTTGAAAGACTTCCTGGCCGCGATGAAAAAGAAGGACCGCAAAGCCCTGAAGTCAGCGGTGGATTGGAAAGCCCTCGGCAAGGCGATGGGCGTGGATAAGGAACCGACCAGGGAAAAAAGCGACCAACTGCTGGAAACGATGAAAGTGGTGTATGTGGAAGGGTTCGCGCTGGGTAAGCAGGCGGACAACTTCAAAATCGGCAAGGTGACGACCAAAGGCTCCACCGCGCAGGGCGGCTTCATGCGACAGGACAGCCTGACGAAAGCGTGGTCCGCCGCGACCCAGTTCACCCTGACGAAAGAGGGGAAGACCTGGATGATCACCAACATCGGCAGCGCGCCGAAGCCGGGTTAAGGCGTACCCGTCTCCCTCCAGGTGGCCAACACCCTCCTTCTGAAGAGAATCTTCCCTGCGCCCTCCATATCCGCCGTGGAGCTAATGCCTTCGGCTGTTGGCCTTCGGCCCAGCGTCGCCCTGCGGGGACACCAGTGACAATCGGATCGTCTCCGTTCTGAATGGATGACCACGGATGTCGGAGGTATTCTCTTCAGGCGGTAAGCGTTGGCCACGGGAGGCGTCCCCGCAGGGGGACGCTGGGCCGCAGGCCAATAGCCGAGGGCTTTAGCCCCACGGCGAATTCATGGGGGGGCAGGCAAACCACCCTCCGTCCCTCGGCGAGGTGGCTTAATGGGTCGGCGCGCGAGAAGGACGCCCCCGGCGTCACGTTGCAACGCGGAGGGCGCCCCTCTCAAGGACTAACCTGGGTTTGACCCGGCGCCGAACGAAAGTCGCTTCGCTCGGGGCCGGGAGACTCTGACGCTCGCGATTACTTGTCGCTCGTTTTGTCGGGATGATCGGCGATCATCTTGCCGGTCGTGACTTTCCGCGTCTTCGAGTCGAACTGCACCTGCTGGTTCGTCTTGTACGCGAGTTCCGCCATCGCCAGGGCCACCATCACGGGCGTCGCCAGGTCCACTGAGCAGTTCGGGGCTTTCCGGCTGCGGACGCAGCGCAGGAAGTTCCGCTCGTGCTGCTCGATGCTCTCGCCCGGCTTGATGTCGTCGTTCTGGATCAGTTCCACGGTCCCGGCTTCCACTTCGTCGGAGTAGGGCGCTTCGGGGCGCACTTCCACGCCGTTGCCGCCGAAGTAGAGGGTCGCCTTGTGGCCGCGAATCTCTTCCGGCACGCCCTGCTCGTTGATCGTCGAACCCGCCACGAACACCGTGTGGTTGGACGGGTAATCCACCAGCATCATCGTCGTGTCGGCGACTTCGCGCTGCGGCTGGTCCTTGTCGGTGTCGAGGTAGATGCCGCCGGTGCAGGAGACGCGCTGCGGGTAACTCCAGTCCGACATGGCGAGCATGAACGGGTTGAGCTTGTGCGGGAACAGGTCGCCGAGGATGCCGCTGGAGTAGTCCCAGTACTTGCGCCATCGGAAGTAACGCTCCTTGCTGAACGGGATTTTGGGCGCGTCGCCGAGCCACAGGTCCCAGTCCAGGTTCTGGGGGCTGGCGTTGTCGTCAATCGGGTAGTTCCATTCGCCGTTGGGGTTGTTGCGGCAGTAACTCCCCTGGCTCCAGACTTTGTGCCCGATGCGGCCGCTCTTGATGACGCTCGCGGCGGTGTGCCATTTCGAGTCGCTGCACCCCTGGCTACCGACCTGGAGGATGCGGTCGGACGCCTTGACCGCGTCGTGAACGGCGAGGGCCTCTTCCACCGTGCGGGTCATCGGCTTTTCGAGGTACACGTCCTTCCCGGCGGCGATGGCGGCGATGGCCATCTTCGCGTGCCAATGCTCCGGCGAGGCGATCCAGACGACATCCACGTCCTTGTCGGCGAGGAGGTCCTGATAATGCTTGTACGCCTTGTTCTCCGGCGCTTCGATTCGCTTGCGGGTGCTCTCCAGGCGGTTCTCATACACGTCGCAGACGGCGACGGACATATGATTGAGGTCCTGCCGCGACTTCATTAACTCGCCGACGTGCGCGTTGCCCTGGCCGCCGCAGCCGATGTGGCCGATGTTGATCCGGTCGTTGGCGCCGATCACGCGGCCTGGAGCGACGGCGTACCGGACGCTCTTCTTCGGCGAGGAGGCGAGCGCGCCGCCCGCCACCGAGGTGGTCGCCACGGCGACGGCGGCCGTCCCGGCGGTCTTCAGAAAGTCCCGGCGGGACGGATGAGCGGACGCGGCGGTCGGCTCGGAGGTGGATTCACGTTTCATCAGGGGATGGACTCCTTTGGGGAGCGCGGGGGAAGAGAAGGGGACGACGTACTTGTTCGCGCCGCGCCGCCGATTCCCCTCCCGCGCTTCCAGGTTATAAGTGGAACTGCGAAGGGTGGACCCTAAGGTCAGACCGCGCGTCAGAGGTCGAACATGGTTTTCTCGAAGACGATTTTGCTGTTGGACAACGTCGCTTCGTTGCACTTGTTGCCGACGACCGTGGCTTCGTAGCCGACAGCGGCGCCGTTCACGGGCTGCCGGTTCTCCTTCACCGCGGTGGCGAACTCCTCCACCGCCCAGTAGAGCGGGGTTTTGGTGGTGTCGAGCGCGGTTTTGCCGGGTTCCCCTCCGGCGTTGAGGATTTTGGTCGCGTTGGCGATGAGGACGATGCCGATGTCGGGGGAGGTCTCCGCCATTTTCACCTTCCCGGCGTACACTTCCCAGCCCAGCAGCGGCGAATCGACCTCCTTCATCATCCAGGCGCGCAGGTCCTGAGTGAGGAGGGCGGCGTAGGCGCCGTAAAACGCTTCGTAGGAGCCGCCGAACGAGTTGACGAGTGTAGCGTCGTAGTTGAGGCGCAGATTTTTGGGGTACTCCACGATGCACTGCACGGTGTCGGGCACGTCGCGGCCGTCGTTCGCCCAGTCGCTGTTCATGATGCCGCCGAAGCCGGTCACGGAGAGCGGACGCGCGTTGAGGAACCAGGACGCGATGTCCACCTGGTGCATCCCGATTTCGCCCATCAGGCCGGAGGAAGTGGCGCGGTTGAGCCGCCAGTTGAGTTGCTCGGCGCGTTGGGGATTGGGCGCGGCGCGGCGCCAGCTCGTCTTTTTGTGCCACTGGCCCCGTACTTCGGCGAGGTGGCTCAGGGCGCTCATGAACTTGCGGGCGTGCTGGTGTTCCGGGTTGGCTCGGTACTGCACGCCGACCGCGAACGCCTGCTTCGACGCCTTGCCCGCCAGCGCGATGGCCTTCGCTTCCTCCATCGAGACGGCGAGCGGAGCTTCACAGTAGACGTGCTTGCCCGCCTGGATCGCGTCCAAAACGATCTGCTTGTGCTGGTGCGAGGGGGTCGCCACGAAGACGGCCTTCACAGCCGGTGACGCGAGGAGCTGGCGATAATCGGAGTAGGTGGCGGCTTTGGGCGCGTCGGTGGCGGTTCGCTTGACGTACGGTTCGTAGGTGTCGCAGAGCGCCACGCATTCGGTCATGGGATGACGGCCGAGGATGCCCACGAGTTCCCGGCCCTGGAGGCCCAGGCCGATCACGCCGCAGGGGAGGGTGGGGCCTTTCGCGGCGGGGGCCGCGGGTTTGGCCGCTGGAGCGGGTTTGGCCGCCGCCAGGACGCCTTCCATGGCGAGGGCTGATCCCAGGGAGGCGAGCGAGACGGCGGCCCCCTTCAGGACCTCGCGGCGGGGTAACTGCTGCATCAGATCGAATTCAGTCATAGGGGTCAATAAGGTCGAAACGGGCCGCCTCCCTGAGCCGAAGGAGGGGCGACGCTTCGACAAAGCGCGATGCGCCACGGTGAGCGGCGACCGCCGTGTAAAGGTCCACGCCATCAGGCGCTCGCCACACGGGAGAGGCTCTCCGGGGTAACGGGGGCGCGAGCGACGCAGGCTCAGGACGAGAAAACCTTTTGAACGAGGGAGCGGATGAGGGCCACGCCATGCGCGTCGGGGAGGCGGCGGCGGCTTCGGCGAGGCGCGTCATCTTATAGACACCGGAAACCGGCGTTTGGCTGCATCCATTTTACCGTCGGTGGAGTCAGTTTCGCCGTCATGGGCCGGAATTCCCGCCACACGGTTTACTGGATACGACAATCGGCTGTCCATCCGGCCCCGCCGCGCGGGATGACGGCAGACGTCTCTCTTCACCCGTGTGGCAAAGACCTCCAATCCTCCATTGCTCAGAAGGGCGCTCAAAGGAGGCGGTGACGAGACAGCCCTGGCATGGTTGACGAAAAGTAACGCCTATGAGACCCTGCTGTTAACGTGAGCGGATCTGTTCCCGTGGAGGACTCATGATCAATCTATCTGAAATACATTCGCTGAGCGATTTCCAGAGGAATCCCGACGAGTATCTGGAGCGCATGAAGCGGGAGAAAACTCCTGTCGTCCTGACCGTGAATGGTAAAGCGGAAATCGTCGTTCAGGACGCTCGGTCGTATCAGGAACTACTGGATCGGGTGGAGCGCGCAGAAACCGTGGCCGCCGTGCGTCAGGCTATGAAGGAATTCCATCGCGGCGAGGGTCGCCCGGCCCGCGAGGCGCTGGAGGCGCTCCGGGAAAAGCATGGCGTATCAGGTTAAGATCGCTCCGTCCGCGCTGGCGGATATCGAAGCTGTTTTCCTCTGGTTGAAAGAACGCTCGCCCGAGGCGGCTGACCGATGGCAGAACGGATTGATCGGTACGATCTTATCCCTGGAGACGCTGCCCGGTCGCTGTGCGCTCGCGCCGGAGTCTGAAGAGCTGGGGAGAGACGTTCGGCAGCTGCTCTACGGGAAGGGCCGCATCCGGTATCGCATCCTTTTCGAGATGATAGGGACAGAGACGGTCCAGGTCTACCGCCTCCGCCACGGCGCGCGCGAATCGCTCGGTCGTGAGGAGTTCGACGAGAGCGAGGAAGAGGAATAAACGATACCCTACGCGGGAGGGGTCGACTTTTTCCGACGCATGGCAAGTGATGAGGTGGGAGAGGGACGCTCCACGCCCATTGATTCGCCCTCGCTCAGCAGGGAGTTCGGTCCCTGGGAAGAAACGGGAGGGACGGAACCGCTCCTTCGCCGGGTCATCGTCATCGCTCCATCTTCCGCGCGCAGGACGGTCCACCTCAGGCAATTCCACCGTTCCAATCAAGTCATGGAGGCGAAGTCCAGATGAGTGACACAAGCGAGCCGTTGAAAGGGATACTGGTTGGGCTGGGAGGCCGAGGGCTTCACTGGCTCACCCTGGGCCGGAAGCACCCGGAGGTGGAGTGGGTCGGGTACGTGGAGCCGTTCGCGGCCAACCGCGACCGCGCGATCCAGGAGTATGGTCTCCCCGAATCGCAGGTGTTCGAGACGCTGGAGCAGGCGGTGGCGAGTGTTTCCGCCGAGTTCGTGTGCGACGTGACGCCGCCCGACGCCCACGAAGCGGTGGCGAACACGGCGTTTCACGCGGGCCTCCACGTCTTCGGCGAGAAACCGATGTCCGGCGACTACGACGCGGCGAAGCGCATGGTCGAAGCGGCGAAGCGGGCCGACCGCCGCCACATGATCACCCAGAACTATCGCTTCGGAGGCCAGCCGCGCACCACGCGCCGCCTCGTCGCCGAAGGAATCATCGGCGAGCCGGGGCTGGTGGACATCGTCTTCACCATGCCCTGGGCCGATTCGCCAGGGTCGCATTACGTCACGCAGCCGTTCATGTTCACCAAGGACATGGGCATCCACCACTTCGACATGATCCGGTACGTCCTCGGCAAGGACCCCGTCTCCGTGCAGTGCGTTACGTGGAATCCGGCGTGGGGCTGGCACCAGGGCGACGCGAGTCACGTCGCCATCTTCACCTTTGAGGGGAACCTGCGCGCCGTCCATCGCGGCGTCGGGTGCGCGGTGGGGCAGCACACCGGCTGGAACGGCGAGTGGCGCATCGAAGGGCCGCGCGGCACCCTCACGTGGGAAGGGAACGACATCTGGCGCACATGGACGCACCGGGCGCCCGAACCGATCCGCGAACAGATTCCCTCCGATGAACTGGGCTACGGCGACCGCGACCCGCTTCTCACCGAGTTCGTGGCGGCGGTGCGCGAAGGCCGCGAGCCGGAATGCTCCTCGGCGGACAACCTCCGCAGCCTGGCGATGGTCGCGGGAGCGGTGAAGAGCGCCACCGAGGGCGGGCGGGAGGTTCTGCTCGCCGAGCTGTAAGCCGAAAACCCCTCGGCGAGCGTTGCCATAGTCAAGCCACTCCTCCCCGAACCTTCGTGCAGGGTCGTTCGGGGAGGAGTGGCCGCCTCGGCGGCGCTAGTTCACCACCACGGTGCGCTGGAGGATGGGACGATCCACGAAGTCCACGGGCTGGGAGTAGGAGATTTTCCACTGGCCGTTTTGCTTGCTCCAGAGGAAGTGCCACCGCCAGGTCTGCGTGTAAGCCTTTCCATCAACCAGGTCGTATTCGCCCAGGCTGGCGTCCTTGACATGAATGTCGGCGAGGGCCTGAAACGTCAGTTCACTGGGGCCGTTGAACGAAAAGTCGTTATTGCCCACCTTTTGAAACTGCTTGGTGAGCTCGATCCGGGGGAAGCTCAGCGACAGCGGTCGGCGCCGGGCGTACACCTCCGCGAAGGCGTCCTTCCAGACGGTGTCCCATTCGGCGTCAATGAATAAGGAGTGGAGCGTCGGGGTGTCCTGCAGAACGAACGCCTTCCAAAACGCGGTTTGAGCGTCCACCAGCCCGGTGGGCACGGTCGCGTTCGTTCCCGTGGAATCGCCGCTGTCGCTCCCGCCGCACCCCACGAGGACGCCGGGCAGCAGCAGAGTCAGCAACGCCAACGGCAGCAGCGCCGAAACCTTCAGGCGCTTCGTCATGCGCTTCATGCAGTGTCCTTTCTGAGGGATGAAGAGGTGAGCGCCGGGAACGCGCCGGTAAGGTCATACCTGGGTTAGACCCGCGTGGTGAACGAAGAGGGAAGGGGATCGCAGGCCGCCGTCGCCCGGCCGAGCGCTCCGGCGGCTTCATCAGCCTGTCGCGCCCGACACTCCGGCCTGACGCGTACTGCATTGCATGGACCGATTTCCCTCTGCTATTCGGGAACCGCTTCCGCGACTCCTCCCCAGGGATACGCAAACTTCGGTTATTATAAATGAGCCAGCGACTCCTCCACGCGCTTCCCGACCCGGCCTCCAACAGGCATGGAACGGAGCCGGTTAGAGGAGGGTCCACTCAGGCAGGCGAATTGATGTCCACATCCATGATGCGCCAAATTGCCGCCCAGCGGCAAACGTTTGGTCGCTTCCCTCATGAGGAGTTCCCCCATGTTCCGACGTGTTCCCCGGAAAGCGTTCCGCCGCCGCTTGCCGAGCGCCTCCGTGGCCCCGCTCATCCTGGCGGCCGCGTGTTTCGTCGGGTTCGCTATGGGAGGGGGCAGGGGACACGCCCAGGACCTCAGTCGCCCGGTGGTGGAACGCGGCGTGAAATGGATTGTTGAAGCCGGGCGCAGGCCGGTGCGCACCCGCAGCCTGGAATATCCCGGCATGGGGGCCATTCCGTCCGATCCCCTCGATTTTGACCGCACGCCGAGCTTCCGCGTCGCTCCCGCTCCACCGGGGGACCGCCCGGCGCGCGTGCTGCTCACCGAGTACCTGCCGCCGGTGCGTAATCAGGGGCCTCAGGGATCGTGCGTCGGCTGGTCGTCGGCCTACTATAATTACACTTACGCCATCGCCAAAAACCGGCGGTTGAGCGAAGAGGAACGGGCGAAGGAAACGCTGATATTCAGCCCGGCGTTCGTCTACAACCAAAATAACAAAGGCGCGGATAACGGGATGCAAATCGCGGACGCCTTCCAATTCCTGAAGGAGCATGGCTGCGCCGCGCTGTCCGATATGCCCTACGACGCGAAAAATTACAAAGGCCAGCCTGAACCCCCGGCCGTCCGAAAAGCGAGCCGGTACAAAGCGCTCGACATCGCTCACCTCTTCGTTGGAAAGCCGTTCGGCAAATCCGCTCCCGATCTCGACGCGCTGAAAACATTCCTCGCCGAGACGAAGCAGCCGTTTGTGATGGCGATCCCTATCTTCGACGACTTCCCGAAAAAAGGCGTCCCGCCTGATTATGTCTACCATCTCACGCTGGAGAACCCGAAGCGCAGCGACCTCATCGGGCTGCACGCCATTACCGTCGTCGGCTACGATGACACCCTGAAGGCCTTTCGCATGGTCAACTCCTGGGGACCCAACTGGGGCGATCAGGGCTTCCTCTGGCTGGATGAGGCGTTCGTCCGCGATTACGCCGTCGAGGGCTGGTCCTGCGTGGCGGGCGGCCCCCGCACCCGTGACCCGCGCGCCCAACTCAATACCTGGACCTCCCGCGTGACCATCGCCCCGCCGCCCTCTCGCCTCCGCTAGTCGTTCGTCAACTGTCGTCCTCATTCACATCGCTTCATCACTCGAACGCCCCAAAGGACCCCCCGATGACCTGGCTCCACTCCTCGCGGACGCTACCGCCTTCCCTGCGTCATTGTCATTTGGTCGCGCGGATCAGCCCGTTTGACCGGAGGCGCTGGGCGCCCGTCGCTCTCGCTGTCGCCGCCCTGGCCTGGCCTACGTCCGGTCATGCCGCCGATCAGGCGCTCCTCGTCGGGATCAATCAGTATCCCGGCCTGAACGGCGCGAACCTTGACGGCTCCGTGAACGACGCGACCTCCATGGCCGCCGCCCTGGGGAAGTATCACTTTGAAACCACGCTCCTCACCGACGGCAAAGCGACGAAACAGGCGATCCTCAACGCGCTCGACGCCATGAAATCGAAGGTGAAGCCGACCGACCGCTTTGTCTTCTACTACGCGGGGCACGGCACCCGCACCGCTAATGGGGACGCCGTCCTCCTCCCTGGGGACGCCAGCCAGAACACCGACGCGTTCGATCTGACCGCCGACGCGCTCTATCAGCGGATCAACGCCATTCCCGCCGTCAGCCGCACCGCGATCATGGATTCATGTTTCTCCGGCGGGATGTCGCGCGCGCTCAACAGCAAACTCGGCCTTAAGCGGAAGTTCAAGACCCGTTACTACGAGCGCAAGCGGCTGGGAACCCGCAGCAAGGATTTGATCGAGGTGAACGCCGCCGATTCCGTGGAGAACCTGGATAAGGGGACCGGGCGCGTCTGCTACTTCACGGCCACAAAGAAGAACGAGCGCGCCGCCGAATACGAAGCGGAAGAAGGGCCGGAGAAAGGGAAGCCGCACGGCGTCTTTACGGTATCCATCCTCGATTATCTCAACGGCGACAAGGAAAAATGGGGAAACCTCCACAACGAAGTCTCCGGCAAAGTGGTGGAAGGCACCGATGACCTTCAGCACCCCACGCTGTCACAGCCGTACGTGGACGTGCTGATGTTTGAATCAAAGGACGCATCGCCTTCCCCGACGCCGCCCACCCCGAACCCCAAACCGTCCACCCTGTTTGACCTGTATAACCGAGAGAACCGGAACACCGATCAGATACAGGTCACAATGACCCCTAACCTCACCCCGGTGTCGGTGAAAGCGAAGTTTAAGTTTCAGGTGAAGGTGGGCGCGACGGGCGCTCTCGTGATGATGGAGCGGGGCACGAGTGGACGGATCAACCTCCTCTTCCCGCGCTCCGGCAAGGCCGATGACGCCGCAGTGACCGCCGGTCAGACCCTCTTCATCCCCACGAAGGACCCGGTGACCAGCGAACAGAAGGCGTATGTGGCGGACACCGCCGGCACCGAGCGCGTTAAGGCGTTCCTCTTCGCGCAGCCCGAACAGGCCGAAGAGGTCCTCCGTCAGTTCGGCGTCGGCGTGAACGCAGGCCTGGGTCTGACCTTCGCCATGGCGAAAACGCGGGACCTGGTGGAGGTGTCGGACCCGGCGCCGGAGCCGGGGCCTCAGCCCAAACCTTCGCCGCAGGCCGATGTGTACACGTCGGAAATCCAGTTCGAGGTCGTGGAGGCGGGATCCCACAGCCCCAATTAGCCCCGACGAC
>JBBRGS010000128.1:0-10529 GCA_038240635.1 Armatimonadota bacterium
AGGAACCCAGCCACCGCATCCACGAAACGTAAGGGTGAGGCTCAGGTCAACCCTGGGGACTCTCTACAAGGGTGGTTGACCCTGATTATGACTTCACATACTCCCCTCAGTTTTCAGGAAACGTGCGCCCGGCACGGCGTCGCGGTGTTGCGCGCCCGGAGCGTCTCCACTCTTCAGGTCAACGTCGGCAAGCGTTGCAATCAGGCCTGCGCCCATTGCCACGTGGACGCCGGGCCGCTCCGCACCGAAGCCATGTCCCGCGAGACGATGGACGCCGTGATCGCCGTCATCCGCTCCCATCGATTTGACATGGTAGACATCACGGGCGGCGCCCCTGAACTGCACCCCCTGTTTCGAGAACTGGCGCAGGCCGCGCGCGCGGCTGGGGCCACAGCCTGCGTGAGACACAATCTCACCGTGCAATTTGAGCCGGGATTATCCGACCTGCCGACCTTCTTCCGCGACCATCAGGTGGAACTGATCGCGTCCCTGCCGTGCTACACCGAGGAGACGACCGACGCGCAACGGGGCCGGGGAGTCTTCCAGGCGAGCATCCGCGCCCTGCGTCGCCTCAACGATGTGGGTTATGGTCAGCCGAACTCCGGCCTCACCCTCAATCTGGTCTACAACCCGTCGGGACCGAACCTCCCGCCCCCGCAGGCGGCGCTGGAGGCCGATTATCATCACGAATTGCGTGAGCGGTACGGCATCGTGTTCAATCGCCTCTTCACCATTACGAATATGCCGATCCGCCGCTTCCTCCTTGACCTCCGCCGCACCGGAGAGGAGGAGCGCTACATGGAGACGCTGCAAAACGCCTTCAACCCCGCCACCCTCGACGGATTGATGTGCCGGGACCTCATCAGTGTCTCGTGGGACGGTCGCCTGCACGACTGTGATTTCAATCAGATGGTCGGCCTGCCCCTCACCGAGGGCGCGCCTCAAACCATCCACGACTTCGATCTCGCCGCGCTGGAGCGGCGACGCATTGTCACCGCGCGCCACTGCTTCGGTTGCACGGCGGGCGCGGGATCGTCGTGCGGCGGCGCGCTCGTCGCGGAAACCCCTCCCTACGGCTGAGCGTCGCCGGTCTTCTTTATTTAGCCGGGAGAAGCCGGGCAGATCGGGCGCGGATCACCTCCAGCGCGCTCTCCACCGATGCGCCTTCGTGGCAAATGCGCCAGACCGCTTCGCACCAGGGCAGTTCCCACGCCGGAGTTTGGCGCCGAAATCGTTCGGCCAGCCGGTGAACTACCGCCGCGTTCGTCACGCACTCGGCGACCCCCTGGAGCTCGGTCAGCGCAGTCGCCAGCGGAGTTCCCGCCGCCACTTTATGGCCCAGTTGCCAATTGCGGCTGCCGGGATCGTCGCACAGGTACAGGTCGCCCAGGGTGGCCGGGGCGCAGGGGCTGTCCATCGCGAAGGTGACCGCCTGGCCGCCCATCGCCATGCCGAAACGCGCGATCTCCGCCTGCGCCCGCGATAAGATGAACGCCCGCGTGCTGCGGTCCACCCCCGGAAAGCCCGCGAGACCTCCGAACACAAAGCTGAGGATGGTTCGCGCCGCCGCCGCCGCCTCAATCCCGGTTACGTCGTCCGTGGTGTACACCCAGAGATATGGCGTTCCAAAGAGGCGCCGGGCGCTGCGGATAATCTCCTCGTGGGGCGATGCGGCGACCAGCGCGACCGGCGCCCGGTGGATCAAATCCTGCGCGAAGGCCGGTCCCGCCAGATGGCCGTATCGGAGCGACAGGCCGATGAACGCTTCGCGGGCGAGGGCGTCGGGGAGTTGACCGGCGGGCGTGATTCCCTTGGAGATGCCGATGAGAGAGAGCGGCGAATCGGCCGGCCATGCGGCGGCGAGGGCGGCGTACACCTCCGGCAGCCCCGCGATGGAGACGGCGGAGACCACGGCGTCCACTCCCTCCACCGCCTCAGGCATGGAAAGGGTCGGCGTGACAGCGTCCGGCAGGGTGAAGCCTTCGAGATACGGATAGCGCGGGTTCACGCGACGGGACGCGATTTCGGCCAGCAGAGCGGGATCGCGGTCCCACAGCCTCACGGTATGGCCGTTGTCGGTAAGGGGCCGCAGGAGGGCCGTGCCGTATCCGCCCGCGCCCAGCAGCGCGACGTTCATCCCCGCACCCCCCGGAGATGGCCATACAGGGTGGGTCGGGCGGCGGTATTGGCCATCGGTATACCTCTCGAAGGGGAGCGGGGAGGCGGTCAGCCCAGGTCGGCGTGCGTGAGTCCTTCCGGCTGAGGCGCCTCATTCCAGATGCGATTATCAATCAGACGGGTGTTTCCGACGCGGATGGCGGCCAGCAGCGCGGCGCGCGGCCCGATGATGTCGAGTTGGCGCAGCGTGTCGGGGTCCACCACGGCGAAGTAGTCGGTGGCGACGCCCTCCACGGAGAGATAATCGAGGCCGGCCCGCTGAACTTCCCACGCGCGCCGCTCGCCGTCCTCGATGAAGCCGAGGCAATGATGGAGCGTGCGCGGCAGGATGAGAGATTTCTTTCGCTCCTCCAGGGATAAACAGGCGTTCCGTGAGGAGAGCGCCAGCCCATCAGCGTCGCGCACCGTGGGCAATCCCACGACCTGGGTGGTGAGGTGAAAGTCCCGAACCATGCGGCGGATAACCTGCAACTGCTGATAATCCTTCTCCCCCATGTAGAGCCGGTCGGGACCGACGATTTGGAGGAGTTTCAGCACTATGGTGGCGACGCCGCGAAAGTGGCCGTTGCGGACCTCGCCTTCCCAGCGGTCGGTCAGTCCTTCCACGTCCACGAAGGAGGCGTACCCGGCGGGGTAGAGCGCCTCGCGGGCGGGGGTGAAGACGAGGTTGACGCCCGCCTCCTCGCACATGTTCAGGTCCGCTTCGAGGGGGCGGGGATACTTCTCCAGGTCCTCCGACGGGCCGAATTGAGTGGGATTCACGAAGATGCTGGCGGCCACCACCTCGTTTTCGGCGCGGGCGGCGCGCAGCAGCGACAGATGGCCGTTGTGGAGAGCGCCCATCGTCGGAACAAAGCCAACGCTCATGCCCGACAGGCGAGCCAGGGTGCATGTCTCCCGCATCGCCTTTGGATCAAGAATGATATCCACTTATCCCCCGTTTGGCGTCAGATACTGGTCCGCTCAACTGCCTTCGTCGAGACCGGCGAGTTCGTCTTCGTCCATGGCGAAACTGTGTCGGCGTTCGGGGAAGGCGCCCTTCATCACGTCGTCGCGGTACCGCTCAAACGCCTGAAAGATTTGTCGCCCGGCGTCGGTGTACCGCTTGACGTGGCGGAAGGTCTGAGTCTCGTCCATGCCAAGCATGTCGTAGGAGACGAGGACCTGCCCATCGCAGCCCGGCCCGGCGCCGATGCCGATGATCGGCAGGGTGAGGGTGTCGGTGATGAGATTGGCGAGCCGTTCCGGCGTCACTTCCAGCACGATGGCGAACGCTCCGGCGTCCTGAAGGCCGCGCGCCTGATCGAGGATTTCCTGCGCGGAGTCGCGGGTGCGGCCTCGCACCGACGCCTTGCCCATCGCGTTCACAAACTGCGGCGTCCAGCCGAGGTGCCCCATCACCGGAATGCCGATCTCCACCAGCCGCCGCACCACGTCCTGAATGTAAGGGGAGCCGCCTTCCAGTTTGACCGCCTGCGCTCCGCCCTCCTGGATGAGGCGGCCCGCCGCGCGCACGGCGTCCTCCAGACTGGTTTGGTAACTCATGAAGGGGAGATCGGCGATGAGCAGCGCCCGGCGCGCCCCCCGCGCCACCGCGGCCGTGTGATGCACCATCATGTCGAGCGTGACAGGCAGCGTGTTCTCGTAGCCCAGGATCACATTGCCCAGCGAATCGCCGCACAGCACGATGTCAATCCCGGCGGCGTCCACCAGGCGAGCCATCGTCGCATCATAGGCGGTGAGCATGGTGATCTTCCGGCCATGATCCTTGAACTGTTGAATCATCGGAACAGTGATGCGGGCATCTTCCATGCGAACGCTCCCAGTTGAACGAACGGAGCCGGAGAGGAGGCCGGGGGTGACGGCTGCCTCGTGGGACGCGGCGGCCTGACCAACGCCGACGGGGTAGCTTTACCAGCGCCGACGGGGTAGCTTTACCAGTGCGGACGCGCCACGTCGGCGATGAGCCATCCACCACACATGATAGCGAACGCCGGACCTGTGCCGTACAGCATAATTTGGATGAGGGATTCGGAGTGCGGCGCGGCGAACACCAGCCCCAGCGCGAGCAGGGCCAGCGCCGCCTTGATGAACGAGAGCGAGAACCGCTCATGCATAAGCGCGTAGATGAGGTAGGCGATGACAGCGAGGTAGAAGTTGAGCAGGCTGACAATGGGGATCAGCAGGCCGAGCGGCGGGGTGGAGCTGGCCGAGCGGTCTCCGGTGATGGCGGCGAGCATCTCATCGTCGTAGCGGGCGATCACTCCACTGGCCGCCAGGGTTGAGCCGAGGAGGAAGGCGTCGAGGAGGAACAGTCCCAGCGCATGGGCAGGCGTAGCGTCGAAGAAGGCAAACCCCTGCATCGGCGGCCCCGCTCGCAGGCTGAAGCCCCAGACGGCCAGCATCAGGAGGATCGCGATGATGAGGGCCATCGCCGGGGCGCGCTTGTAGATCGGCTTGCCGTGGATCGCCTCGTGGAGGACCTTCTCCTCCCGCTTCATCAGGCGCTCGATTTTGGCCGTGACCTCCGCAGAATGGTTCGGCGCGAACTGCTGCGCCATCGTGTAGTAGGAGATCGCCTCTTCGTTTCGCTTCAGGGTGACGTGGGCGTCTCCCAGGAGTTCAAACGCCGCCGAGTTCTCCTTGTCGAGTTGCAGGATGCGGCGGCAGGTGCGGACGGTTTCGCTGGTCTCCTTCGCCTCGAAGTAGCGCCGCGCCTCGGCCAGCAGCCCTTCGATGACGGCGGGGCCATTGCCGGTTTTAGGAGCGCCGGCGGCGGCGGAGGGAGCGGCGCGCCGGTTCCACACCTGATCGTACTCCTTGCGCTTATCCGGGTCGCTGAGGAGTTGGTACGCCTCCACAATCTGGAGGAACGTATTTTGCCCCATCCCGGCGTGCTGATTGGGGTTCACGTCGGGATGATGCTCGCGGACCAGCGCGCGGTACCGCTGCTTGATCTCTTCGGCGGTCGCCTTGCGGTCCAGGCCGAGGATGCGATAATAGTCACGGTCGGTGCGCACGCGGTCAGCCTTTCAGTCCTGCCTCACCCACTTCACCCAGCGATTCATGTTGACTGATTATGACATTAAACAAGCGTGCCAGGCATGGCGGCTACTTCCTTTGGACCGTTCGGACCCAGGCCGCCTGATCGGGAGCGATCTCCTCCAAGGGAGTCATCACAAAGTCGCGCTCAGCCATGCGGGGGTGCGGAAGAGACAGGCCCGGCGTCTCCCACATCAGACCATCGTACATCAGCAGGTCAATGTCGAGGACTCGCGGCCCCCAGCGGTACGTTGTCCGGCGGCCCACGGCGCGCTCAATGGCCTGAGCCGCGCGCAGGAGCGTGAGGGGCGCGTATTCCGTACCAAATTCCGCCACGAGGTTCAGGAAGTCCGGCTGGTTCACCGGGCCGAAGGGAGGTGTTTCGAGGACGGAGGAGACCGCCGTGAGACAGCCCCACCGCTTCAGGCGCCGGAGGCCCTCCCGCAGGTGGGCGCTCCGGTCGCCGAGATTGGACCCCATGCCGAGCCAGACTCTCGCCAAGGCGGCGGCTACAACTTCCATCCCTTGCGGTACTGGTGATGCACGAACTCATCGGCCTTGCGGCTGTTGGTGGCCCGCATCCGCTTCGCGTCCCAGTTCAGCTTCTCGCCCGCGCGGAAGGCCACGATGCCGAGCAGGATCGATTCGGTCATCGGGGCGGCGTAATCGAAGTTGCTGCCGGTGGGGCCACCGCCCGCCCTGATCGCCTGCGCCCATTGCTGATAATGATCGGCCACGCGGGGAAGATACGCCATCGGCTCGTTGATGTCCACCAGTTTGCCGTTTTGGATGAGTTGAGGCGGCTGGCCGTGGTTGACGAAGAGGGTCCCACGCTCGCCTACAAAGAGCGACCCGTTGTCCGGCAGCGCCACTCCCTGCGACAGGTCCGCCGGAGGACGGTTCGGCTTCCCGTCCTTCTTGCCGTCATACCAGGTCAGGGTGGCGGGAGGCATGGTTCCTCGCGCGGGGAATTCGTAATGGACGGTCATCCAGTCGGGAGCGGCTTCGGGCTTCAGCGGGGCGCCTTCCGACTCCACGGAGAGCGGGTACTTCAGGCCGAGCGACCAGAAGGCGCCATCCATCAGGTGACACGCCATATCGCCGAGCGCTCCGGTCCCGAAGTCCCACCAGCCGCGCCAGACGAACGGCAGATAGGCGGAGTGGTACGGCCGCGCCGCCGCCGGTCCCAGCCACAGGTCCCAGTGCAGGGTGGAGGGGACGGTTTCAGTCCCGGTGGGGGCGTCCATGCCCTGCGGCCAGATGGGGCGGTCGGTCCAGACGTGAACCGCCTTCACACCTCCCACGATGCCCTCTCGGACGACCTCCACCAGCCGGGCGTAGGAGGGATGGCCCTGGTTGCCCATCTGCGTGACGGCCTTCAGTTTGCGGGCGGCCTCCATCAGGGCGCGGGCCTCGGAAACGTTGTGCGTGAGCGGCTTTTGCGTGTAGACCGCCTTGCCCATCTGAAGCGCCATCATCGTGGCGGGAGCATGGGAGTGGTCCGGCGTGCTGACGCCCACGCCGTCGAGATTTTTGCCCTCTTTGTCGAGGAGTTCCCGGTAATCGCTGTACCGCTTGGCGTTGGGGAACTTCTTGTAGGTATCGGCGGCGCGGGCGTCGTCCACGTCGCACACGGCCACGATATTCTCGTTCTCGAAGTTTCCGATGTCGCTGCCGCCCTGGCCGCCCACGCCGATCCAGGCGAGGTTGAGTTTTTCGTTGGGAGTGAGGGGCTTGGCCTTCGGGGTATAACTGATCTCCTGCGCCAGGGCGGCGGGCGCGAGGGACGCGCCGAGGGTGGCCAGGCCTGCGGCGGACGCGCCGGTCATCGCCGCGCGCTGGAGGAATTGGCGTCGGTCGAACGATTCGGGCATGAGAGCATCCTTATCCTAAGAAAGAGTCTCGCCGGGCGTTCCGCGAGAGGCGGACCGCAGCGGCGCGCGGCCCTCATGTCTTGGTTCGCCGGGGAAGGCGGGTTTCCCCTTCATTTACAGGGACGAGGGGCGCGCTATCGGTCCGAGATTTTGTCGAGCCATTTGGTGAAGAGTTGAAACATAATCCCGCCTCCCGCCACACTGGTGGCCAGCAGGAAGACCCGCGCGATGCCTGGCGTCCAAAGGTAGAAGTAAGCGAGGAGCGTCCCGATCCAGACGCCGATGCACCAGGGGCAGATGATCAGTTCGCCCAGCGTCCTGCGGATGCCGCCGCCCGCCGGTTTCACCTTCTCCTCGGTCTCGCCGTCCGGCTTTCGCTCCTTGCGGCGAGTCAGGAACGGCTCCCGCATGAACCGGGTGATGGAATCGCACGTAATCAACTCGGTGACGCGGAAGGTCGCCAGGCAGAGCAACAGGAAGTCGAAGGGAGGGATAGCGGTGGGAAACCCGCGCCCCGTGGCGCGCAGCAAATACACGAACAAAGCAAACAGGAAGGAGTACAGCGCCATGAAGGCGGCATGGAAAATCATCAGGGACTCCAGGGCGGGAAGGCGCAGCCGCCGGAGGATATAGTACGGCGGCTGCATGGTTATTCGTCAAACCGAAGCGATTGAAACGTGAGATTCGCAAGGGGTCGCCTGTTGCGCCGACCGAGCTGTCTCTGTCTCCGGCAGGGAAGGTTTGGAAGTGGCCCTCATGGGGCAAAACAGAGCGTTGATACGGCGTCTGGGCAGGGAACGATAACGGTTGGGATTCAGATAGATAGAGAGGCGCAAGCCACTTCGCGGCGGAACACCGTCCGCTTTCTCAAGGAGGCAGGCATGGTCAGGCGGTCACTTTCATTTTCATTGGCGGGAGCGCTCCTCGTTTCCATGGTGTCGCTGGTCGGGCTGGCCGGGTGCGGCAACACTCCGCCGCCCGCGCAAAATCGCGTCGGTCAGGCCCCCTACTCCTCCGCGCCGGTCAATCGGCCCCCGCAGCAGGGCATGAGCACGAAGAAGAAACTGATCCTGCTGACCGCCGCCGCCGCCGCCGCCTACTGGTATAACAAGCACAATCAACAGGCGCAGTCTCAGGCGCAGGCCAATCCCGGCGCCCGCACCATGAATGACGCGACGGGGGCGGCGGTGAGCCAGTACTACCGCTCGAAGAATGGCCGAATCTACTACCGCGACGCTCAGCATCAGGTGCATTGGGTGACACCTCCGAAGCAGGTGAGCGTCCCCGCCGAAGAAGCCCCGATGTACCAGCGCCAGGCCTCCGACTTCGCCTACTACCACTAGCCTCTGAATCAAGGAGATTCTCATGAGTGAAGGCATCATCGGCGCCATCAAGGACCTCCTCACCGGAGGCGACGACAATGAGCAGCAGCCCCAGGGCCAGCATCACGGCGGCATCCTGGAAACGGTGAGCGAAATCCTCGGCGGCGGGCACAATAACCAGTCTCAGGGCCAGGAGGTTCTTCCCGCCAGTCAGGACCCGGACGGCGACCCCGCCAATCAGGCCGCAGGCGGAGTTCTCCCCGCCAGCCAGGACCCGTATGGCGACCCCGCCAATCAGGCCGACGCCGCCGGGTACGCTCCTCCCGGCCAGGACGTATTGCCTGCGAGCCAGGATCCCTACGGAGACCCGGCGGACGACGCCTCAGGAGGAGTCCTCCCTGCCAGCCAGGACCCGAATGGCGACCCGGCGGACCAGCAGTAGTCTCAGCGTTTCAAACGGATCACGCGGGCGGAAGAGCGATCTTTCGCCCGCGTTTTCGCGTCTCCCAGTCTGTCTGCCCAAACGAACACAAAATCGGTTGGTGAAGGTTGTAATTCCTCGTTTCCCGTGGTCAGACGGTTTTGGCTTACTCCGCCACCCTTTATCCCATCGGATTGAAAAGTGATACGAAACTCCAACCCTGAGTGGCATGGCTCAGAAGTTAACGTCTCAGCGCGATCTCGGCGCCACCGGAGTGCGGGTTCCGCTCATTGGGTTCGGCGCCGCCTCTTTCAGCAAGAAGCAGGTGACGCGCGAGCAGGCCGTGCGCTGCCTCAATCACGCGATTGACGCGGGCGTCACGTATCTTGACACCTCTCCCGATTAAGGCAGTGAGCCGCGCGTCGGCGAAGTGATGAAGACCCGCCGCGATGAAGTCTTCCCCGCCACTGTCGGCACCCTGTCGGCATGGACACGCCGGAGCGAGAACGACGAACCGGCCCTGGCGGAGTACTAAACGCCCGACGCTTCCGTGGGATTGGAGGCGGTGATCGCGGGCAGGCGACGCCATTGGAGGACCTGCGCCCCCATCGCCAAAGTGACCAGCGCCGCGGACAGGATGAACGGCGCTCGCAGCGATCCCACTGTGGCGGAGATGCCCGCCATCAGCGGTGCCAGAAACATACTCGACCCGATGATCGCTTCGTGGAGTCCGGTGTTGTGCCCCTCCGCCGCATCGGAATCGAGGCTGTAGTAGAGGCCGGAGGTGTAGGTGACGCCGCGCCCAAAACCGAGCAGCGCGAACCCCAACGCAAACATACCGATGGACTGACCCAGCACGATGAGGATCAGGCCGATCAGGGAGAGGGCCTGCGCCCAGGCGAGCGGCGCGGCGCGATAGTGCCACCGATGGGTAGCCAGCATCCAGAAAAAGCAGAGGGCCTGCGCCGCCACAACGACCGCCAATATGAGGCCGATGACGCCATCGCCAAAACCCAGGGTGCGGCCCAGCTTGGGGAAAAGGGTTCCGCCCACCGACGAGGCGAAGAAAAGAAAGAAGTTGCCGGTCCAGGCGAGTTGAAGATACCCGGCCCGGCGCGCCTGAGGAATGCGATCCTCTGCGGGAGTATGGGCGAAACCGTCCTCGGAGGCGACATCGAGCGCCAGTGAGCGCTCTCCCTCATGAAGCGCCCGGCTCAGCAGGATTCCCACGATCAGGAGGAAGCCGGCGATTGCCGTGAAGCCGCCAACCGGCCCCGCCGCCTTATAGAGGAATCCGGCTCCCGCGTTCCCGCTCATCAGGCCCAGGGTCCAGCCGAGGTTGAACGACCCCAGGCGCCGATGGGTCTCGCCGGGGAGGGAACTATGAAGCAGCGTCTCAAATCCGGGCCAGAAGAGTCCGTTCGCCACCCCGGAAAGTGTCACCATGGCGATGAGGTGGATCGGCTGAGTGGCCCCGGCGTACGCCAGTACGACCGCCGCGTTGAGCAGGGCCGCCACCGTGAGCAACGCACGACGGGGGAACCGCGCCAACAACCGGCCGGTGAAGACGCTGCACGCGGTGAATGGAACGCCCCACGCGAAGCCGAGCAGCCCCAGTTGCAGGGGTGTGGCGCCGAGGTCCTGCGCGCGAAAGTTCAGCAGGAGCGTCACCGCGGCCACAGCGGTGTCCAT
>JBBRGS010000129.1:0-10375 GCA_038240635.1 Armatimonadota bacterium
TCCCGCTCCAACTGCGTCCGCAGGTAGCGCCCGGTGTGGCTCGCCTCGCACGCCGCCACCTCCTCCGGCGTCCCTGTCGCCACCACCGATCCCCCCGCGTCGCCGCCTTCGGGACCCATATCAATCAGATAATCCGCCGTCTTGATGACATCCAGGTTGTGCTCAATCACCAGCACGCTGTTCTTATTGTCCACCAGACGGTTCAACACTTCCAGCAGTTTCTCGATGTCGGCGAAGTGCAGGCCGGTCGTCGGCTCGTCCAGGATGTACAGAGTGCGACCCGTGCCGCGCTTCGAGAGTTCCGCCGAGAGTTTGATCCGCTGCGCCTCGCCGCCGGACAGCGTGGTCGCGGGCTGGCCAAGCCGGATGTAGTCGAGGCCAACGGCGTGCAGCGTGGTCAACTTGCGCTGGATCGGCGGGATGCTCTCGAAGAGGCTCACCGCCTCCCCCACCGTCATGTCCAGCACGTCGGCGATAGTCTTTCCCTTATAATTCACCTCCAGTGTCTCCCGGTTGAACCGCTTCCCCTTGCACACCTCGCACGGCACATAAACATCCGGCAGAAAGTGCATCTCAATTTTGAGGATGCCGTCGCCCTTGCACGCCTCGCACCGGCCTCCCTTCACGTTGAAACTGAACCGGCCCGGCTTGTACCCTCGCACCTTCGCCTCGTTGGTCTGCGCGAACAGGTCGCGGATCAGGTCAAACGTCCCCGTGTAGGTCGCCGGATTGCTGCGGGGTGTCCGACCGATGGGCGACTGGTCAATGTCAATCACCTTGTCAATGTAGTCGGAACCGAGCATCTCCGCGTGCTTGCCGATGGCGCCGCGCGTGCCATACACCTTGTAGCGGAGCAGCGGATAGAGCGTCTCCTGGATGAGGGTGGACTTCCCGCTGCCGGAGACGCCTGTCACCGCGACGAGGCAGCCCAGGGGGATGCGCACGTCCACATTTTTCAGGTTGTGCTGCCGCGCGCCCTTCAGTTCCAGCCATTTGCCGTTGGGAGACCGTCGTTCGGCGGGAACAGGAATGCTACGCGCGCCGGAGAGGAACTGCCCCGTGATGGAGCGCGGGTTCCGGGCCACCTCCTCCGGGGTGCCGACCGCCACCACGTGCCCGCCGTTTTCCCCGGCGCCGGGGCCGATGTCAATCACGTAATCGGCGGCGAGGATCGTCTCTTCGTCGTGCTCCACCACGAGGATGGTGTTGCCGATGTCCCGCAGGCGGACCAGTGTCTCGATGAGGCGCCGATTGTCGCGCTGGTGGAGGCCGATGCTCGGCTCGTCGAGGATATAGACCACCCCCATGAGGCCGGAGCCGATCTGCGTGGCGAGCCGGATGCGTTGCGCCTCCCCTCCGGCGAGGGTGGCGGCGGCCCGGTTCAGGGTGAGGTAGTTCAGCCCCACGTTGTTCAGGAACCCCAGCCTCGCCCGAATCTCCTTAATGATCCGTTCGCCGATGGTCTGCTGCCGTTCGGTCAGTTCCAGCCCCGCCAGAAACTCCAGCGCCTTGCCGATGGAGAGCTCCGTGATCTGGCTAATGTTGCGACCGGCGAGCAGTACAGCCAGCGTCTCCGGCTTCAGGCGGTCGCCCTTGCACGCCGGGCACGGGCGGCTCGACATATACTGTTCAATGTCTTCCTTGATGATCTGGGAAGACGTTTCCCGGTAGCGCCGGTTCAAAATAGGAATGGCGCCCTCGAAGCGCGCCTCGTAGTTGCGGCGATATCCATGCCGGTTGGTGTAGGAGAGCGGCATCTTCTTGGGGGAGCCGTGCAGCAGCGGCTTGGTCTGCGCCTCGGTCAATTGTTCCAGCGGAGTGTCCAGGCTGAATTCAAACGCTTTGGCCAGCGCCGCGAACATCTGCGGGAAGTATTCGCTGGAGGTGTCGGCGAACGGGATGATCGCGCCCTCGTTCACCGACTTGCTCCGGTCGAGGATCAGGTCGGGGTCGAGTTCGGTGTACACGCCGAGGCCGTGGCACTCCGGGCAGGCGCCAAAGGGGGAGTTGAACGAGAAGTTGCGCGGGGCGATCTCACCGATGCTGACGCCGCACTCCACGCAGGCAAACTGCTCGCTGAACAGGATTTCGCGCTCCGGCTGACCCTCCGCCTCCAGCACATGGATGGCCAGCAGTCCCTTCGCCAGCCGGAGCGCCGTCTCAATCGAGTCGGAGAGGCGCGTCCGCACGTCGTCGCGCACCACCAGGCGGTCCACCACGGCTTCGAGGGTGTGCTGCTTGTATCGGTCCATCTCAATGTCGTCGGTGACTTCGTGGGTCACGCCGTCCACGCGCACGCGGAGGAAGCCGTCCTTCCGAATCTCCTCAATCACCGATTTATATTCGCCCTTGCGGCCTCGCACCACCGGCGCGAGGACCTGGATGCGCGTCCCTTCCGGCAGCGCCAGCACGGCGTCCACCATCTGCTCCACGGTCTGCTGGGTGATGAGTTTGCCACATTGGGGACAGTGAGGCTCGCCGATGCGGGCGTACAGGAGGCGGAGATAATCGTAAATCTCCGTCACGGTGCCCACGGTGGAGCGCGGGTTGCGCGTGGTGGACTTCTGGTCAATGGAGACGGCGGGGGAGAGTCCCTCAATGGTGTCCACGTCCGGCTTGTCCATCTGGCCGAGGAACTGCCGGGCGTACGCCGAGAGCGATTCGACGTAGCGGCGCTGGCCTTCGGCGAAGAGGGTGTCGAACGCGAGGGACGATTTCCCCGATCCCGACAATCCGGTGATGACGACCATCTGGTCGCGCGGAATATCGAGGTTGATATTCTTCAGGTTGTGCTGGCGGGCGCCTCGGATGAGGATGGTGTCGTGCGGCATGAGGGCGGGCGCTCCTGCGGAGTGTTCAGACGGATGAGACGAAGGGGCGAAGCGCAGGCGCGGCGAGGCGTCTTCGTGACCCTCAGGGAGGGCGGCGCTTCCGCCAGGGATTGTACCGACTTCCTTGGGATTGTCCATATTTTACTCCCTCTGGCTCTCGCTGAATTGGAGCATCTGTTCCGGCCCCGATCCGATGTTCCGCAAACTTCCGTTCCCATTGTCGGCGCCGTTATGTTCTTCCTCAGGGCGCTTTTGCCGATAAAGACGGGAAATCGTACGTGGCGAAGCGGTCGGTTCAACGCCGACCGCTTCAGGAGGAGGAAGAAGAGTCCGGCGTTTTATCGGCCTCGGTGAGCCACTCCGCATAGGGTCGCCACTTCGGGGTACAGGGTGGCGGGCAGGTGAAGCGTCGCTTCGTCGTCGCCCTCCACAAAGACGCGCACATCTCCGTTCCAGCGACGGCGTATCCGGCGAATGGTCGCGGGGTCCTTGCAGTAGAAGGCGACCGTCTCGCCGTCAAAGGGATAGAAGACTCCCATCGGCGCGCGGACCTCGGCCTCGCAACCCTCCTCCCGAACGGCGCGATACCCTCGGAAAGGACGGGGCAGCGGCGCGGCGGTTCGCTGGGGCGATGGCGGGGCAGGCGATTCGACGGCAGGCTTCTTCCTCGTGGAGGTGGACACCGGAGCCGCATCGGTTTCCGCTGATGGGACGGTCGGCTTCGGCAAGACAGTTTTCCGCACACGAGGAGCCGCCTGGGGCGTTTCCGACGTTATCGTGTCCTCCGGCGAAGAAGCGGCGGAGGGCCGTGAAACGCGAGGGCGTCGCGGTTTTTTTGGCCCCACTTCCATCCACGGCCCGGCGGCCTGGCGCGCGGCGGTGTCCTCCTCTGGCTTCTCCGGCGCCGAGTTTGTTGTGACGGCGCCCCGTATTGCGCCTCGCAGCCTGGCCATCGTGATCTCCTCACTTCTCATTATGACGAACATTAGTTCTACTCAAGTTTACCACGTCCCACTGGGCGGCGCAACCCGTTTCCACGACGTACGCCATAAAAGAATGACACACCGCTCCCCTTCCGAAGCAGTTATCGGACGACGCCTTTGCCCTCAAGAGCGCCAGGACGGTTTCCCCTCGGTTCCAGCCTCGGTCATCGTCGGGCGACTGAAGTGGCGGCGCCTACCACACAAAGTCGGCCTGGGCCGACTTCCTGACTGCCAGGTCTACCCGTCGCCCCAGTCCGCGAAGGCGGACTTTGTGTCCCTGGCGCCGCGACTTCAGTCGCCGAGGGCCTGGATGTAAAGACTTTGTCGCCAGCCCGGTCATGCTTTCTTCAAGAGAAGGCGGTTTTATACACTGGATAAACGCTTGTCTGTAGCAGTTTCAGGAGACTCCGTTCCACGACCCTTGAACCGACCTCTTCGACAGTGACACTTTCGTTCAAACAGGGAGAATGACATGAACGGATGGACCTGGCGCCACAACGACAGCAGGGCCTCCGGCTCACCTTACCGGCTGGTCCGTCTCGCCCTGGCCCTCTTCGGCCTGGCGGTTTCGGGCGCCCTTCATGCCCAGGAGGTGATAGTGTCTCCCCAGCCCGCCGCGCTCGATGAAGCGATTACGATAAAGGGAACCGGCTTCGCGCCTCAGGTTCCCATCGCCACCTTTTGGGAATATACTCAACCCTCCTCCACGGAGTTCAATAACAGCCTTCTACTGACTCCCAACCCGGACGCTTCCGGTTCCTTTCAGTTCACAATCAACCCCATTCAGACGTATGTGTACCCGGCCACAGCAGGGGAACACACGATCACGTTCGCTTTTACGGACTGGAACTTCCAGTACCACGTCGTCTCGACTCGGATTACTTTAGCGCCCCGAAAGGGCTGGAACGCCTCACCTCCGCTCTCCACTCAACCATCGCCTAAAATGGGTGGCGGTACACTCGCCTTCCTCCGCTACGCTCCTGATAGCCTCTCGACTTCTCTGGTCGCCCGGAACGCCGACACGGAGCGGGTCATCGCCACGGTTCCGGTCGGCTCCTTCAGTTTTGGTCAGCCGGAATGGTCTCCCGACGGCTCCCGCCTCGTCTTCACCTCGGTATTTGACACCTACCCCAACCAGAACCTGTTTGAGATCATCGCCGCCACGGGCGTGGTTCGACAACTGACGGACTATGGCGGCGTTCCTCCCCGGCTGACGGGGGGCGGGAACGGCACAGTGTCGGGGACAATCCAGCCGTTATCCTACAAATTTCCGACTTCAATCCCGGACGAGGGCAGTTGCGGCGATGTCAATAATTATCCTTCGCTGAAGGGCGCCTATCTCTCGCTGGTGGGGACCAACCGCATCCTCGCGGCGCCGATTGCTCCTGGTAGTAAGGTTAACGATCCCATCCCCTTCACGATCACCGGGATTCCGGCGGGCGACTATTCGCTGCACATGTGGCACTACACCACTATCTGCCAGGAATCGACCCGACCGAACCCCCGCGCCTCCTCGCCCGGTGAAAAACCGACGCTGATCCGGCACACTCAGTTAACCGCCGTCCCCAACTCCACGATCCCCCTCCACATCGATGCTGGCCAAACCGTTAAATTCGATCAGCCGCTTCAGATGGTGGACCTCTATTACCGCCCCTCCAGCCCCTCATGGCTCACAAATGACAGCCTCGTCTTCTCCCTCAATTCCGGCGTTTACGCCATAGGAGGATCGTCCGGCCTGAACGAAATTCATACACTCCAGGCAGGCCAAAGCCCCGTTAAGCGTTCCGATACAATAACGGACGGTTACATGTATATGTCTACCGCGTCCCCGGCCCAGGGTCTCATCGCCGGGCAGGCAGAAAAGACTCATGGGATGTTCGTCGCTCCCGTCGCCACCTTTCCCAACGTCCTGGGATACCTCACGAGCTGGCAGGCGGTCCTGTGGGCGACGAACAACCAAACTATCATCAATGACATCTATCCCGCGTGGGACCCTTCCGGCCATTACCTGGCCTTTGGTCGTAATTTTCCCATGCAAAATTTAAATGTGTCGGATTTATGGATACATGAAGTCTCCACCGGCTACGAACGTAAGATGACACAGTTCAACCTTGCGGCGGGCGAAGGGATTCTCGGGCAGCCCGCCTGGTCGCCGGACGGGAGCCAGATCGCCGTCACGTACACCAACGACGACGCGAAGACTCATAACCTTCGCATCCTTAACGTCGCCGATGGCTCAGCGATCACCCTCACCAGCGACGGTCGGAGCGGCTTTCCGACGTGGACCACTGGCCCCATCACGAATGTCACCCAAACTCCAGGGTTCCTGGGCGCTCCCCTTCCCGATTTCAACGCCCCGCCGACTCCGGAGTTGGGCGACATTGACGGGAGCGGGAAAGTGAACGTCACCGACGCCGTGTTGGGCCTGCGGCTCATCGTCGGATTTGAGGAGCGAACGGCGGAACGGATCGCGCGCGGGGATATGAACAAGGACGGCAAACTGGATGTGCAGGATGTGGTGCTGATCCTGAAAAAGGCCGTGGGCGCCGGATAGCGCAGGCGCCACAGCGCTCCACCCCGGTAACCGGCGGTATCCCCTAAATTGAGGGAACGCAATAGCGTGTCGCCGTCGGTCGCGCTCTGTGTCGTTAGAACGCGCTCGGTTTGGGGTAAGATACGGTTATCTCCAGTGCGCTTTCAGCCCGTTTTTTGTCCATTCAGGGAGGTCGTTATGGCTCAGGTGGAACTGTTCAGCGTCAATTGGTGCCCCTTCTGCAACGCCGCCAAGGCGCTGCTCGAACAAAAGGGCGTGGAGTACACCGATCACGACCTGACCGATACACCGGACCCGCAGATGCGCGCGACCCTCTCCGCGTTGTGCGGGCGGACCACCGTGCCGCAAATCTGGGTCAACGGACAGCACATCGGCGGCTACACCGACCTGGAAGCGCACGAACGCGGCGGCCAGCTCGATGCCCTGCTCGCGGAACCGGCCTCGTAACGCATTCGTCGAGGGAAGGCCGTACAGTGCTCCGCCCCGGCAGGGAAGAACGCCGGGGCGATACGTTTTTGGCCGGAAGATGCGCCTGCTCTATCGGCTAGCCGGAGAGCTGCGTCACCGCCGTCACCTTCATGTAGTCCGTATTCGCGCCGGACACGGCGGAGGCGCCGGGGGAAGCGGTTCCGGGGGAGTATCCGGGCGGAGCGCCGTTGATGGAACTGGAGCCGAACGTCCCGATGCCCTGCGTGGGGTCCGCCGCATTCATGGTGTATTCGTCCACCATCTTCACGATGATGCCCTTGCGCCAGTCGAAGTAGGTGGTGCGGGTTCCACTGACTCGGTAGATCGCGGGTGTGCCGAGAACCACCATTTGCGCCGTCCCCATGAAGGAGGTGAGGATGCGGGCGGTCGGGTAGCCGTCCTGCCACTCAAAGCCCTGGAGGGTGTGCTTGCTCGTTTCGGCGGGCAGCCGGAGGTCCTGAAGGCCCTGGAACATGGGGGAGAGACTCACCGGCGCGGTCCACGTGTCGCCCACTTTCACCGGGGTGGGCGGCAGCAGGGGGAAGACCATGACGGGCTTCTGGCCGGTGCGGCGCATCCGCATACCGGGGATGATGCCGCCGTTGGTCAGCGCGTTGAAGCTCACGGTCTGACCGGCCTGCATGAGGGGCGCCGGCTGGCCCTGTTCGGCCTGGGCGCTGTCCTGGTCAATCCGTTCGCGGAGCATGGCGACGTTTCCGGCGAGGAGGTCATCGGCGGTGATCCGCATGATGACGCGCGCCCGGTAGATTTCCTGATCGTTCTGACGGATCTGAATCTTCTCGGTCCAGGTGCGCTGAGTTCCCGGCGTGAACTGATACTTCAGAGCGACCTGGGAAGGCGGCGTGCGTACGGCGTTCTGTACGAACACCTCCACGCGGTCAGTCCCACCCACAAGTTTCCCGTCCTGCGCGACGACGGAAGCCTTTATCTCGTGCTTGCCGTCGGACACTCTGGAGCCGGGGGTGTCAGGAGTCCCCATGGTGTCCCAGACGTAGGTGACGGCGACGGAAGTTTTGGGCCGGGCGACGGCGGCCTGGAACTTGCCATCAATGTTGATGATGACGTAGCCGGGCGTGGGAGACGACGCGGGCACCGCCGACACGGGCACCTTGATCGGGACGCGACCCCGCACGGTACTGTCAGGTTCCGGCGTCGAAATACGGACAGGCGTGAGAGCCATGGCGCTGCCGGCCCCGGCCATCATGGCCACAGCGATAATCCACGGCGCGGGATGACGGACGAACATAACACCTCCAGCGGAGCGTCGAGCCTTCGTAGCGGGCCGTTCTCCGAATAGTAATACATTTCATGATCATGAGCGCGTCGGTCCCGCCCTGCTTGCCAAAACCGGACGCGGTGAGGCCGCTGACTTATTCGAGGGCGCGGAGGTTATCCCTTTTCGCCTTCACTCTCCTCACCCTCCCGCTCATTGAAGGGGGCGAACGAGGAGGCGTGAGACGCCTTCGAACGCGCCAGCAATTCCGCCACGTTCAACGTTCGCAGCAACAGGTCCGGGTCGAGGCCGTACACCCGCGCGACCTGCTCCAGCGTGTCGGTTTCCGCGCCGAAACAGGCGCAGCAGGCCAGCCCCATCTCAGAGAGGACGCGCCCCAGTTGCGGACACCGTTCCAGGGCCTCGGCGACCGTCATTTGACGGGTAATGAGTGGACAACGCGGAACCATGAGGAAGCCGGAGACACCGAAGCGAGGGCGGGAACGGCCCGCCTCAGAGGGGAGCCGCCTCAACTCCGACAAACCGAGCGCGGAGGGGCGGTCAGAAAGCCCAGGAGACGCCGACGAAGTGGCTGAGCAGCCCCATCACGACTCCCCATCCTATGATTCCCTGGAGCAGGCCGAGGTTCCACACGCGCTGGATCGGGGTTTGGAACGCGGCGGCGCCAGGATTTTCTCGGTATTTCTCCAGCAACTCCTTACCAGCGCGGATACCGCTTTCGAGCTGGCGGCGACTGGCCGGGCGGGTGGTCAGGTAGAGCTGGACGTAGAAGCCGAGTTTGCGCCACAGCAGCACGGTGGCGATGAGGGCGAGTTCCGGGCTGGCGAAGCGCAGCGTCTCAAAGATGATGAGGCCGGTGATGAGGTTTGTGCCACACCGGGGATGAGGCCGGGGCATCCGCGCCACGACTTCCGGCGTGAGGGTCTCACCGCGCTCAATGGCCCAGACGGTCTGGTGTTCCCCGGCATGGTAGCCGGCGAGCGGGGAGAGGCGAATGACGCCCAGCAGCGCGAGGAACGGCAGCAGGCGCGCCACGATCCCCACCCCGTCGGCCAGAGTTGAGAAGCCGGAGGGCGTGGATGCGGCCATCGCGGCGAGGGGCCAGCCCGTCGCGCGGTCCAGCCATGTGAGGCCGAAGTCCATGCCGAGACTGAGGATCAGAGTGAAGACGCCCAAAAGCGCGCCGGTGACGATCAGGCTCCGGTCGCCCACGCCGCCGCGCAGGCCGGACCCGGTGAGGAAGACGCCGAAGGGGGTCGCCATGCCGCCGATTCGAGGGGGCTTCACTTCCCGCGCCCAGTACGCGATGAGGTCGCCCGCGCTGATCATGCCCCGGTAGAGGCCGTCTTCCTCCACCACAGGCAACGCGGGACTATGAGTCCACTCCAGCGCCCGGAGCGCCTGCCGGGGGGATGATCCGGCGGGAATGGTCACGGGGTCTCCCACGGCGAACTCTCCCACGCGCACCGCGCGGGCGGCTTCGGGGTTGTCGCTCAGGGGCGCCAGCACATCCTCCTCCCGCAGGAGGCCGATGACGCGCCCTTCCACGGCTACGGCGAGCGCGCCGACGTTGAACTCGCGCATGGCGTCGCAGGCGTGGCCCAGGGTGTCCTCGGCGGATAGGATGGGCGCGGAGCGGGCCAGATGTCGCACAGGGGTGGCGGTTTCGGTGATCAGGGGAGCGGCGGCTCCTGAGTCGGAGGGAGTGAAAGGAGGAAGGCCGCCATCATCGTGAGGAGTCATAGGGGTTGGTTCATCGCGGGGGATTGAGGGGATTCATGAAGCGGAGGCCGGGAGATCGTCTCTTGTATATACCAAAATAAGAGAGGTTCACTCACGCCATTCGGTTGCGTGTAACCGTGGCGCCGGCGCTAGCGCGTGTGGGAGTGCAACCCGGATGCCGAAAAGGGACTTCCACCACGGAAGTCCCCTCGCAACACGCTCCAGAATGGGCGTCCTCGGCGGCGGGAGCGACGATTCTCCGCGCCATCGGGAGGCGGTCGAAGCGACGCGGACCGGCCGCGTTGAATCGAGGTGTTACTTGTTGTTTTCTTCTTCGGCTTCGACCTGCTTGCCCTTGGCGATCAGCTCGCGGATGCGCGCGCCGCCCTTGGCCCCGCCCAGCTTGCCGATCTTCTGATAAAACTCCTTGCCGTGCGTTTCCCAGGTCGTCGTACCGCCCTTTTGGCCGATCTGCTGATAAAACTCCTTGCCATACTTGTCGCGGACTTTCGATCCGCCCTTGCGACCCGCTTCGCGCACCGTCATATCGGACATTCGGATT
>JBBRGS010000130.1:0-10370 GCA_038240635.1 Armatimonadota bacterium
CCGCTCCGCTCCATCCGAATCAGCCCCGCGATCCGCAGCTCTTTCAGGTGGAACGACATCCGGGAGGTCACTTTCGGCCCACCGGTGACGTGACAGCATACCTCGCCGACGGTGGCGCAGCGTCGGGAGCGGCAGGCCATGCGCCTCGCGGGAGCGGGAGAGTCGTCCTCAAAGGGGGATTCCGGCGAAGCGGTCCCTTCAGTCCAGGCGTTCAGTCGGCGCACGGCTCCAGCTTCGTCCACGGCGACGGGTTCGGCGCAGTCGCGAAGGAAATCGAAGATACGCAGCCGGGTGGGGTCGCCCAAGGCGCGAAACATGGCGGCGAGTCGCTCCCGCCGCGCCACCTCCGCGCCTGCTAACGGGCGGCTGTTCCCGGCTTCCTCTAACAGTTCAATAGTCATAGAACTATCGGAATGGGTTGGGCTGTAAAGCGCCAGTCCATCTTCCGGTGAGGGGCCGTCGGGGCGAGTCGTGGGAGAGAACGCCCCCGCCGAGCGACAGAAGGATATCACACCCCGTCGAGTGATTGAGTGGGCGGCCTCGTCGAGTCACAGAGGCGTACCCATCGCCGTCGGGCCGTCCCAGACGCTCATGCCGCCGGTGAGGTTGGCCAGCCGCGCGAAGCCCTGGGCGCTGAGAAACTGGCACGCCGCCACACTTCGGATGCCATGCTCGCAGAGGAGGACTGTCTCCCGGCTGGGGTCCAGCTCGCGGACTCGCAGGCCCAGTTCCTGGAGCGGAATCCACCTCACGCCGGGGAGGTGATACGCCTCCACTTCGGGGCGGGTCCGCACGTCCACCACCACGGGCGGGTTGGGTGCGGCGAGGGCTTCGCGGAGGGCGGCGGGGGTCAGTTCGCGCCAGGTCGGCGTGTCGGAGGGGGGCATGCGGGGTCCTTTCCAGGCGCGCAGGGAGACAGAAGGCAGGAAAGCGGGGCGTCGCGGGAGTAACTCTGTAGTGACGCACGCGGTTCGTCACTTCTTCCCGGAGAACAATATGAAAGACGGTAAGGTTCAACTCGGTTTCGTCGGCGCGTCGTTCATCGCCGACATCCACATCAGTTCGCTCGCCAAAAACCCGTTCGCGGAGTGCCTGGCGGTGGCGTCTCCCCACACCGCGCCGGAGTTCGCCCGCAAACATGGCGTGCCGCATCACTATTCGGATTACCGGGAGATGCTGGCGCTGCCGGAGCTGGACGCCGTGCTGGTCCTCTGCCCCAACCGGCTGCACGTCGGAGTGGTGGAGGCCGCCGCCGCCGGGAAGCACCTCTTCTGCGAAAAGCCGCTCTGCATGAACCTCGCCGAGGCCGACCGCATGCGCCGCGCCGTGGAGGCGAGCGGGGTTCGCTTCTTCTACGCCGAGGAGCTCTGCTTCACGCCGAAGTATCTCCGCGCGAAGCAACTCGCCGATGAGGGCGCTCTCGGAAAAGTGTATCACATCAAACAGAGCGAGAAGCACTCCGGCCCGCATATGCCCTGGTTCTGGGACGTGGAGCAGTCCGGCGGTGGCGTGACGATGGACATGGGCTGCCACGCCTTCTGCTTCTTCCGCTGGTTCCTCGACCGCGCGAAGGCCGTCAGCGTCTCCGCCGAGATGGGGACCTACGTTCACGCGGACAAGACTCGCGGCGACGATCAGGCGGTCATTCTCGTGGAGTTTGAGCGCGAGGATGGCAGCCGAGTGATGACGATGGCGGAAGAGAGCTGGGCGAAGTTCGGCGGCATGGACGACCGCGTGGAGGTGTACGGCTCCGAAGGCGTGACGTACGCCAATCTGCTCATGGGGAACGCGCTGCAAACGTTCAGCGCCGTCGGTATCGGCTACGCCGTGGAGAAAGCCGACATCAGTGTCGGCTGGACGCACACCGTCTTCGAGGAGAACTGGAACTACGGCTTTCCACAGGAGCTGGACCACTTTGTGGAGGTCGTGCGGGGAAACGCAACGCCGCGCGTCACGCTGGACGACGCCATCGCCACTTTGGAGATGATCCTCGCCGCCTACGCGAGCGCGGGGCAGGGCCGCCGCATCGCCCTCCCCTTCCCCACCGACGCCGCCAAACCGATAGACCTGTGGCGCCCGTGAGGCGGTTGTGAGTGGATGCGATGAGGTCCCCCGGCGCCACAGCCTCAACGCCGGGGGATTTCTGACCTCTAGAACCAGCCGAGCTCCTGGCTGCGGCGGATCAGGTCCTTCACGTCCTCGCGGGTGTACCCTTCCTTCTGAAGCAGTTCGTCGGCGTCCACTGTCCCGCCATCGTTGCCCGTGGCGATGATGCAGTTGGTCAGCCAGCTGGTTCGAACCCCATTGATGGAGGAGCACCAGTTTTTGTCGTACTGGCCCCGGATGAGGCCGATCATGTTGTCAATATTCGACTTCGGGTAGTTGTCCGGCAGTTTCGGCTCAATCTCCTGCGCCGCGCCGCCGCCCGCCGGTTCAAACGTCACCGAGTTGCCCTTGATGGTGAGCTTGCCTTTGGCGCTTTCGAGGACGACGTGCTCATCGAAGCCGATGGGAGTGTTGCCGAGGATCTGGATGTGGCCTTTCGCGCCGTTCTCCATCACCACGTCCACTTCGGCGTCAATCTCGATGGGCCGCTCGATGACCGTGCCGTCCTTCTCAGTGAACTTGTTGCTCGTGTGGCCTTCGACGGACTTCGGGAGCAGGCCGGAGATCCAGAGGAACATGTCCTGAAGGTGCGAGCCGGAGTCGTTGGGCTGCCCGCCGCCACTGAACCGGGGGTCGCCGCGCCAGCCGCCGCCGCGCCAGGTCTGCGCGAGGTACACGTCGAAGCCGGTGATGTCGCCGAGGAGGCCGCCTTCCACCGCCTGCTTCGCCGCCACGTACAGCGGCGAGTAGTGGCGCTGATACTGCACCACGAGGTGTAGATTCGCTCCTTCGCTCATGCGTGCCATGGCGATGGCGTCGCCGACGAAGTTCGCCATCGGCTTTTCGATCAGCACGTGGCATCCCGCCCGCATCGCTGCTTTCGCGTGAATGTCGTGCAGCGAGTGAGGCGAGAAGATGCCCACGATGTCGAGGTTCTCGGTGCGCAGCATCTCATCGAACTCGTAGTCGCCCACATAGTTCGTGATGCTCGCCGGATCGAAGCCCGACACCTTCTCCGCCATGACCGATCCCAGCCGCTCCAGTGTTTGCGCGTTGTTGTCCGCCGCCGCCACCAATTCCACGCCGTCGTACGTGGCGAACTCGCGGCACCGTTCGCGGCCCATGCCTCCGGGGCCGATCACCCCGACTCGCAAGGTCTTTTCCGCCATGAGGTTTCTACTCCTTCATCTACATCAGGGACCGCCCCGGTGTGTGGAACGCGGAGATACTACAGCGCCGCGCGTCTCTCACGGATCCCGAAAGGGTCGCGCCGGGCCAGGGTTGGGCGATCTCTTTCGGCTTCGGGAGAGCGGTTCGCACTCCTGCCCCAATCTCCTAATTCTTTCGAAAATCCCGCCTGGCTCGCCGAACGCCGCCGTTCATGTGAAATGAGCCGTCCCGTGAAGCCGCGCCTGGCTCCCGCGCTCCCCAGGAAGAGGGGGAGGTCCTCAACTGAGGCAGGAAGCCTTCCCTCCGGCGCGAATCTCATCCCGTAAAAGCCGCCGCTTTCTCCCGACGAAGGAGCCTTCCATGCCTCTCCACCGCCACCGCCCCCATGACGGCAGCGACCGCCCGCCGCACCTCCGCCTGCAACACTCGTTCTGGGGCCTGAGCGGCCTCCCCTGGCGCGGGGAGGAGTGGAGCGTCCCGGAGAAGTTCCGCCGGGTGAAGGAGGCCGGGTTCGAGGCCGTGGAGGGCTGGCTCACTCCCGACAACGAAGCGACGGTCGCCGCCGCCCTCCAGGACGCCGGGCTAAGGCTCGCGCTGGGGCATCACCCGCATACGCTGGACGACGCGAAGGCATGCGTCCGCCAGGCCCTGCGTCTCGGCGCCGATTACGTCTTCGCGCAGCCCGCCGACGCCTTCATGCCGCCGGAGGACGCCGCCGCGCTGGTGCGGGACGCGCGCGCCGTCGCCGCCGATCACGGGGTGGTCTACCTCATCGAGACGCACCGCAACACCGTCACGGAGACGCTGCCGCAGACCCTCGAACTGCTCCGTCGCGTCCCCGACTGCGCCTTTGTGGCGGACCTGTCGCACTACTTCGTCGTGGGCGAATTCTATGGCTGGGAGCAGGAACGGCTGCCGCAACGGTTCGCCCCGATTTTGGAGCGCGCCGTCGCCGCCCACGGGCGCATCTCCAACGGCGAACAGGTGCAGGTGGACATCGGTGACGGGTCCGGCCCGCTCGCTAAAGCCAATGTGGCCCTCTGGGCGAACGCGATGCGCGCGTTCCTGAAGGAGGCCCGCCCCGGCGACTACTTCCCCTTCACGCCGGAACTGGGGCCGCCCGCCTACGCCATCACGCACCCGGACGGCTCCGGCGAGATTTCCGACCGATGGGAGCAGTCGCTCGTCATGGCGGAATTGGCGCGACGCGCGTGGTCTCAGGCTTCCGAACCCGTCACTTAATTCGGGAGAAGATACGTAGCCGGACTGTCCGACAGGATCGCCCGATCAAAGTTGATCTGAGACAGGGCCATCAGTCCCCCTGGACTCAGGTGATAGCCGCGTTGCCGGGTCGCCCGTTCCACGTCGTGCGACAGCCGATTGCGGAAGATCGCGTCTTCGCTGGCCAGCAGCAGAATCTGGCGCACCTGAAACTCATCAAGCATCTGGATCGCGTCGGCGGCCTGTTCCACGAGTTCTTCCTCGCCGCCCATCTCCAGCACCCGCATGAACGCGCCCAGCGCCTCGCCGACCTGGCCCTTTTGTTGCAACAGGATCGCGCGCTTGAAGTGGTGCAGCGGGTCCGACGGGCTGAGGAGCGCCATCTGGTTCACTACCTGGAGCGCGTGGTCCACGTCGCCCTGATACAGGAAGGCGGTGCCGAGGAGGTCCAGGCCGCGCAGGTTACGAGGCGAGCGCTTCAGGATGAGTGTCGCTTCCCGGATGGAGCTGTCCACAAAGCCTTGTTCCAGCAGTAATTCCGCCACCAGTTCGCGGGCTTCCAGCAGGTCCGGCAGCAGTTTGAGGGCGCGGCGGGCTTCGGTGAGGGCGCGTTTCTGGTTGTTCACTTCCCGATACAATTCCGCCAGATGCAGCCGGTAGACGGCGTTGCGCGGCGCCTGCTTGATCGCCTGCCGCAGCATGGAGATCGCCTTCTTCGGCTTGCCCTGAAGCTTGTACGCCAGACTCAGCCGCGCGCACGCCGTCTCATACAACGGTCCGTGAGGCGGCACCGACCGGACGACCCTCAGCAACTTATCCGCCGCCAGCGCCGACTGCCGAAGGTTCAGCAGCCGCTGTCCTTCCAGCAACAGCCCTTCCGCCGATTCGTGTCCCTGCATCGCTTCGTCCATGACGCCTCCGGTCACGCGCCCGCCGCCTGAGGTCCCGCTTGCTCCACCCATGTTTTACCCGATGGGAGCGTCCCCAGGCCACTCGTTCCCCAACGCTTTCGACTCCACGCGCACACTCCGGCGGCTCAGGCCGGTTCAGGGCGCAGTTTGGGGGCGACTTCCCCGCGAGGCCGGGGCTCCTCCGCCAGAACCGTCAGGCCCGCAGCGGGACCGTCGGGGGTTTCCTCCGTCACCCTCGGCGCCAGTTCCTCGCCCTCCATCAGCTTCTCGAACTGTTCGCGGTCCAGCGATTCGCGGTCGAGCAGCACTGCGACAATGCGGTCCATCTTCTCCCGGTTCTCCTGAAGGATTTCCAGGGCGCGGGCGTAGGACTTCTCGATGATGGAGCGGATCTCCTTATCAATGGATTGCGCGACCTCTTCGCTATAGTTTCGCTCGTCCATGTAGTCCCGACCGAGGAACGGGTTCTGCTGCCGGTGCCCCAGGGTGATCGGGCCGAGCTTCTCGCTCATGCCGTACTCGCACACCATGGCGCGGGCGAGAGCGGTGGCCCGTTCGAGGTCGTTGTTGGCGCCGGTCGTCATCTCCTGGAAGATCATCTCCTCCGCCGCGCGTCCGCCGAGCAGTCCGGCGATGCGGTCCTGAAGTTCGCTGCGGCTGACGAGATACTTGTCTTCCAGCGGCAGTTGCATGGTGTAGCCGAGGGCCATGCCGCGCGGGAGGATGCTCACCTTATGCACCGGGTCGGCGTTGGGCAGCAGTTCCAGCACGATAGCGTGGCCGACTTCGTGGTAGGCGACGACTTCCTTCTCCCGCTCGTTGATGATCTTGCTCTTGCGTTCCGGCCCCGCGATCACGCGGTCAATACTCTCCTCGAACTCCGGCATGGAGATCGTTTGCCGTTCGCGCCGGGCGGCGAGCAGGGCGGCCTCATTCACAAGGTTGGCGACATCGGCGCCGGTGAAGCCGGGAGTGCGCCGCGCGAGATTCTCCAGGTTCACGTCGGACGCGAGCGGCTTATCCTTGCAGTGGACTTTCAGAATGGCCTTGCGCCCGTTTGCGTCCGGGGCGTCCACCGTCACGCGGCGATCAAAGCGACCGGGGCGAAGCAGCGCCGGGTCGAGCACATCGGGGCGGTTGGTGGCGGCGATGAGGATGACTCCGGCGTTGACGTCGAAGCCGTCCATTTCCACGAGGAGCTGATTGAGGGTCTGTTCGCGCTCGTCGTGACCGCCGCCGAGGCCCGCGCCGCGCTGGCGCCCCACGGCGTCAATCTCGTCAATGAAGACGAGCGCCGGGCGGTTCGCCTTGGCCTGATCGAACAGGTCCCTGACGCGGGAGGCGCCGACACCGACGAACATCTCCACGAAGTCGGAGCCGCTGATGTGGAAGAAGGGGACACCGGCTTCCCCGGCGACCGCGCGGGCGAGCATGGTCTTGCCGCAGCCGGGAGGTCCCAGCAGCAGCACGCCCTTGGGGATTTTGGCGCCCAGCGCCTGGAACTTCTTGGAGTTTTTGAGGAATTCCACCACTTCCTGAAGTTCCTGTTTCGCTTCATCCACGCCCTGCACGTCCTCAAACGTGATTTTGGGCACGTTTTCGCTGACGCGCTTGGCCCGGCTTCGGCCAAACGAGAGGGCCTGATTGCCCCCCGCCTGCGCCTGACGAAGGAAGAAAATCCACATCCCGCCGAGCAGCAGGATCGGCAGCAACAACGTGAACAGCAGGTTGGCGATGTTGTCGGGGATGGCGGGGCCAACGGCCTTAACGGGCACGTTGCTCTTCGCCAGTTCATCGCGCAACTGTTCGCGGAAGGTGTCGCCTTCGGGGATGTCGGCGGTGAAGCGCGTCCCGCCCCGCTTCAGGACGCCGGTCACGCTCGTCCGCGAGACACCCACGCTCTCGACATTCTTCTGCCGCACCTGTTGCAGCGCCTCGGAAAACTCATACTTCTTCGTCTGCCCGGTCCCCAGCCCCATTCCTCCATTGAAGGTGAAATTGATGGCGACGACCAGCCCGAGGATCACCACGAGCCAGACGATATTACGCATGTATTTCAACGGGACCCTCCCGAACAGTCGGCGGTTGTCTTTCCTTACAGGTTATCGGTCAACGGACGGTATCCGGCAAGGCCTGATGTAGCGCTTGTCGGGCCGGATCGCTCCACAGAGGGCGGGCGCTACCCGCGCGTGAAGGGCGCCGGAGTTCATGAAGGGTTGAAACGCCCACAGGTTGGCGCGGGGGGGGGTGGATCGGGGCGTCCCTACGGTTCTTCATACCCTTCTGCGACGAGTTTACTCCTCGCTTCCGTCAGCATCGTGTCAGGGAAGGTGGAACCGAACCAAACAGAGGCGCGGAGGGCAATGGCCGCCCTTTTGATAAAGGAGGCGCTGGCTGAGACAGCCGGCGCCTTCAGGGTAGAAGCCTGGTAAGAAGCCCACCACAAGCCTCCTGCGAAGCCGTGCGCAGGAAGTGACGCGCGCGAGGAGGAGGCGGCGCGCAGGGAGTCGTCTTCCGCTATTATACCCATCCCCATGATGCCGCGCAAAAACGCCTGGGACCCATGCGCCCCCTTCCCGCCGTCGCAAGCGGGGAAGCCCAGGCGTCCTGGCGCATGGGCGGGGGTTAAGCGTCTTCGGGCAGGCGGCTGATGCGAAGCCGCAGGACAGCGCTCGTGGTCAGCGTTACCTTCACGCCGTCCGCGAGAGCCAGCCCCGGCGCCCAGACGATTCCATTGGCGTCGCACACGAGCGGCCAGCGGCGCCGCAGCGCGGGAGGGACGCGGGCTTCCGTAAACAGGGCCTGCAACTTCCGCGTTCCTCCCTTTCCAAGGACCTTCATCCGGTCTCCGGGTTCCCAGCATCGCGCAATGAGCGGCATCGCGCAGGCATCGGCGTCCATCACGCAGTCGAGTGCGTCGCGCGGCGGGAAGATGAGGTCTGAGTCGTGGGCCAGGCGTTTCGCCGTGAACGTGACGCCATCGCCCCACTGAGTCACGCCTGGAAACAGGAGCGGGATCGGCGGCGGAGGGAGCGAAAGAGTGACGGAAGGCGCCCGATCCAGCGTGAGGCGCGCCGAGTCCAGACGCGCGCGGAAGCCGTGCGGGAGATCGAAGGAGGCGACCGGCTCGGTTCGCTCCAGCGCGGCGAGAAGGCGGTCCATCGTCTCCTCCTTCCACGACGAGGAGGGATCGAGCGCCTCAGCGAGCGCGCGAAGGACGCGGCGGCGGAGGGCGGCTTCCGGTGGCAGCGCCTCCCGCGACACGACCGCGCCCTCTTCCATGTATGTGACGCACCGGGCGAGGGCCGCGTTCGCCAGCGTCGAGAGGATCGCTTCGTCCTCCAAGGCTTCCCGCGCCAGCCGCAACAGGCCCCTGCGCGCGCCGGGACTCACGCTTTCCGCAAGCGGCAGCAGGTCGAGGCGCACCCGGTTGCGGGTCATCCGGCGGTCCCGATTGGTGGAATCGAGCCGAGTCGCGAGGCCGTGGCGCCCGCCGTACGCCTCAATCTCGCGGCGGGAGACGGAGAGGAGCGGACGGAGGACCCGCGCCTTCCCGCCGGATTCGGGGAGCGGCCCCACCGCCGGAATCCCGCGCAGGCCAGGCGTCCCCGCGCCCCGCAGCGCGCGCATGAGGACGGTTTCAGCCTGATCGTCGGCGTGGTGCGCCACAGCCACAGCGTGGCTTCCCAGTCGCTCCGCCAGCCGTGCGAAGAAGCGGTACCGCGCGAGACGCCCCGCCATCTCGGTGGAAACGCGTTCCGCGCGGGCGAGTTCGGGAACCGTGACGCGCTCCACGGCGCACGGAATGCCCCACGCCCGCGCCAGACTTTCCACAAAATGAGCGTCGGCGTCCGCGTTGGCGCGCTGGCCGTGGTGGAGGTGCGCCGCATGGAGGGTGATGCCGAGTTCCGGCGCCTGGTCGCGCAGCGCGTGCAGCAGGGCCACCGAATCGGGCCCGCCGGAGACTCCGACAATAAGCGGGCCGCGCAGAGCGTCGGGAGGGGCGATATCATGGAAGAAGGCCCGGATCGCGTCAGGGAGAGGGTCGCTCATGGCGAGGTCTCCGGAGCTTTGGGGCAGAGCGGTTCGCGCACCTTCACATCGGGGAAGTGCGCGTCGTATAGGAGGACGGCCGTGTCGTCTTCCGGGCGCGCGGGGGCGTCGGTCACGGTGACGCGGGCGCCGAGGTCCTCCAGCCGCGCCATAAAATGAAGCGCATACACCCGGCACGGGTCGGAGATAAGGAGTCGTCCGCCGGGTTTCAGATGCCGGAGGATGAGTCGTTCCAGCGCGGGGTGAAGGGTCGGTTCGTACAGGATGTCACTCCCCATAATCACATCGAACCGCGCGCCCAGCGCGAAGCGGCGCCAGTCGCCCACAAAACCAGGGATTTGCAAGCCGTTTCGCAGGGCGTTCACCCGTGCGAACCGCAGGGCTTCGGGGACGAGATCGGTCTGGGTCACGCGCCACCCGATGAGAGCCGCCGCCATCCCGGCCAGTCCCACGCCCGCCCCCAGTTCCAGCGCGGTGGTTGGGTTGGCGGTCTGAACGGCGGCCTCCCGCTCGGTGAGGCGCCGGGCCAGGCCGTGCGCGGCGGGCCAGAGGTACGCCCAAAAGGGGAGGTCGTCCTCCTCGGTGGCGCGGCGGATGAGGCCGTCAATGTCGGAAGGGTGCAGCAGCCGGAGCGGGCGATGCGTGAGGTAGACTTCGGTCTCCTGGACCGGATAGCGGCGTCGCAGGCGACCTTCTTCCTCCACGCCGGGTGGCAACAGATTGATACGCATGGAAGCGGAGTCCATCGGCGCCGGGACGCGAGCGAGGAACGGGATGCAGCGCGACATTATACTTCAGGCCGGTGGAATCGGCCCAACTGAGGCGCCTCATGGGGTTCGGTTCATCGCTTTGCAGGGAGAAGCGTGTGGGTGCGGTTCCGTCGAGAGATCGGGTAGCGGGAGAGGCAAC
>JBBRGS010000131.1:0-10288 GCA_038240635.1 Armatimonadota bacterium
GAGAGATCGGCGATCAGCTCCTCGTCGCGGGGCGACAGCAGCCCTTCGCTTCGAAGGCGCCACAGGAGCGCGGCCCCCATGAAGTACTCCGCGATGAGCGAGTGCGTCCCCGCCCAGTTTTGAAGCAGCGAGCGGTCCTTACGGCCTTCGCGGACGGCCTGGAGGAGCAGCATACTCTGGCCGAGGGCGCGACCGGGAATCTCGTCGTCCTCCTTGATGAACTCCTCCAGGGCGCCTTTGAATCGGATCATCCGCTCATCGTCCCCGGCGTACTCCTTCAATTCCAGCAGGAAGTCCTGAAGGTAGCCCAGCGGCGCCCGGTGCGCGAAGAACATGAAGAGGAGGTCGGCGCGGCCCCGGCGTCGGGTTTCGGCGGTGCGGAACCGGGAGGAGTAGCGCGGACGGATGTTGATGGCGCCCTCGGAGGCGCGCAGGAGCAGGTCCGGCAGGAACGACTCCGGCATGATGACCGGCCGGGGCGACTCGATGAAGGCGTGCGAGATGTCCGGCAGGATAACGCGCGGGCAGGCGACGGCCGTCAGCGTTGTGGCGGCATTGGAGACAGGCGCGACCGGTTCAGTTGGACTATCGGTTGGGGGCGCAGTGGGGACCTCCGGGAGCGCATCCGGCGCAGGGTCGTCAAGGGGTCGTTGTGTCGGTTGGGGGGAGGTGAACACGCGAACCTCGGTTATCGGTGGGGGGCGGGAGGAGTCGGCGGTTGAATCTGGTAGACCCTATTATCGGCGCGAAGCCAGGGCGGAGACAAGGCGGAGACAAGCCACTCGGCGGGGGTTTCACGTCGGGGAGGGGATCGCTTCCTGAGAGAGGCGAATGCCTGGCGTGAGGGCGCACCGGTAGAACGGTTCGAGGCGAGTGAAGGCGTCGGCGGCGAAGTCGAGCAGCCTCCGTCCCTGAACCGCCGCGTCGTCCCGGCCAAACGGTATAGCGATCATGAACTCGCGGTTTTTGTAGCGTAGCAATTCGGCGGGCAGGGCGGCGAGGGCGGGGGCGTCGGCGTCTCGCGCGGGCAGTCCGGCCGTCGGCGCGTGGTGATCCAGATGAAGTTCCGCCTCCCACGGCAGCGCCGAAAGGACGCCGGAGAGGGCCTCAGCGTTCCGGCTCAGGTTCTCCGCCAGCAGGGCCTTGTGGGGCGACTCCTCCATCACGATAAACTCAAGGTAAGGCCCGTCGCCGCTGATGCCGACCGATAGATGGGGATGCGCCTTGTACCCTTTCCGCGACGGCCCGAAGGCGACCCAGGTGTCCGGCGGGGGGTTCACGCGGCGCCTCAGGTGAGACGCCACATGGGGGTAAAACCCCGGCCCGAACACGGGAAGGAGCCGCTCGCTCAACTCCTCGCCGATCTGGATGAGCCGGGGCCGCACCCGCGCCCGGAGCGCCGCCATCCGTTCCGCAAAGGTCGGGATGTCGAACACGTCGTACTCGGCGGCGGTGAAGCCGGTGAAGCGGGAAGGGGACACGACGAACTCCGAAAGGACCAGGGCGACGCTGGGACGGTGCGGATGCGGCGCGAAGTTATTTTAACGTATCGGCAGGGAAAGCGGCGTCCTGTTGGAGATGTGGCGCTTTGGCGACCCATTCCGTTCCATAGCCCGCGCCATCGGGCGGTTCGGCGGCGCGCGGCGAGCGAATACGGCGCGCCCGTCGCAACCGAAAGCGGAACTCCAGCCGGACGCGGCGAACAGGACCCTCACCCTCACAGATTGCGATAGAACGCGCGCGGGAGGTCAGGATGAAAAGACGACTCGGTGGAATCGGGCGAATGACTCTGGGGCTGGCGGCTCTGGGGCTGCTGGCTGTGGGCGGGGCGCGCTCCGACGTGGGGGCCATCGTTGCGGTGGACGGCGACCATGTGACGGCGCAACTGGGCCTGCTGGACGCCCGTGTCGGCGAGCTGGTGCGCTTTCAGGTCCAGCCGCAGCGCCGTCACGCGGAAGGCCGCGCGGTGGTGACAGACGTGGACCCCTACACGCGGCGGGTCGCGCTGGTCCTCCTCATGGAGACGCCGTCCCGCCGCTCCAGGGCCACACGGAAGGCGACCCCACCCGCGAAGGACGGGAAGGCCGCGAAACCGCGCTTTGACCCCCGCCGCCCGCTCGTCGTCGCGGGAGACGTGATCACCACGCAGCCGACGGGCCGCTTCCTCCTCAAGGTCCCTGATTTCCTCCTGCCGAGGCCGTAAGCCGCGATCACCATCCGCCAGCCGCGACCGCCGTCCCTCCATCCCAGGTCGGCCAGGCAGCGGGGAGCCGCTCCCTCGCTCGTTTGAGGCGGGGCGGACGGTCGGCGGAGCATCAGGACGAGTGAGGCGCCGGATGGATCGGGCCGGGGCGCGGGAGCTGCGATTGGGCGGCGGGTTGAGCGCGCGGGCCGAATGGTGCACACTGGGAGGCGGTCACAGCCCCCGTTGTCGCTGTATCCGTCCTGTCGCCTCTTTCGCCGCCTCCTGTGCGCGGCGCCCGCCCCCGGAGACCCTTCCCCCGTATGTCCGCCTCCCCCGAATGGTTCCACGCCGCCCGCCGCTGGCTCCAGATTACCCTGCGTGAGAATGAAGCCACCACCCTCCAGCCGCGCCAGTGGGCCGAGACCTTCGCCCGGCTTGCGCTCGACGGCGTAACCCTCAACGCCGGGGGCTACATCGCCACCTATCCCACCCGCCTGCCGCTCCACTTCCGCCCCGACTCCTTCGGGAACAAGGACCCGTTTGGCGACCTGGTGAAGGCCGCGCGCGAGGCGGGTCTGCGCGTGGTGGCCCGGTTCGATCCGTCGCGGGCCGTCCCGGAGGTCTACTATGGCCGCCCGGACTGGTTTTTCCTCGGCGCGGATGACCAGCCCCGCCGCGCCGCCGACCGATACGGCGCCTATTACACCTGCCTCAACACCCAGTACTTCTGGGAACAGATTCCGAACATGTTCGGCGAGGTGATGGAGCGGTACGACGTGGACGGCTTCCTCGGCGACGAGTGGCGAGGGTATGGCGCCGGTTCGCTAGGCGAGGTGTGCCACTGCGCCGCCTGCCGCGAGCGGTTCCGCCTCCAGCGCGGAGCCGACCTTCCCGCAGCGAACGACCCCGCCGATCCCGCGTTCCAGGCGTGGGCGGAGTGGCGTCGCCAGTGCGAGCGGGATATTCAGGCGCACTGGAACGACACCCTGAAGCTGTTCAAGCGGGGCATCACCTTTCTGGGCGCCACTCCCGCCGCCGACGCCGCCAACTTCCTTGACCTCGCCGACGCGACCTTCACGCCGTCGCCCGGCCCCGACGCCCCCGCGTGGGAAATCGCCGCGAACGGTCGCCTCCTCCGCGCTCTTGATCCTGATGGGGAGGGTGGCCGACGGTTCCAGCGCGTGGAGACGACCGCGTACGGCTCGCGGCTCTCGCGGTCGGAAGGGGCGCTGACGCTCGACCTGGCGGAGACCGTCGCCACCGGCTGCGTGCCCTGCGCGCATGTTCCCACCGCCGTCCCGGAGGATCGTCGCGCCCTCGCCGTCGTGGAGCGCTTCAATGAATGGCGCTCCCGGCACGAAGACGACCTGCTCGACCCCACGCGACACTCCGCCGCGACGGTGGCGGTCCTCGTCGCCACGCACCCCGGCGCGCGGGAGGCGAGTCGTGATCACGAGCGCGGCATGATGGCGGCCCTCACCCGCGCGGGCATCGCCTTCGACCTCCTGCCCGACACGCTGATCTCCCGCACTCGCCTGCTGCCGTATCGCGCCCTCGCGCTGCCGAGTCTCGCCCGCCTCAGCGTCGAGCAGTGCGATCTGCTGTGGGAGTTCGGCTCCGACGGCGGTGGCATCGTCGCCACGTTTGAGACCAGCGTCCTCGACGAACACGGCGCCCCGCGCGGCGACTTCGGGATGACCCAGCGGCTCGGCGTCAAGCTGATGCGGCCCGCGCCCATTGGCCCGCTGGGGCCGGAGAGTTACTTCCGCGTGCGCGAGAGCCATCCCGCCCTGGACGATCCCGCGCTCGGCGGCGCGTTTGCCGATACGGCGTTGCTCGCGGGCGGCGGACGCTATCTCGCCGTGGAGCTGCTGATGGACCATAAGACGCCCCTCTCCATCGTCCCGCCCGCCCCCCTGGAGCCAACCGAAGCGGCGTGGACCTTCGCGGCGGGAACCATCGCTCCCGCGCTCGTGCTGGGGCCGTCGGGCAAGGGGCGCGTCGCCTACTTCCCGGCTGAACCTGACGCGCTCTTCTGGCGCCACGGCCATCCCGATCACGCGAACATGGTGGCGGCGGCGGTTCGATGGGCGCACCGGGACCCGCTGCCGGTGGAAGTCTCCGGCGGCGCCGTGGACGTTCATCCCTATACAAGCGGCGATGACCTGATCGTTCACCTGGTGAACCTGACCGGCGCCGGAGTCCGCGACCGCCGCCCTGACCCAATTCCGACGTCGGGGCCGCGCACGCTGACGGTGCGAACGGGCGGCCCGTACCGTCACGCGGAGCTGCTGGTGAGCGGCGAGACCGTGGAGGCGCCTCACGCGGACGGCGTAACGACGGTGACAATCTCCAAATTGGCGGCGCACGAAGTCGTGGCCTTGCGGGCGTAAACCATGATGCCTCCAGACGACGAGAACGCCATGCCCGAAGATGCGCCCCCTGAGTCTCTTCAGTCCCCTGAGTCCCCTCAATCGCTGGGTCATGCGCCGTACCCGCCGGGCGAATCGTCGGAGCTGGCGGAGGCGGGCGCGTGGGGCGCGGTCTGCCCCCGGTGCGGCAGCTGGCAGGTGGTGGCGGGGCATTTGCTGGACGGCCTGGGGCAGAAGATACGCTTCGGGCTGATGTACCGCCAGCGGGCGCCGGGCGTCTCCGACGATGCCGCGCCGCCGGTCCTGGGCCTCTACTGCAACGCCTGCGGGGAACTCACGCTGACGCTGGAGTGAGGCGCGCCTGGATTCAGGTGTATACTCAAAATCCGTCTCCTGTGCGCTCTATCGGGTCTGAAATGCGGATTCATTATCAGATTCAGCAACTCCTCCGGCTGGAGGAGTCGTATAATCTAAAATGGAAGGGGATGGAGGAATCGCAACGACGGATTACCCCATCACTATCTTCTACAGCGATGAAGACGAAGGCTGGATCGCCGATATTCCCGACTTAAAATGGCGCTCGGCCTTCGGCGCGACTCCTGAAGTCGCGCTGGCCGAACTCGAACGGGCAAAATCCGCCTGGCTGGAAGCCGCGAAGGAGGAAGGAAAGCCGATCCTATTCCCCCGCTACCACCCACTCATCTATCAGGCCATCGGTTGAACGCCCGGCGACCGAGCAAACACCTGAGAGGAAAACAACGATGCTCCCGACTCACCGCCGATGGCGACTCGACTTACCCCTTGAAGCGCTGGCGGAGTTCTGTCGCCGGAACCACGTCCGTCAATTGTCGGTGTTCGGCTCCGCCCTCCGCGACGATTTTACTCCAGACAGCGATGTGGATTTCCTCGTCGAATTCGAGCCGGGGAAAACACCGGGTCTCGATTTCTTTGGAATGGAAAATGAACTATCGGAACTCATCGGGCGCAAGGCGGACTTGAATACCCCCGGTTTTCTTAGCCGCCATTTCCGAGACCGCGTCGTGGAGGAAGCGGAGCCAATCTTTGTCTCTCCATGAAGATGACGTGCGCCTCCGGGACCTGAACCGAGATGCAGGGAGTTCGCGGCCTCGCCGGGAAAGGGTAGGGGTGTTGCCCGACCGGCCCCCCAGGCCCATCATGGCGACCTGACTCCTCCTCACTCTTCTCGCGATGTTCGCGCGTCTCATTGATCGCCTATGCCTCCCCTCTCCCTCCGCTACCGGCAAATCCACCTCGATTTCCACACCAGCCCCGACATCCCCGGAGTCGGCGCGGCGTTCGACCCTGAAGCGTTCGCCGCCACCCTCGAACGCGCCCGCGTCAACTCCGTTACCGCCTTCGCCCGTTGCCACCACGGCCACCTCTACTACAACTCGCCCACTCACCCCGAACGGATTCATCCCCAGCTCGTCAACAAGGACCTCCTCGCGCAGCAGATCGAAGCCTGCCACAAGCGCGACATTCGCGTCCCCATCTACACCACGGTCCAGTGGGACGACTACACCGCGAAAGCCCACCGCGACTGGATCTGCCTCGACGCCCAGGGTCGCGAGTACGACACCGCGCCGCTCTCCCCCGGCTTCTACCGTAACCTGGACGTGTTTCATCCCGGCTACCGGCAGTTCCTCAAAGACCACGTGAAAGACCTGTTCGCGAGCGTCCCCGCCGTGGACGGCCTCTTCTTCGACATCGTGTCGCCGCGTCCGTCGCTCGCGCCCCACTGGCTCGCCGCCATGGATGAAGCGGGCCTCAACCCCGAAGACGAAGCCGACCGCCAACGCTTCGCCACGACCGTCATCAACGAGTGGAAACTGGAGATGACCGCGTTCGTCCGCCAGTTCAGCGCGGACTGCTCGATCTTCTACAACGCCGGTCACGTCGGCCCGCGCCACCGGCCCACCCGCGACGCCTACACCCATTACGAACTGGAATCGCTGCCGTCGGGCGGCTGGGGCTACCTCCACTTCCCGCAAACCCAGCGGTACGCCCGCAACCTCGGCCTTGACACGCTGGGCATGACCGGCAAGTTCCACACCTCCTGGGGCGACTTCAGCTCCTATAAGAATGAAGCGGCCCTCCAGTTCGAGTGCTTTCAGATGATCGCCCTCGGCGCCAAATGCTCCGTCGGCGACCAACTCCCGCCGCAGGGCGCGCTCGATGCGGCGACCTACGACCTCATCGGGTCGGTGTACGCCGAGGTGGAGAAGAAGGAACCCTGGTGCGAGGGCGCCCGCCCCGTCGCCGACATCGGCGTCCTCACCCCCGAAGAGTTCGTTGGTCGGCCCAACGCCTTCAACGCCCAGGGCGAGCGCGACCAGTCCGCCGCGATGGGGGCCGTCCGCATCCTCACCGAACTCGGCCACCAGTTCGACCTGATCGATTCGGAGATGGACTTTGCGGCGTATCCGGTCCTCATCCTGCCGGACGCCATCCCGGTGGACGACGCCCTCGCCGCGAAACTCGACGCTTACGTGAAGGGCGGCGGCGCGCTCCTCGCCACGCATCGCTCCGGCCTCTCCCCCGAAGCGGACCGGTTCGCGCTCGACGCGCTCGGCGTGAGCCTCGTCGGCCCGGCGCCGTTCAGCCCCGACTTCATCGTGCCTGGCGATGCGCTGGGGAAGGGGATGCGCCCCGCGCCGCACGTCATGTATCTCAAAGGGTTGCAGGTGGAGGCGGCGCCCGGCGCGGAGGTCCTCGCCGAGGTGCAGGTCCCGTACTTCAATCGCACATGGCGGCATTTCTGCTCGCACGCGCACACCCCCTCCTCCGGCGAGACAGCGGGCTATCCGGGCGCCGTGCGCAACGGGAACTGCGTCTGGTTCATGCACCCGGTCTTCGAGCAGTACCAGCGGAACGCGCCCCTCTGGTGCAAGCGCCTGGTGGGGAACGCCCTCGACCTGCTGCTGCCGGAGCCTCGCGTGACGACGAATGGCCCCTCCACGCTGATCACGTCGCTCAACCGGCAGGCCGAAGCGTCCCGTTACGTGCTGCACCTGCTCCATTACGTGCCGGAGCGGCGCGGGCAGGCGTTCGACACCATTGAGGAGGTCCTGCCGGTGTACCACATCGAGGTGAGCGTCCGCGTGGACGAGCCGGTGACGGCGGTGACGCTGGAGCCGGGTGGCGAAGCGCTGCCGTTCGAGCAGTCCGAAGGCCGCGTCACCTTCACCGTGCCCCAGGTGAACGGCCACGCCCTCATCGCCCTCGCCTGCTGAGGCCCGGTAAATCCCGCACATCCCGCCGCGCCGACGGCCATCGGGTCCCGGCGCGGCGTCCCCTTTTGACAAGTGAGGTCCCCATGTTCACCCTCTGCCTGGCCGGGTGCTGCGTCGTTGCGCTGGCCGCCGTCTCGCACGAGAAAGCGTCCCAAAAGGACACGCCGTCCCCGGTCGTCATGGCGAAGGCCGCGCAGGAATTTCTTGACGCGCTGAGGCCGGAGCAGCGAGCGGTCGCCGCGCTGCCGTTCGACGAGGTGGAGCGGTTCAATTGGGCGTATGTGCCGAGGGACCGCAAAGGGCTGCCCCTCAAGGCGATGGAGGAGGCGCAGCGGTGGCGGGCGCAGGCGCTGCTCCACGCCGGTCTCAGCCAGAAGGGGATGCTCAAGGCCGAGACGATCATGAGCCTGGAGCGTGTGCTGGCCGACATCGAGAAGGGAAGCGGCCCCACCCGCGACCCTGAACGGTACTTCTTCACCGTCTTCGGCGCGCCGTCGAAGGAGAAGAACGCGGCGCCGTGGGGCTGGCGCGTGGAGGGGCACCACATCTCCCTCAACTTCACCATGGTGAACGGCGCCCTCACCGCCACGACACCGCAGTTCCTCGGCGCCAATCCCGCCGAAGTGCGGCAGGGGCCGATGAAGGGGACGCGGGCGCTCCACGCCGAGGAGGACCTTGCGCGGGACCTCCTCCACTCTCTCGACGACGCTCAGCGGAAGGCCGCGCTCCTCAGCCCTGATGCCCCCGGCGACATCATTACCGCGAACGCCCGGAAGGTGGACCTCGCGCCGCTGACTCCGGCCAAAGGAGTCTCCCACGCGGAGATGACGCCCGCGCAACGCGCCAAACTGTTCGCGCTGCTGGAGGAGTACGCCCGCGCCATGCCCGACGACCTCGCCCACGCCCGCATGGAACGGCTGCGGAAGGCCGGGCTGGATGCCATCCGGTTCGCCTGGGCGGGCGGCGTGGAGCGGGGTCAGCCGCATTACTATCGGGCGCAGGGTCCCACCTTCCTCATCGAGTACGACAACACGCAAAATGACGCCAATCACATCCATTCCGTCTGGCGCGACTTCCAGGGCGACTGGGGCGAGGACCTGCTGCTCGCGCACTACCAGCACGGCCACCACGCGCCCGAACCGTAGACAGGCGCCAGGGAGCGGCGGGAAACCGCGCGCCACTCCCCGGCGCTTCGAGGGCTATGGGGTGTTCCAGAGGTCCACGGTCACGACGCGGGTGGGCCAGACGCCCGGCGCGTTGAGCGGGCTGAAGGTCTGCTCCGGCTGAAGCGCCTTCACATGGCCGTCCACGAAGAGGTAGTTGGCCCGGCCATTGTGCCGCGTCCCCGCGACCTCCGGGAGCCACTGCGTGACGGGACGCCACGGTTCCGCGTCGTCCGTGTCGCACGACTCCAGTTTGCAGGTCGCGTCATGGTCCCGTTCCGCCACCAGGATGGCGCCGGTCGGCTGCTTGATGTCGCTGAAGTCTCGCTTCGTCCCCTGCACTTCGTCTGAGAACCAGCCGTTCAGAAGGTAGCTCGGCACGCGCTGCGGCTGGCCATCCGGGCCGGGAATGGTGACGCCCTGCGCGTTGTTGAGGATTGGATCGGACGGGTCGGACGGGCAGCGGAACAGTTCAGCGGACTTGTTGTAGGCTCGGATGGCGTCGCGCCAGTTGGTGGGATTTAAGACTTCCTGCGAGGTGGCCTGATCGAAGAAGTGGCCGGTGGGGAATTCGCCATCCCAGTCGTCGGTGTACATATGGATGGCGGTCCCCATCTGCTTGAGATTGTTGAGGCAGCTGGTCTGCCGGGCTTTCTCGCGGGCGTGAGCGAAGACCGGGAACAGAATAGCCGCCAGGATGGCGATGATGGCGATGACGACCAGCAGCTCAATGAGGGTGAAGCCTCGGTAGCGAGCGCGCGGGTCGGTTGAGCGCGCTCGGGCGCGCGACACACCAGTGATTTGCGTCATGGGTGGGTTCTCCTCTGCTTTAAGCAATGGTGAGATGGGCGGCTGAAACGATCCAGCCTACGCAAAACTCACCCACAGAGGAGGCGCGCGCGGAGCCGACGGGCTGAACGAGACCTTCGACACTTGCGCCCGGCAGGGAAGCGAGACGCTCCCCGTGAAAACAGGAGGCGGGGGAAGTGCGGGCGGGGCGACGGGGGGCGTGGTCGCCGTGTTGAGCAACTGACAGGCCGGGCACGGCGTCGGCTCGGAAGCGGTGGAGGGGGCGCAGGCGACGGCGGGGCGCGATCCTGTGATCGGAGCCGAGACGACTCCCGGCAACGCGTGATGGTGGAAGGTCTCGACCGTTCCCATCGTGACCAGCAGCACGATGCCGATCAGCCGAGTGATCGCGCGGATACGTTTCAGTCCCCAGGCCCTTCTTCAGGTCCGCCTTGCTTGTGGCGTCATGAGTGTATACCAAATCCGTGGGGGAACGGCGCCCGGCTTCAGGACTCTTCCGATAGT
>JBBRGS010000132.1:0-10155 GCA_038240635.1 Armatimonadota bacterium
TGGCGCCTCAACGAACTCACGCTGTACGACCGGGACCCGAACCGCCGCGACCCCGAACCGAAGCCGTTCCCGACGCCGCAGGTCCTCGCCTCGGACCTGGACGACCCGTTCACCCTCATTGCCTCCCGCGCGGGCGAGCTGTTTGTCAGCGACCGGGGGAAGACCAACGCCGTACGCGTCTTCAGCGCTGAGGGCAAGCCCCTGCGGACGATTGGCACGCCGGGCGTACCCAAAGCCGGGCCGTATGACCCGACGCGGATGAACCATCCCGCCGGGATGACCCTCGATGGCCAGGGGCGGCTTTGGGTGGCGGAAGAGTATTATCAGCCGAAGCGGGTGAGCATCTGGAAGCCAGACACCGGACAATTCCTCAGAGCCTTCTACGGCCCGCAACGGTATGGCGGCGGCGGCGAACCCGATCCGCGCGACCCGACCTTCTTCTATTACGACGGGATGAAACTCAAACTCAACCTGGCGACGGGCAAATCGTGGCCGGTGGCGGTGCTGTTCAATAACGAATCGGGTCGCGAAACCGATTATCCGCCGCAAACGAGCGTCTACCTCGCCGGGCGCCAGTACATGACGAACGCTTACAACTCCAGCCCCACCAACGGCGCGTCCTTCGCGCAACTGTGGCGGGTGGACGAAGCCAAACAGGTGGCGATTCCCGTCGCCCTGGCGGGGAGCGCGATCACCCATCCACTGTTCAAGGGTCTCGTCCGCTCCTCCGAAAACTTCTCGGCGCGGTGGACCGGGCAGGTGAAGGCCCCGGCGAGCGGCCGCTACACCTTCTTCCTCGAAGGCGCGGGGGAAGGGCGCCTCTGGGTGGACGGCCAGCCCATCGCCCAATTCCCCGGCGGCGAGGCGCAGGGCGCGGCGACCCTGGAGGCCGGAAAGCGTTACGACCTTCGGGTGGATTACCGCAACCCGGGCGGCCCCGCGAGTCTGCGACTGTTGTGGGAAGGCCCCAACACACCGAAAGCCCTCGTCCCCGCCGCCGCGCTGTACGCCGACAATAAGGCGGCGACCTCCTCCGGCGGCCTCTCCGGCCAGTACTGGGAGATGCGCGACTGGTGGGATTATTCCGGCTACCCCGCCCTCGCCACCGAAGGCCCGCTCGATTTCGACTGGGCGAACGCCCCCCCCGCCGCCTTCGGGACTCCTCCCGGCGACCTCGCGGCGTGGCGGAAGCGGCTCCCCTCACCAGCGGAATGGAAGCGCGGCGATCCCCTCGCCTTCATCTGGTCCGACGCGAACGACAACGCCGCGATGGAGCCGGACGAAGTGACCTTCACGCCCGGCGCGCCCGGCGGCGTCACCCTCATGCGCGACCTCTCATGGGTCTTTGCGCGGCTGAACGAGAAGGCGGTTCGCCTCGCCCCGACGGGCTTCACGGCTCAGGGCGCGCCCCATTACGATCTCGCGCATCCGCAAGTCCTGGTCAATGGCGCGCAGGACTCTCCCACTTCCGGCGGGGATCAGGCGTTCGCCGCAAAGGGCGGATGGTCGGTACATACCAACGCGCCGAAGCCGTTCTCGCGGTACGGGTTCGGCGGCGCGAAGAATGGCGTTCCCATGTGGGACTATCCGAGCCTCTGGCCGGGCCTGCACGCCTCGCACACGGCGCCGCTGCCGGAGTTTCCGGGCGAAGTGATCGGCTCCACGCGGCTCCTCGGCCTCCCGGTGACACCGAAAGCGGGAGAAGCGGGGGAACTCTGGGCGATCAACGGCAACAAGGGAACGATTTACCTCCTCACCACCGACGGCCTCTTCGTCGCCACGCTGCTGCACGACAGCCGTACCGCCAGCTGGAGCTTCAAGGAGGCCACGCGCGGGATGCTCGTGGACGCGGGCAGCGCCGGGGAGGAGAGCTTCTGGCCCTCCCTCGCCCAAACCACCGCCGGGGACCTCATCCTCACCGTCAACGGCTCCCTCCTGAGACTGGATGGGCTGGAAGGCGTCCGCCGCATCCCGGCTCAGCCGCTCAAAGTGACGGCGCCGATGCTCCGCGCCGCTCAGGAGGCCACTCGCGCCAGGGAGATCACCCGGCAGGCGCAGGCGAAGACCGAGGCGACTCTCACCGTGGCCCTGCGCGACTCCGCCCCCACTGTGGACGGGAAACTTGACGACTGGAAGGCCGCGCAATGGGTCACGGTGGACGCCCGCCGCACCCAACAGGGCGACTGGGGCAGCGCCGAAAACCTGACGCAGGCCGCCCTCGCCGTCGCTGGAGATCGCCTGTACGCCGCCTTCCGCGCCGACGATCCGAACCTGCTGCGCGCCCAGCCTGAAGCGCTTCAGAACCTGTTTAAGGCGGGCGGCGCCCTTGATCTCCACATCGGGACCGACCCCAAAGCCGACCCGAAGCGCGCCGCGCCTGTCGCCGGGGACGTTCGCCTCCTCGTCACGCGCGTGGGCGAGAAGACGACCGCTGTCCTGTACCGTCCGGTGGCGCCGGGCGTCACGGGCGAGAAGGTCGTCTTCTCCTCGCCGCTGCGGACGCTCCGCTTCGATGAGGTTCGCGACGTGAGCGCCGATGTGACTCTCGCCTCCGACGGGATGAACTACGAGTTCTCCGTCCCCCTGAAGACGCTCGGCCTCGCGCCAAAAGCCCGCCTCACCCTGCGCGGCGACCTCGGCCTGCTGCGCGGCAACGGCTTCCAGACCCTTCAGCGCGTCTACTGGCGGAACAAGGCGACCGGCCTCGTCTCCGACATTCCCTCTGAGGCCGAACTGACCCCGCGCCTTTGGGGCGACCTCACCTTCCAGCCGGAGACTTCCCGATGATCGTCCGCATCCTGCCCGCCCTTCTCCTCCTGACCATGCTCGGCGCCCTGGGCGCCCCCGCCCACGCCACCCAGACCGACACGCGCGGCATCCACGCCGTCCCTGTTCCCGGCAAGGTGACGGTGGACGGAAAACTGGACGATTGGGACCTGTCCGGCCAGGTCACCATGTCGTATGACATCGAGAATCTGCGCGACACCTACCTGGCCAAAGTGGCGATGATGTACGACGCCGATCATCTCTACGTCGGCATCCAGTGGAAGGACCCGCGACCGCTCTCCAACCACCACGACCCGCGCTACCAGGCCGAAAAGGGGTGGGCCGCCGACGCCGTGCAACTCCGCTTCAAAACCGACCGCATCGCGCACGTCACCGCGTGGGACTTTGTGGACAAGAACGAACCGGCCATCCAGATCAGTTACGGCGCGGATGGCGACCCGTTCAACGGCCCCAGTCGCCAGCTCTTCCGCACCACCGGCTGGGAGATGGAAGGCGGCGCCGCGATGGCGTTCAAGGTGGACGCGGACGGGAAAGGGTATGTCCAGGAGATGCGGCTGCCGTGGAAACTAATCGTCGCCTCGCGGAAGGTTGGGCCGGGCGACACCATCCACTGCGGCGTCGAACTCCTCTGGGGCGGCTCGGACTGGCCCGATATGCGCTACGCCGACAATCTCGCGCCCGGAAAAACAAGCCGCGAATTCTTCTGGACGGCGACCGACTCCTGGGGCGAAGTGACGCTGGAGCCAAAAGGCCGCCTGAAACTCCCCCCTCCGGCGTGGGAGGCGCAGGCGCTGCGGGCCACCACGCTCAAAAAAGGGCCGATCCCGATTCCGTACACCCTGCCCAAAGCGGGCCGCGTCACTCTGGCGGTGGAGGACCCGAATGGACGCCGCGTTCGCACCCTCGTCCCCGCGCTGGAGCGACCGCAGGGCAAAAACATCGAGTACTGGGACGGCCTGGACGACGACGGCAAGCCCGTCCCGCCCGGCAAATATACATGGAAGGGCATCGTTCACGACCCGATCCGCGTGAACTGGGCGCTCTCGTTCAACAGCCCCGGAAATCCCTCGTGGGACACCCCGGACGGGCGCGGCGCCTTCTACGGCGATCACTCCGCGCCTCGCAGCGTGGCGGCGGCGGGCGATTACGTGGCGCTGGCGTGCCCCATCGGCGAAGGCGGCGCTCCCCTCATCGGCTGCGACCTGCAAGGCCAGAAACTCTGGGGGCAGGCCAACCGTGTCGCCTTCCAGTTCGGGATTCAATCGCTCGCCACGGACGGCAAAACGCTCTGGGTGGGGAGCGACGCCAATCCGCCTCTTGTCTACCGCGTGGAAGCCGCCACCGGACGGTACGCGCCCTGGAACCGCACGGCGAAAGACCCCGAAGGCCGCGACTTCCGCGTACTGGACCTGCCCGTAGGCACGGCGGACCCCGCCCCCGCCACCGAACCCTCGAACGCCGCCGCTCCCGTCGCCGAGCCGCGCCTGAGCGCCCTCGCGCTGCGGAACGGCGTCCTTGCCGTCTGCCTTATCCGGGACAACGAAGTTCGCCTGCTGGACGCCGAGACGGGCGACCTGAAGCGGACGATCCGCATTTCGCATCCGAAAAGCGTGGCGTTCATGCCGGACGGCGGCCTGCTCCTCCTCTCCGAAGGCCGCATCCTCCGTGTGGGCGAGGGCGACTCCACGACTCCGTTCACCGCCGCCACGTACCCGGACGCCTTCGGGCTGGCCACCGACGCGACGGGACAGGTGTGCCTCTCCGTGCGCGGCTCCGACCAGAACGTGAAGGTCTTCTCCCGCGATGGGCGGCTCCTGCGTGCGATTGGAAAGCCGGGAGGCCGTCCCGTGTCCGGCGCCTTCGACCCGGCGGGCATGCGCGAACCGGCGCAGATCGCCTTCGATGCCAAAGGGCGCCTCTGGGTCACGGAGGAGACCCTCAACCCGAAGCGGACCAGTGTGTGGGACCCCGCCACGGGCCGCCTCGTGATGGACCTCGTGGGAACGGGACCCTACGCCGGAGCGGGCGGCATCAACCCGTTTGACCCGACGATGGCGATGGCGCCTGGCACGGTGTACCGCCTCGACTGGGCCACAGGCGCGTCGGTCCCCGTCTGGTCCGTCGGCGCGAGCGGCTCTCCCGATGACCTGTTCCCGCCGGAGGTGTACAGCATCACCCAGCGCGTGACGAAGCACGGCGCCGATACGCTCGTCTTCACCAACGCGAGCTGGAGCGTCACGCAGGTCGCCCTCCTGCGCGATGGAGTGGGGCGCTCGGCGGCGGCGTTTGGCGTGGTACAGGACCCGGAGGAGCTCCGGCGCAATCAATACGCCCCGGAGGCGGTGCGGCGGAAGTTCAGCCATCCCGTGTTCGCGGGCCATGCCGGGGAAGCGTTCGCGTGGGCGGACGCCAACGGCGATGGCCTCGTGCAGCCCGCCGAGATGCGCTTCGGAAAGCCGACCGCGTCGGACAGGACGCCGTACCGGCTTCAGGTGAATTACTGGGGCAACCTGCCCGGCGAGGACGCCGCTATGCTCGCCCTCGACATTGGGGCGCAGGCCCTGCTGAAGTTCCCCGTGACCGGCTACACCCCCTCCGGCGCGCCCATGTATGACCCGGCGCATCCCACCGTCATCAAGCCGGATCGTCCGCTGCTGCAATCCAGCGAAGGCATGGTCATGGGCGGCGCCGACGGCGTGGTGTATTTCAATCAGGACCCGCTGATGGCGATGGACGCCAAAGGCCACGTCCTCTTCACCTATCCCAGTCATCACGTCTCGGTGCATGGGTCGCACACGGCGACGGCGGCGCGTCCGGGCTACCTCATCGGGCCGTCCTCCATTCTTGGAACGGCGGAGTATGGCGGCGCCATCGGCGAAGTCTTCGACATGAACGGGAACCTCGGCGAGAATGTCCTCTTCACCCGCGACGGCCTCCTCATTCAGACCCTCTTTAAGGACGTGCGCGGCGGCTTCGATGTGCCGACGACCGCCACGCGAGGGATGTCGCTCGACGGCATCACGGCGGGCAGCGAGAGTTTCGGAGGCAACTTCGTCCGCGCCGCCAATGGGAAGACGTACCTCACTATCGGCGGCACCGACGCGCGCGTTTTGGAAGTCACCGGCCTGGAGAGCATTCAACGGCTGAAAGGCGCCTTCACCTTCACACCGGACCAGTACGCCGAGGCGCAGGCCATCGCGCGCCAGAACGCCGCCCGCGCCGCCGAGCCGAAGACGTACACCATCGCCCGCGCGACGACCGCCCCCGTGGTAGACGGCAAAACCGACGAGTGGCCGGAACTGACGGACGACGCGCGCTCTGCCCTGGACCTGCGAGAGAGCGCCGACCTCCGCTTTGGCCGCGTCTCCGCCCGCTACGACGACGCGAACCTGTATCTCGCGTACCGGGTCGTTTCACCCTCTGACCATCCGCGCAACAGTGGCCAGGATGAGCGGCTGCTGTTCAAGACGGGCGACGCGGTGGACCTCATGCTGGGGCCGTCGCCGCAACAGGGGCTGGAAGGCGATCTGCGGCTCCTCTTCACGGTGAAGGATGGCAAGCCGATAGCGATCCTCAATCGCAAGGTGGCGCCCGACGCCCCGGCGTCCCGGAAATACGTCTTCACGGCGCCGTGGCACACCGTGGCGTTCGATGAGGTGGCGCCCGCGCCCGACGTGAGGGTGGCGACGGCTCCCGCGCCGGGGGGCTACGCGGTGGAGGTGGCGATCCCGTGGAAGACGCTGGGCGTGACGCCGAAGCCGGGCCTCACCCTGAAGGGCGACGTGGGGATTCTGGCGGCGGACAACGCGGGCGTGACCACCGTGGCGCGCCGGTACTGGAGCAACAAGGTGACGGCGCTGGTGAGCGATGTCCCCTTCGAGGCGGACCTGACGCCGGAGTTGTGGGGGACGTTCACGCTGGAGTAACGGACGCGGCCCCTCCGGTTATCCCGGTTTTCGGGAGTCGGAGGGGCCAGAGAGTCCGCGCAGGCCGACTTTGCGCGGTAGTTGCAGTGACTTCAGTCGCCGGGGCCGGGATGAAAAACCACTGCCTCAACGGCGACCCGCTTTACTTGGCAAGCGTATTCTCCGATAATCAGGGTACTGAAAGGAGAAAGCGCGGCCATTTATTGCCGGATGTCGGCTCCCGCGCCCGATTATTCTCATGAACCCGACTTCTTCCCTCAAATCCGCGCCGTGTGGTCTGGCGCTTTCCGCCACGTTGACCGCTTTACTGGCGAGCGGCGCCACCCTGGCCCAGAGTCCGCTGATCGGCGCTCCCCGGTGGAACACGCTCGCCCGCGCGGAACTCCCCCACTCCCGCGCCCTGGCGCTGTCGCGCGATCTTCACGCGCCCGTCCGCCGGGTCCACATGGTCCAGCCCGGCGAAAGCCTGGAGCGCATTGCCCGGCTCTACCACATCTCCACCGGGCGATTGCGCGCCATGAACGGCATCGGGACCTCCGACCTCCTCCTGAAGGGTCGCCCGCTCCTGATCCCCGCCGCCGTCGCTCCCGCCTCATCACCCACTCCCCTAACGGTCGCCTCGAAGTTCGCAACACCCCTCGGCGAAGCGACGCCGCTGCCCCGCGCCGCGAAGCTCACCTCCAGCGCGGTCCCCGCCAGGCCGACCCTGCTCGCCGCCGCGCCCAGGCCGACCCTGCTCGCCGCCGCCAAGCCGACCCCTGTGCCGGTGAAGCCCGCCCCAAAGCCCGCAGCGAAGCCCGCCACCAAACCCACGCCGAAGGCCACCGCTCCGGCGCCCTCCAAACCCGTCCCGACCACTCCGGCGCCCGCCCCCGCAACGGAAACGCCGGACGCCACCCCGGTGGAACCGGCGCCCTCCCCCATCACCGTGACGCCGGCGCCCGCCCCCGCAACGGAAACGCCAGCGCCCCCTCCCGTGACCGCCCCCGCCGCGCCTCTGACGCCGGAAATCCGCAAAAACGCCGCCGGGGAGCCACTCGTCACCAACGTCTTCTCGGAGACCGACATCCGGCAGGCCCTCTCCGATGTCGCCTCACAGACCGGCGTCACCCTCATCCCCGACGCCACCGTGCAGGGCACTCTCTCCGCCGACCTGAAGGATGTCCCCCTGGAGACCGCGCTCAACATCCTCCTCCAGGCGGGCGGCTTCACGTTCACCAAACAGGACAACTATTACCTCATCGGCGCGCCCGACCCGTCCAACCCCAACTTCTACCTCCTCACCCGCACGGAAGTCATCAAACTCAAACACGTCCCGCCGCAGACCGTCCTCGCGCTGCTCGCTGCGCCGTATGGCCGCTATCTCAGCGGCGTGGCCGTCTCCAATACCGGCGGCCCCACCAGCCGCGAGAACGCCTACAACTCCTACAACAACGGCAGCCGCTCCTCCAGCAGCGGAACCTCCTCCGGCCTCAGCTCGTCGGTCTTCCCGTACCCCTCGGTCTCCACGACCGCCGCATCCGCCAATGGCCCGGAACTGTATAAGGTCGTCGCCACCGCGCCCCCGCGCCTCCTCGAACGGATCAAGGCCGACATCGCCAAGATTGATGTCGCGCCGACACAGGTCATGCTCGAAGCCGCCGTCATCGAAGTCTCCAACGACGCCCTGAAGAACGTCGGCATCGACTGGGCGACGAAATACTTCCGGCAGGACCTCTCCACCGGTGGCCCCAGCCTCGTCTACTCCACCGTGGCCAACACGGAGATCGCCACCCTCACCGCGCTCGTCACGCAGGGCCGCGCTCGCCTGCGGGCCAATCCAAGGGTCGCCACCGCTGAAGGGCAGACCGCCGAGCTGGAAGTGGGCCGCGACAGCTACTTCACGGTCGTCTCCGGCCCGGTCACGTACCCGTACACGACGCTGGAAGAGATTCGCAGCGGCATCCTGCTCCGAATCACCCCGCGCGTGAATGAGGAGGACGGCGAGATCGTCGCCCGCATCGAGCCGGAAGTGCGCGACGTGACCGGGCGCGGCCCCAACAACCTGCCGGAGATCACGTTCCGCCGCGCGTCCACCAACCTGCGCGTGAAGAACGGGCAGAGCGTGGTGATCGGCGGCCTCATCAACGACTCCACCTCCCGCTCGGCGAGCGCGGTGCCGCTCCTGTCGAAGATTCCCGTGATCGGCAACCTGTTTAAGCGGGTCAGCACGCACACCACGCAGACCGAAGTCGTCATCGTCGTGACGCCGCACATCCTGGACGATTCGGGGCGCTACCCCGGCCAGGTTCCCAGCGCGTTGGTGACGACGCCGGTGATTCCTTAACCAGGGTCAACTGCTTACACGGAGGACGCGGAGAGCCACGGAGGGCCACGGAGAACCCCTTGAGGAACCCTTGTGAAGGGGACGGACAGAGGCATGCTCATTGTCCTCGCAGAGTGAGAAGACCAGGGAGGAAACCTTGGGTGGAACCGGAGAAGCCGCGAATGACCACAGGGGAGCGCCGGTACCCTCCCCTGCACCGCGTATCCCCCACCGGGACGGTTGACGCAGGAAATCATCGGAGCGGCCATTGAGGTCCACCGCGCCTTGGGTCCCGGCCTCCTCGAATCCACCGATGAGGAATGCCTCTGTCACGAACTGAACCTGCGCGGTCTCCCTTTTGAACGCCAACAGAGCCTGCCGGTGCGCTACAAAGGGGCGGCGCTTTCGACCGGCTACCGGACGGATCTCGTGGTGGCCAATCGGGTCGTGGTGGAACTAAAGGCCGTGGACGAACTTTCACCGCTTCACGAAGCTCAACTGCTCACCTATCTCCGCCTCGGCGGCTGGCCCACGGGACTCCTCATCAACTTCAACGTAATTCGCCTCCAAACCGGCATCATCCGCAAAGTCATGGGTCCCAATCCGTGACTTTCCTTACCCAGGTTCAGGGTCAACTACTTACACGGAGGGCGCGGAGAGCCACGGAGGGCCACGGAGAAACCCCGGAGGAATCCCTTGGCAACCGCCTGTGTATCTTTTTCCTGGGAGTGGAGGAGGAAGGTCAGACCGAAGATTGGATCATACCTGATGGCGCGCCCTGGTTGTAACTCCGAGAAGTGTCCCGAAGAGTAATCCCTACTCAAATCAAGTTCTCCTGGTCTTCTCAGGGGTTCTCCGTGGCTCTCCGTGGCTCTCCGTGGCCCTCCGCGCCCTCCGTGTAAGTAGTTGACCCTGAACCTGGAACGCTTGCTTTCGCCGAGGAAGGGGCACAATTGTGCCAGAGCGAGTACGCGCATCCGCACAGCTGAACGCCCTAAAAGATGTGCGGAATGTGCCCCCCTAAAAGGCACAATTGTCCCATAGCGCCCCCCGCCCGCCGGGCATATACTAAGCGTGCAGGGAATGAGGAGGCCGGAACCCCCGGCCCGCCGGACACCGAGGGGAACGCTCCTCACC
>JBBRGS010000133.1:0-10060 GCA_038240635.1 Armatimonadota bacterium
GTCCGGGCGGTTGAAACCGCTGGAACAACCGCGCAAAGTCGGCCTTCGCCGACTCCCGCCATGCCGAAGCGTTCCGTCCTTGAGCGATCCGCTAATCCAGTTCACGGGTTTCTCAGGGTTTCTCTGCCGTCCTCTGCGCTCTCTGCGTCCTCTGCGTCAGTGGTTGAAACTGGGAGGTGGACTGGAGGTCTGGCTGTCGGTTTCAGTGGCTTTGCAGGGCCTCGTGGATGTCGCCCTGGGGGAGGGGAGCCGGTCGTTCCGGGCCGCTGGTGATCTCGATAGCGCGTCCCTGGTCGCTTGCATCGTGGAAGGCGTGCATCAGGTCCAGCACATGGTAAGCGAGGTCCCCGTTCGCGCGATGGGGGCGTCCGGTGCGCATGGCCCAGGCCATATCGGCCACGCCAATCCCGCGCCCCGGATCGGTGTACGGGTGGGTGTGCTCCACGTCGGTCCAGTGACCGTCGCGCCAGAGCCGCACGGTTCCCCCGAAGCCGTTGGGATCGGGGACGCTAAGGGTGCCTGCCGAGCCGAACAGGGTGATGGGCGGAAACGGCGCCGCCAGCGTATCAAAGCTCTGAATGATCGTGCCGATGGCGCCGTTAGCGTAATCCATCACGCCCGCCACATGGGTGGGGACTTCCACGGGGACAACTTTGCCGTGTTTGGGCTGGCTCGTGATAGTGCGCGTGGGAAATGTGATCCGCGCGGACCCCTGTACGCGCGTCACCGGTCCGAGGAGGAACGCCAGCGCCGTGAGGTAGTACGGACCCATGTCGAACATGGGGCCGCCGCCCGCTTCGTAATAAAACTCCGGGCTGGGGTGCCACGATTCATGCCCCCGACACATCATGAAGGCGGTGGCGGCGACGGGTTCGCCAATGGCCCCGTCGTCAATCAGATTGCGGCAGGTCTGGATGCCCGCCCCCAGGAAAGTGTCCGGCGCTCCTCCCACGCGGAGGCTTTTCTCCTTCGCCAGCGCGTTCATCCTCTGGCCTTCCTCGCGGGTGAGAGCAAACGGCTTCTCGTTGTAGGCGGACTTCCCGGCCTCCAGGGCGGCGATCGCGACCGTGCCGTGCGCCTTGGGGACGGTGAGGTTCACCACGAGTTCGATGTCGGGGTCGGCGAGGAGCGCTTCCGGGGAGAGGACGCGCGGGATGTTGAACTCTTCGGCGCGGGCGCGGGCAGCCGCCTCGTTCAGGTCGGCGACGGCGGTAATGCGCACGATTTCGGAGAAGAAGGGACAGCCGCGCAGGTAGGCGCCGCTGATGTTTCCGCAGCCGATGATGCCGACGTTGACAATTGGTTCCAAAGTGGGCAAGGGAGGCTCTCCTGGATGGGGGAAAGGCGAAAGACGGCGCGCCGACTCGCCGGAAAGACTTATCGGAAGATCATGGCCTTCCGGGGGGCATCAGGGCAATGGCGGGAGGCGTAGATGACCACGTACTAAGGAACGTTTAGACGCCACATGGTTCATCTCCCGCCTCGCTGAGTTTCGGTGGGGATGTGAACTACACTATCTGTTTTGCAGAGATCATTCAAAGGTTATTACTTGATTAGAGCGATTTCAGATAGATTAACGACGACAGAAGGTGATTTATTTTAATGAATTCCAGATATTACGACGAGAGGTCTCGCGGTCCTCACTCATTTGAGAATGTCGCCCCGTTCCAGCAGGGTCAGCAACTCCTCACTCGAAACGGCGACCGCGCCCAGTTTATGGACTTTGATGGCGCCCCCCGCGTTGCCCAGAATCGCCGCTTCTTCCCGGCAGCCCCCGGAGGCGAGTGTCATCGCGGCCACGCTCACGACCGTATCCCCGGCGCCGGTGCCGTCATACACCTCGGCGGGGATGGCTGGAAGGTGCGTCACGTCGTTCTCGCTGAACAGGGTGACGCCTCGCGCGCCCTGCGTGATAAACAGCGTCTCACAGCCGAAAAATCGGCGGAGCCTGCGGCCCACGTCTTCCACCGTCTCCTGCGCGTTGAGCTCGCCGGGAGGACCCTCTTCCCACTCGGATGCGGGCAGGGTGAGGGCAGCGACGGTCGCCTCATGCACATTGATGGAGACCAGGGTGGACCCGTTCAGGCACGCGCTGTTCGACGGCTTGGGATTAATGATGACCGGCTTGCCCGCTTTCCGGCACGCTTCAATCAGGGGCAGCGACAGCGACGGCGTGAGCAGCCCTTTGTTGTAATCCGAGATCAGCACGGCGTCACTGGTATCGAGGGCGCTGAAGGCTCTTTCATGCAGCGCGGCGACCAACTCCGGCCTGATTTTCTCCCGTGATTCCCGGTCAATGCGGACGATCTGCTGATTGTTTTGCTGACTTCGGGCGACGACGCGCATTTTCGACGTGGTGGGACGCTCCGGGTCACGGAGGAGGCCGGTGGCGTCGGCGCCCGCGTCCACCAGCTCCTGGGTGAGCGTTGTGCCGTGCGCGTCGTTCCCAATCACGCCGACCGCCGTCACCTGTCCGCCCAGGGCCATCACGTTGTTCACGACGTTGCCCGCTCCGCCCAGGCCGTAGGTGTGATCGCGCGCCTCCACCACCGGCACCGGCGCTTCCGGGGAGACGCGGGTCACCTCACCCCAGACATATTCATCCAGCATAAAATCGCCCAGAACGAGCAACGAGAGGCCCTGAAAGCTCCTCACTCGCTCGGCGAGGCGTTGCACAGTGATGCCGGGGGTTCGGCTGAGCAGGGGGGCGAACAGATCAGACATGGGCGAAGGGGGAGGGAAATCCGCTAAGGGAGAGAGAAGGCCGCTAAGTGAGAGAGAAAGGCCGCTAAGTGAGAGAGAAAGGCCGCTACAGCAGGGCCAGTTTCGGAAGGGCGGCGCTCACCGCTTCGGGGGAGGCGAAGCGATACGTCGGCTGTTCGGGGTCCAGGATCGCGGCCCCAAAGGGTCCCCAGAGCGCGGCTCCGGTGCGAACTCCGGCGCCCCGGCCTGCGCGGAGGTCATACACGCTGTCGCCGAGGAACAGCGCTTCGTCGGGGCGGACGCCCGCGCGCCTCACCGCTTCGATCACGGGATCGGGAAACGGCTTGGGCCGGGGGGCGTCCTCTGAGGAGATCACGAAGTCCAGGTCGTCGCGGAATTGCAGGAGATCGAGGGTCCCCTCGATCTCGCGGCGATTTTTGGAGGTGACGAGGGCCACGGTGAGGCCGAGCCGCCGAGCGGTTTTCAGCATCTCCGGGGCGCCGGGGAAGAAGCGCTCCATCTCGCCGCGCCGCGCTTCGTAAAACGCCATGAACCGCTCCGCCAGGGCCGGAACCTGTGCGGCGGGGACGTACTCTCCCATCTGCTCCACCAGCGGACGGCCGATGAGGGCGACCATCTCCTCGCGGGGAGGTCTTCGGCCCAGCGCGCCTTCCAGCGTCGTCGCCAGCCCTTCGGCGATCATCTCGGTGGTGTCCACGAGGGTGCCGTCCACATCGAACAGGACGCATTTCAGGGGCGGGATCGTCTCTTGGGAGCCGTTCAGGGGGACCTCCGGGAGTGACCATTTCATTATTACTGACGAACATGGGCTGTGACTCGCGCTCCACCAGACTGAAGGGAGGCGTCCACTAAACCGAACCATTATGTCGAACGCAGGGCCAGGCGGCAACCTGGGGCGCCTCACTACGACGCCTCGCGCTAGCCGGGTGGCCAGTTCATCACGCGGCCCCCCAAAACGTGCAGATGCAGGTGTGGTACGGATTGCCCCGCGTCCGGCCCGGTGTTGGCGACGATGCGATACCCGCCCGGAGACAGCCCCTTTTCCTGCGCGGCGCGGGTCGCCACAGCGAGGAGATGGCCGAGGAGAATCTCCTCCTGCGCCGCGTCGGCGACGTCGGCGTAATGCGCTTTGGGGATAACGATCAGGTGAACCGGCGCCTGCGGGTTCATATCCGCGAAGGCGAGCGCGCGGTCGGTCTCCACGACGGCGTCCACGGGCATCTCACCCGCGCCGATTTTGCAGAAGATGCACGGGGTCATTCGGTGTCTCCGTGGGGATTGAGGGAGGGGGCAACGGTTTCCTGTATCGAGTGTTCACCGACGGCCAGGGCGACGGGCAGGTAGATCAGAGCGGTGGCGGCGGCGAGCACTCCGGCGTCGTCCACGAGAAAGGCGACCGCGGCGGCGGCCAGCGCGCCCAGAATCCCGGCGCCCACCGGCTCAATGGGAAAGGCGGACAGGCCACGCCGTCGTCGGCTTTGAAGGCCGGCAAAGGTGGCGAGCAGCCCCAGCGCCATGAGGCGGCTCCAGGGGCTGAACAGCAGAAGCCGGAAGTTCATCGTCGCCTTGCGCTCGATGATCGCTCCCAGTTCCGACAGGCCTCGCTCCTGAATGGCGGCGAACGCGCGGGCGACGTGCGAGCCGCCTCCGCCCCGCAGCCGATCCGCCATGATCATCGCCGCAATGACCGTGACGATTGCCATCGCGATCCACAGCATCGTTTGGAGTCGGAATCGGCGCCCCATGAGGCTATGGACGCACAAGAAGAACCCCGCCGCCCCCGCCACGGCGCCGCCAAACTTCGCGCCATACGACGGCCCGGCCAGCATGACGAGGCTGAGTGCGAACAGGCCAATCACGATCTGCCAGCCGCCGATTCCCAGCCGTCTGCTTGTAAAGAAGGCGGTCCCGGCGAGGGTGACGGCGGCGAGAAACGCTCCCATCGTTTCGTTGCCGACGCCATAATAGCGCGCGCCCTCGATGAGGGAGTAGCTGAGGATACTGTAGGGCATATGGGGAAATCCCCGCATCCCGTCCGCGATGAGAATGATCGCCGTGAGCGCCGCCACGACGCCCAGCGCGTCCATCGGGCGACCCCGCAGCCGAGCGCACGACGCGGCCAGCCCCGCCACGCCCAGGACGCTGAGCCACAACGCCCCCGTGAAAGCGCTCGCTGAGGGCCACTGAACGAACGCCAGCGCCGTCAGGGTAAATGGCAGCGTCGCCGGAACGAGCAGCGCCGTGAGCGGAACCCATCGCGCCGCCGTCCCCCTGCCGAGCCACAGCAGCAGCGCGAACAGGCCCATCGCCCACGTGAGGCCGCTCACCACATCGCGCAGGACGCTCCGCCGCTCCGCCTCCACCTCCATCAGGCGCGAACGCAGCGCGCTCAGTCGCTCCCACGCGCGGGGATCGGGCCGGGATGTCAGTGGTCGCCCCACCACCGCCGACGACAGGGGCGCCATGCCGAACAGAGCCGTCACCGTCGGCGCGATGTCCACGTTCGCCACGACACCCAGCCGCCGCGTGGTGGGAGAGAAGAGGAGGCCTCGCGTTCCGGACCCCATCAGGATCACCGGCGTGAGGGTGTCCCAGGCGGAACGCGCGGCGCGGGATGGATACGGCGACAGCAGAATCAGCGTATCCCGCGAGAAGTTCATGCGGCGGAGGAGCAGGGCGAAGAGCGCGTCCAGGCGGTTCCGCGAGCGTTGGTCGGCGGTTGCGGCGGCGGCGGGGAGCATGGCGGCGCGAGCGTCGTCCAGCCGAGCGGTGTCGCCCCAGTCCACCGCGATGAAGCGGGCGAGGGGCCACGTTGCGGCCAGCGCGGCTTCGAGGCGGGGAAGGGAGGTCTCCCGGCCATACGGGGCGAGAGGGTTGGGGGTGGAGAGATTGAACGCCGCCGCATCCACCCTGCCCAGTCCATCCATCGCGGCGAGGACGGCTTCTCGATGCGGTTCGCCGGGGCGGTCGGCGTCGCCCAGGACAGCGGTGGCGATTCCGGCGGCGCGGAGGGCGGTTCCCAGGGCGCCAGTTTCTACGCGGTAGTTCAGTTCCGCCTGAGTTTCCGCCAGCGCGAGCGGATTGAGTTGAAACGCCGACGCTTCCGGCGGGGCGCCATTGCGGCGGCGATACACGACCTCAGCGGGGCCTTCGCCGGTCGGCTCATCGCGGGTAAAGGCTTCGGCTCCGTTGGGACCGACGGCGGCGCGAGTCCCGGCTCCGAGGGTCAGCATCGCGCTTCCCCGTGAGGGGTCCTTGTCGCCCCACTCGCGGAAGGAGGCGCGGAAGGCCGCCGTGCGCGTGTTCATCATGCCCACGGCCCCATGACGGAGGAGCCAGGCGAGCGAAGGCATTCGCGCGGGATCGAGGTCCCCCATGCCGATAGCGGGAAGCAGGACGAGGACGACGTGACGCGCAGGCGCCGCCCTGGCTCCCCACCCGATGAGCAGGAACAGTGAAGCGAGGAGACCGCTGCCGAAGGTGCGGAAATGGGTTCGGCGGAGAGAGCGCCTCATAGAAGGCGTCGCGGGTAGCGGTTCACGCCAGTATCTTCCTCACCAGCGCGAGGAGACGGTCAATCTGAATCGGTTTCAGGAGGTAGCCGGAGGCGTGAATGCGTTCGGCTTCCTGAGCGAGGTTGCTGTCACCGGAGATGACCAGGATTGGGATGTGGCTCAATTCCGCTTCCAGGCGGAGGGCGTATTGAAACTGGAGGCCGTCCATCACCGGCATCATCAGGTCGAGCAGAATGAGGTCGGGAGGCGGCTCGCGGCGGAGGTCATCAAGCGCCTCCTGACCGTTTCCGGCGGCGCGCACGCGGAACGCCTCCATGCGGAGGATTTCGGCCAGGGTTTCACGGCTGTCCTCGTCATCCTCCACAATCAGGAGGGTGGACTGGGGCGGTTCCGGCGTCACGGCGTGCCTCCGGCCCTATCCCTTGAAGGGGCAGGAGACGGGGCGGGGGAGGTCTCCGGCTGGCGCGGGGCTTCGTGCGCGACGAGGGGCATTGTGAAGGTGAAGGCGCTCCCCTGGCCCGGTTTCGACTGAACTTCGATGCGCCCGCCGAGCGCGGTCACGAGATTCTTCACGATGGCGAGGCCCAGGCCGACCCCCGGCGTGTGCTTGTGAGACACCGCTTCCAGTTGCTCAAACGGCTCAAAGATGCGGGAAAGGTCCGCCTCGGAGATGCCGGGGCCGGTGTCGCGCACCGTGATGCGTCGCTCCTCCGCGCCACCCTCAAGTTCGACGCGGACTCCGCCTTCGCCTGTGAACTTGAGGGCGTTGGCCACCAGATTGGAGAGCGCCAGCCCCAGCAGGTGCGGGTCTGTCTCCATCGGGAGGGGATCGTCAGGGGCGATCAGTTCCAGCGCCAGCCCTTTCGCTTCGGCGGTGGGGCGGGCGTCCTCCACGATCTCTTCGGTCAGCGCCCGCAGGTCGAACGAGGTGATTCGCACGGTGAGGCGACCGCTTTCCACGCGGGCGTAATCGAGCAGCGTTTCGATCAGAATGTGTAATCGTTGGTTGGCGCGGCGCATTCGTCCCAGGGTCTCGCGCTGGCGGTCGGTCATGTCGCCCGCCTGTCGCTCGGTGAGTGTGAGCTGAAGTTGCAGGACGTTCAGGGGTGTCCGGAGTTCATGCGACACCATTCTGAGGAAGTCGCCCTTGACACGGCTGGCCTGTTCGGCCTGTTCGCGCGCCACTCGCATGGAGTCGAAGGCGCGTTGCAGCTCCCGGTTGCGCGCGGCGATTTCGCGGGTCAACGCCTCCAGGTCGCCGGATTGGGTGGCGAGTTCACGCTGCAGGACTCCCCGCGCCCGCGCCAGCGTGACCAGGTTGCGGATTCGGGCGCGCAGTTCCTCCACGGAGAACGGCTTGCTCAGATAATCCTGCGCGCCTTCCTGCAACAGGCGCAGGCGGGTTTCATCGTCGGCGCGGGCGGTCAGCATCACCATCGGCGTGTTGTCCAGCGCCCGATGCGACCGCACTTCGCGCAGGAGGCGTTCGCCGTCCATGCCGGGCATGACGACATCGCTCAGGAGGAGATCGGGCGGCGATGCGAGGGCCTGTCTTAGCGCATCCTGGCCCTCGGCGGCTTCGGCCACGCGGTATTCGGGGCGGAGGGAGTCGGCGAGGAAGCGGCGCATCTCGTGGTTATCCTCCACGATCAGCACGCTCGGCGCCCCTTCACTTGAACCGTCGCCCTCCACCAACGCATCGCGCTCGCCGTCGAGCAGGGCGCCCACCGCTCCCAGCGTCATCTCGTCCGTGAGTTCGGAGGTGAACATGGGATCGGGATTCGCCGTCGCGCTTTCGGGAGCGGCGAGCGGCAGGAGGACGGTGAACCGGGCGCCGCCTTCTTCCGCGCCATCCAGGCGCACGGTTCCGCCCTGGAGGCTCACGAACTCCTTCACGATGGCGAGGCCCAGGCCGGTGCCGAACGTACTCCGCTCCGCGCTGTCGGTCGTCTGCCGAAACCGTTCGAAGACGGCCTGGCGCATCTCCGGCGAGACTCCGGGGCCGCTGTCCGAGACGCTCACCTCGGCCCATTCCCGCACATGGCCGAACTCCGCCTCCTCCCGCCGCTCGCTGAGGCGGCAGACGATGCGTCCCTCGCGCGGTGTAAATTTGAACGCGTTGGAGAGCAGATTGAGGAGCACGCGCTGTGTTTTGGGCACATCGAGCTCCGCGAGAAGAAGTTCCGGCGTCTCCACAGAGTAGGCGATGCGCCGCTCATAAGCCAGGGCGTCGAAGTGGGCGGCCATCACGCGCACCAGCCGCGCGAGGTTGAAGGCGGAGTAGTCGGGTTGCATCTCTCCCGCTTCCAGCCGGGAGACATCGAGCAGGTCGTTCACGTTGGTGAGCAGGGTGCGAGCGTTTTGCCCTACCACGCCCATATCCCGACGCTGCCGCGCTGTGAGGTTCGGCTCACTCGCGTCTTCCGCGAGGATGCGCTCCACCGGCCCCAGCACCAGCGAAAGCGGCGTGCGGAGTTCATGGCTCACATTGGCGAAGAAGCGTGTCTTTAGCGCGTCAAACTCCTTCAACTGCTCATACACGGTCGTGAGCTCGGCGTGAGCGTCTTCCAGTTTCAGGCGGCGTTCCTCGGAGACACGCGCGTCCCGCAGCAGGCGCAGGGCCGTCGGGATGAGCGGCGGGAGGGCGAAGGCCGTCACCAGCGACGCCGCGGCCGTGACCACCTTGACCACGCCGCTCAGCCAGTAGTACGACTTGTAGACCGTCAGCGCTTCCATAAAGTGAGTGCCGCCGCACGCCACGATGAAGACCCCGAACGCGAGGAACATCCACTGAAACGGGATGTCCTTCCGGGCGCGGCGCACCAGCCAGACCAGCGAGAGCGAGATGGCGACGTACGACAGCCCGATGAGGATGTCCGAGATGACGTGCATCGCCACCAGGCCGGGAGTCCAGAGGAGGCAGCCTCCGTGCGGCATATACCGGTCGGTGTCGAAAAGTTCGGTGAACCAGGCGGGCATGAGGCGCCTCAGGGGACGGTGGAGTTCGAAGGTGGAGTCAGGCCATCACGGACATATTGAGCGATGGCCCGACGCTTCGGCGACGCAATTTGGGGACCCAGCGCGGGCATCCGGCCCCGGCCATGCTCGATAATGGTCGCAATCCGGTCCACGGGCCACCCCCGGACGGGGCCAAGGTGGCGGCGCGGCTCGCCCTGGGTTCCATTGGGGCCGTGACACCCTATGCAGTAAAGTTGGAAGAGGGCGGCGCCGTCGGGCGGGGCGACCGAGACGGCCGGAGCGGAGGAGTGACACCCGGCGCACACCAGCGTCATGGCGAGGAGGAGACATCCAATCCCCCACCACGCGCCACGCGAGATGACACGCTCAAAATCTGAGTAAACCGAGCAAGGGACTTTTTGGACGACGTGATCGAACTGTTTGGGTGACATACCCTGATTCTAAAAGAATCGCGCGCCGGATTCCATTGCAACCGAAAACCGAGGTGTGGTTCAAAGTTTTGCGTGGAGAAGACAGAGGTGTCCCATCCACACCGCCGCCGAGCGACAGACTGAAGTCCTTCGCTCAGAGCCTTCGGCTAAGCGTCCACCTACGCGGACGCCTCTCTTCCTCACCCTCCTGATGTTGCGGGAGCGGCCCGGACACAGGGAGTTCCTCGGAGGCTCAGAGGTCCGGGCGGTTGAAACCGCTGCAACGACCACACAAAGTCGGCCTTCGCCGACTCTCGCCCTGTCGAAGCCTTCTGTCCTTGAGCGATCCCCCCCTACCTCACCCCGGCCTTCGGCCACCCCTCTCCCACAGGAGAGGGGCTGGGGAGATCGTGAGCTCGCGCCCCATCATTC
>JBBRGS010000134.1:0-10028 GCA_038240635.1 Armatimonadota bacterium
TTCACCCCGGCCTTCGGCTTCACCCCGGCCTTCGGCTTCACCCCGGCCTTCGGCTTCACCCCGGCCTTCGGCTTCACCCCGGCCTTCGGCTTCACCCCGGCCTTCGGCGTCACCCCGGCCTTCGGCTTCACCCCGGCCTTCGGCTTCACCCCGGCCTTCGGCTTCACCCCGGCCTTCGGCCACCCCTCTCCCACAGATGAAGGTTACGGGACACAAGTTCCAGAGCCGCTTTTCCCGGCGCTGCGCCCAAAAAAAGTTCATCCCTCTCATCCCCATCCTCCCCCTTTTAACTCACAAGGAGTGGTCATGCCCCCGCTCGGCCCCGGCCTCACCGAAGACACCGTCGCCCGGCTCGTTCAGGATTGGCTGGAGGAGACCCACGGCCTCATCGTGTGCCCCCGCTATTCCCTTAATCTCGCCGAACCGCTCCCCGACACCTGGAAGCCCGCTGTCATCGGGGTGGACCTCGTGGCCGGACAGCCCGGCGCGCCGCCCACCTGGATCATTGAAGTGATCGGGGACCTGAACAACGCGCCGCATTATCAGGTTCACTTCTCCGGCTGCCTCTACACCCTCCTCACCCGTACCCGTGAGGACGATGAAGCCGAGGGGCGTCGCCTCGTGATGGCGTTTCCCTTTTTCCCCGAAGGCAAGGTGCCCAGCCCCTACCTGCCCGTCCTCCGCCGCCTGCGGGGCACGCGCTTCCTCAATCTGGGGCTGGAGCTGCTGGTCGTCTCACCAGAGCCAAAGGTGGCCCATTACGTCGGCGAGGAGGTGGAGCGCTTCCTGATGGCGTTGCCCGAAGGATAACGACGGAGTTCGGCGCCGGGAGGATTGTGGCAGGAAGTCGGTGACGCGAAGGCGTATCGAGGTGTAGGCGAGCGCATCGTCTCCTGGCTATGAGTCCGGCTCGACATGAAGCCGATTACATGAGCGAACGATACGGCGTCACGGAGGTGATGGATGGAACCAACACGACGAAATCTGCTGCTGGGCGCGCTCCTCATCCCGGCGCTGCTGATGAGCGGCTGCAATCCGAAGAAATCCGACGACGCCAACGCCCCCGCGACGGGTTCCGCGCCCACCGTCACCCTGCGCGTGCTGTCGCTCAACTGGCCGCAGGCGCCCGTGGAGCAACGCCTCGCAGACCAGCTCTTCACGCCGAAGACCGGCATCAAGGTGGAGTTGCAGCAATTCGCCTACGACGCCGTGGAAGCGAAGATGAAGCAGGTCATCCAGACGAAGAACTCCAGCTACGACCTCGTCTATTACGACAGTCAGTGGCTCGGCCAGTTCGTCGCGGCCAACGGCCTGGAGCGGCTCGATTCCCCCGCTTACCTCAATGACCCCAAAGCCACGGTGCAGTTCAACGACTTCATGCCGGAATGGTCCACCCTCGTCTGCAAGTATCCCACCAACGCCGACGACCTGTTCGCCGGCCGCTTCGAGGAGGCGAGAACGACGCCGGTGTATGGCCTGCCCTGGGCGACGGGCGCGCAAATCCTCTTCTACCGCAAGGACCTGCTCGCCGCCAATGGCTTCAAAGCGCCGCCCCAGACGTGGGACGAGTTCGTGACCGTCGCGCAGAAACTGACCACCCCCACCCGCTACGGCGCCTGGACCCACGCCGGGCGTAGCGGCGATTACATCACGCAGGACTTCTTCCCCATCATGTGGGCGTACGGCGGGCGCCTCTGGGACGCCGCAACCTGGCGAGCGGAAGGCATCCTCAACAGCGCGCAAAACGTGAAGGCCCTCCAGTTTTATGTGGACTGGAACCTGAAGAACAAAATCGTGCCCGCCGCCGCCGCCAACTGGACCAACGAAGACGTGCTGAACGCCGCCAGCCAGGACAAGGCCGCCATGGGCCAGTTCTGGGACACCTTCGGCGCCATGCTGGAAGACCCCAAAACCAGCCGCGTCATCGGCAAAATGGGGTACGCCGTCGTGCCCGGCGTGAAGGACCCCGCCACCGGCGTCCTCCGCCGCGCCGCAATGTACGGCTGCCAGGGCGCGGGCATCACCGCCTTCTCTCTGCACAAGAAAGAGGCGTGGCAATATCTCCAGTGGCTGACCAGCAAGGAAACTCAAAAAGCCCTCCTGGACGACAAAGCCAGCGCCTTTGTTACGTCACGGCGGGACCTCGCGGAGTACGCCCGTAACCTGAACGAGATGAACAAGGCGACGCTCAACTCCGCTCCGTTCGCTCATGACTTCTGGAACAATCCGGACTATTCCAAACTGCTCGACGTGATGCAGCGCGAACTGAACTCCGCGTTCATCGGGCAGAAGACTCCCCGCGCCGCCCTCGACGCCGCCGCGAGCGAAGTGCAAACCATCCTCGACAACAGCTCCTACAAGTCGCAGAGCATGACGGCCCCCGCGCCCGGCGCGCCTTCACCTGCGGAGGGGAGCGTACCAAAGACGCCTTCCACTCTGCCGGGAGATAACGCCAACGCGCCGGGGAACAACCCCGCGCCTGTTCCCCCGCCCCCATAACGTAAGCGCTTCAGGCCGAATTCGGGCGCTTCAGGCGAGAGAGATCGGCGTGAAGCAGACGGTTCGGTTCCGGCTCTGGCGCTTCGCTTCGTACAGAGCGGTGTCGGCGGCGTGCAGGGCGCCGTCCAGCGTATCGGCGTCGGCGGGACAGTTGGCCACGCCGATGCTCACGGTGAACCGAATCGTGGAGGCGACGCCACTGGCGGAGAGAAATTCCAGGCCGTCGTCATCCATCGCTTCCCGAAGCCGTTCCGCTGTGCGGAAGGCCATGTTGGTGGTGGCTTCCGGCAGCAGCACGGCGAACTCGTCGCCGCCCAGGCGCGCGGGCCGATCCAGGTGCCTCACCGTTTGGCGCAACAGCGTGGCGATATGCTTCAGGACGGCGTCCCCGGCGGCGTGGCCGAACGTGTCGTTCACTTCCTTGAAATGGTCCACATCCAGGATGAGGAGGGAGAAGGGGCGTTCGTACCGGACATGCCGTTCCAGTTCCTCCTGCGTGAGGCGATTGAATTCGCGCCGGTTGAACAGGCCGGTAAGGTCATCGTGGGTCGCCATCACCTGAAGGGTGGCGAGGAGGCGCTGGCGCTCCAGGGCGTAGCGGATGACCCGTTCCAGGGTGGAACCATCGAGGCGGCTCTTATCCAGATAATCGGCGGCGCCCGCTTCCATCGCCTGCATATCCACCTCATGGTCTCCCTGCCCGGTGATGAAGAGGATTGGGCCGTGACCGCCGGCGCCGAGAGTCTTCAGCAGTTCGATACCGGTGCGCTCGCCCAGCCGGTAATCGAGGAGAGTGACTTCGTGGCGGTCCTCACCGATCGCTTCGAGGGCTTCCTCGAACGTCTTCACCCATTCGAGTTTATACGCCTGTCCCTCGATCTGGCTGAGGAGTTGACGCAGCAGCAGATAATCGCTCCGGTTATCCTCAACGAGCAGGACCCGGATGGGGCACGGTTGAGAGACGTTAGCGCCGCAGCGTTGGCAGTTGGACAATTCCAAACCAGTAGTCTCCGAGTTTCTGCATGAGTTCGATGAGGCCCTCAAAAGTGACAGGCTTCCTAATGTAGGAGTTCGCTCCCAGATTATAACTTCGGTAAATATCGTCGTCGTCATCCGAGGTCGTCAGCACCACCACCGGCAGATGGCGGAACTGCGAGTCTGCGCGAATTTCCTGTAACGCTTCCCGACCGTCCTTGCGGGGCATATTAAGGTCCAGCAGAATCAACTCCGGCAGCGGGGAGTCCGAAGGGTCCGTGTATTTCCCCCGTCGCCGAAGGTAATCCATCAGTTCCTCGCCATCTTCCACGAACCGAAAGCCGTTATGCATTTGCCCCACGGACATGGCCGCCTGAACCAGCTTGCGGTCACTCGCGGAGTCGTCGGCCATGAGGATGACGACTCGCTTATCCATGGGGGTCAACATCGCCTCCCTGTCGCTGGCGAAGTGGCAGAACTACCATGAAGGTGGAGCCGACGCCGACCGCGCTGGTCGCTGTGATCCCGCCTCCATGCCGCTCCACAATGCGGCGGCAAAGCGCCAGGCCGATCCCCGTGCCGCTGTACTCTTCCTGCCCGTGAAGCCTCTGGAAAGGGCGAAAGATTCGGTCCAAATACTTCTCGTCGAAGCCGATGCCATTATCCTTCAACCGAATCTCCACAGTCTCCCACTCAGCTATCTCCCGGTTTCCTGTGGAGGAGACCGCATCACTCTCGCCGAGCAGCGCCGTCGCGCCACCAGTGATACGGGGAGCGTGTCCCGCAGTTACCGCGCTGTAATCTCCGTTTCGGGGAACTTCCTCCTCTTCACTATTCCGCAGGATACTCCCCTGGGGAACCAGGTTCGTGTGTCGGTTCCGTAATATCTCCATATAAGGCGTGGATTCATCCTGTTGAGCGGCCGCGCAGATTCGCCCGGTCACGCTCACGTGGAAGGGCTTCTGCGGATCGTGGAACTTCAGGGCGTTGGTCAGCAGGCATGAGAAGAGGAGTTTCATCTGCGCCGGGTCCGCTTCCACCGCCGGCAGGTCGCCGACTTGTATCGCGGCTTCCGGGAGAGTGTCCTGGGGTATACGTTCCGCCAGGGCATCATTCATGGCCTCATTCACGACTTCGTTCAAATCCACCCAGTGGAATTGACCCGCGCGGGTGTTGATTCGGGACAGCCGCAGCAGGTCCTGAACGAGGCGCTGCATACGCGCGGCGGCCCCGGTCATTTCGCCGACACAGTCGCGCATTCCGGCGTCCAGGGTGTCTTCCCCGCGCCGCACGAGGAGGTCGCCAAAGCCCTGAATGATCCGCAGCGGTTCCTGAAGATCGTGGGAAGCGATCCGATTAAACTCTTCGAGGTCGCGGTTGCTCTGTTCCACGGCGGACAGGTACTCGTGCAGGCGGCGCTCGGTTCGACAGCGCTGCTGAATCTCGCGCTCCAGCTCTTCGTTCACAAGATTGAGTTCGCGCGTCTTTTCGGCCACCCAGCCTTCGAAATCGCCTCGCGCCTGTCGCATCGCGAAGGTTTCGGTGGCGCGTTCGACGTGGAGGGTCTGGAGGCGCCGAAGGACCCAGGCCGCCACCCCGAAGACGACGACTCCGGCGCCCACTCGGATGGTGGCGCCATACCCCGCCTGCGCCGCGCCCAGAGCCAGCAGGACGCCGATTCCCCCGGCGATGAGGCCTATGCTAAAAGAACCCCCTGGGATTCGGTGGGTGAGCGAGCGGGTGTCCAAAACCAATACTCCAGATACGGGTGCGAAAGAAGAGTGACGCGCGAAGGCTCAGGGGTGGTGTCGGCCCCATCCCCGGTGGTAAGCGGCCCCCCTGGGGGATTTAGGGAGCGGCGGCCGGGTCTTCGTTGCGGGGAGATCGCGCGTTTTCCGCCATCGGATCGCTCAGTGGGTCCGGGCGCCGCAGGGGAAGGCGCAGGTGGAAGGCGGCCCCTTTGCCGGGCGCGCTTTGGGCGGTGAGATGTCCCCCGTGCCGTTCCACGATGCGGCGGCAGATGGCGAGGCCCATGCCTGTGCCTTCGTATTCGTCTCGCCCGTGCAGCCGATGGAACGGCTTGAAGATCCGGTCCAGGTGTTTCTCATCGAAGCCGATCCCGTTGTCCGCCACTTCGATGCGCACGAACTCGTCGCCATCCGCCGGGGTGGGCGGCAGGACGCTCACGTGGATGCGCGGAGGGGTCTCCGGGCGATGGAACTTCAGCGCGTTGCCGATCAGGTTTTGGAAGACCTGACGGAGCTGGCTGGGGTCGGCATCGAGAGTGGGAAGCGGGTCCACCTGAACGGTTCCACCTGTTTCTTCGACCCGAAGCGTGAGATTCAAAAGCACTTCTTCGACCATCTCGTTCAGGTCCACGGGGATGAAGGCCTGGCCGCGGGTCCCGACGCGAGCAAAACTGAGCAGGTCATTGATGAGGGTCTGCATGCGCTGGGCGGCGGCCTGCATTTCGTCCACGCACTCGCGAGCCTCGTTGTTCAGGCCCGTTTTCCCATGATGGAGCAGCAGATCGCCGAAGCCCCGGATGATGCGCAGCGGCTCCTGAAGGTCGTGCGAGGCGACCTGCGCGAAGTCCTGAAGGTCCCGGTTGCTCTGTTCGAGTTTGGCGGTGAGGAGCCAGAGCGCGTCTTCGCTGCGGGATCGCTCCTCGACCTCGGCGCGGAGTCGCTCGTTCACGGCGGCGAGCTGCCCGGTGCGTTCCTCCACCCGTTTTTCCAGCTCGGCGTGAGCCTGCACAAGGGCGTCCCGCGCTTCCTTCTTCTCTCTGATGTCCTCCACCACGCCGGCGAGCAGCTTCGCGGAGCCGTCCGCTTCTCTCACCACTCCCAGGGTGAGATGCGACCAGAGCGGTTCACCGCCGCGCCGCACCAGTCGCACCTCCTGCGAGACGGTGGAGCGTTCCCCTCTCAGCAACTCCTCCACCGCCGGAATGAGCTCCGCCTGATCATCGGGGTGCGTCATCTCCTCGGCGGAAAGATGGAGAACCTCCTCGGAGGTGTAGCCCGTCATCCCCAGGGCCTTGTCGTTCACGAGGAGGAAGCGGCCCGATGGGTTCAGGAGGATCATGCCGACCGCCGCCTGATCAAAGAAGCCCCGGAAGCGGTTTTCGCTCTCCCGCAGCGCCGCCTCGGTGAGGGTGCGCTCGGTCACGTCCTCGGCGAGGGAGAGGATGGAGATCAACTCGCCATTCTCGTCGAACAACACCGAGTTACGCCAGTCACAAATGACGATCTGACCGTCGCGGGCGATATTACGGTTGTGGATCATGTTGCGGCATTCCTCCCCGCTGAGGAGTCGCCGCATCATGGTGAGAACCCGCGTCTCGTCCTGGGGATGGATGAAACCCCATTCCGTGGGCGCCTTGTCGAACACCTCCTCGGTCGTCCAGCCAAACATGCGCTGTGCGCCGGGCGACCAGCGGATAACCCGGAAGGCGTGGTCCCACTCAATCACGGCGAGGGGCGTGTTCTCCATGTGATTGTTCAGCCGCTGGTGCGCCCGCTGAAGAGCGTACTCCCCCATCTTCTTCTCGTGGATGTCCTCAATCACCGCGATGAAGTAGTACGGTTCTCCCGAGGGATGGCGCACCAGGGATCGAGTCACATTCACCCAAACCAAGGCGCCGTCAGCGCGGAGGTATCGCTTCTCCACAGACCCTGAAACGCGCTCGCCAGAGAGCATTTGTTCAATGTGCGCGGCGGTCCGTTCCTGATCCTCCGGGTACGTGACATCCAGATAAGTGAGTTGAAGCATCGCCTCGCGGGAATAACCGGTGATCTCCAGCAGGCGGTCGTTGACGCTGAGCCACTGCCCATCCAGTCCGATGTGCGCCATCCCCACGGCGGCCTGGTTGAAGGTGGCGCGGAACCGCTCCTCACTTTCCCGCAGCGCGGCTTCGATCTCCTTTTGTTCGTGGATGTCGGTGGCCATGCCGACCCAGCCGCGCAGGCGTCCCGTCGAATCGCGCACCGGCACCGCGCGAGTCAAATGCCATCGGTACTGCTTATCGGCCGACCGCAGGAACCGGATCTCGAACTCCGCCGGGCGCTGGGTGCGAACCGCCGTCGCCCACTCCTCCATGCTCCGTTCGAGGTCATCCGGGTGAAGGCGTTCCGTCCACCCAAGCCCCAGTGAACGCTCCGGCGTCAAATCGGTGTAGCCATACCAATGCTGATTAAAGTAATCCATGCCCCCGTCGGCGCGAGCCGTCCAGACGACAAGCGGGACGGCTTCGGCGATGGCGAGCATAGCCCATAGGTCGCCGGAGGAAGCGGGGACGGGGTTCACAGGGAGAGGAGGGTCGGGAGGCATAGGAGGATGAGATGCCGCGCGTGTCGTGTTTCAGGAGGGCGTCGCCGCCAGTGGACGAGGCGGAGGGGATCAATGCATCCCCCTCCGTCTCCATCGTATCAGGAAACCACGCGCACGGATACCGTCCTCCATGCGCGCCATCCATCGTCCCACCCAGGAGCGACCGGACCAGCCTGTTCGCCGGAGGAGAGATCGCGGCCCTCGTTCCACTACAAAGGCGCTACCGCCCCGGAGCCGCTACCGACCGATCACGAGAATCGTGAAGGAGCCGGGTTCCATGGCCGGACGGCGGCGGGGTGCGGTGGGAGGTGTGGAGGCCGTCGGAGGCGCCTGATAACGAGCGGCCGCCAGATAGACCTGGTGTCGCTTCGGATCGAGGGCCATGGTCCGCGCGCCCGGTTGGGTTGTCACGACCCCGGCGGGGCTGAAGCGCATCGGGGAGTCTTCGTGAATTAGGGTCAGAGTCCCATCCTGGCCGTTGGAACTGAAGGCGATTTTGAGTTTCGGGTCGAAGCCGCAGCCATCCGGGCCGTGGCCAATGGCGGGCGTGGCGACGATGTGGCCCGTATCGGCGTCCATGACCACCATGAACTGGTTATCACAGACTGAGAAGAGGCGACGGTTCTGGCGGTCCATGGCGAGGCCGGTGGGGCCTTCACCCGGCTGGAGCGGCCAGACGTGGAGAATTTTCAGCGTCTTCGTGTCCACAGCGGTGATGGCGCTTTTGTCCTCCAGGTTGACGTAGAGGTGGCCTTTGCCGTCCGCGACACCCTCCTCCGGGCGGCCCTCCAGCGTTACGGTTCCCACCACTTTCCCCGTGGCGGCGTCCAGAACCGTGAGATCATGGCTGCCCCCGTTGCAGGTGAATACCCGTTGGGACGCCTCGTCATACAGGATGGCGTCGGGACGGGACCCCACAGGAATACGGCTCAGCGGGGCCAGGGTTTTCAGATCAAACATCGTGACGGTGTTATCGCCGCCGTTACTGGTAAATCCTCGGTGATGAGCGCTGTCCAGGGCCACGCCATGCACGCCAGGAGTATCTGCAATATCGCCGAGAAGTTTGCCGGTTTGATCGTCCAGAATCATCACGTGGGAGGATCGGGGCACAAAGAGGCGATGCCCCGCTTCCTCATGCGTGAGGTAATCCCACCCACCTTCGCCGCCCACCCTGAAGGCATGGACCTGATGCCATGACGCTTGAGGAGTTGCGGCGCTGATGGCCGCGGAAAGGCTCAGAAGCCCCGCGTACGCCCATGCATAGTATCTGAAGTTCATCATCGTTCCTTTGTAGGGGGATTATCAGTTGGGCGCGGCCAGGCGAGGCGCCTCCACCCTTCGGTCGCAGAGGGACATGGTGTATCATCGTATTTAGAATCAGGAGTGGTTCCCCTGCGAACCGGGAACCCGTTCGAAGTCCGGGTGACGGAACGCCTCCGGGAATAGGACGCGCGGTAGACGAAAAGGTTATCACCCGCGCTTCTCATCCCTCGCCCATGTCTCCCCTCTCCCCCGGAATCTCCGTCTCCCATGCCCGTTCATTGCTCTTCGCCGGCCTCCATCTCCGACCTCACGCAGGAGCAGCGGCTCATCGTGGCTCACAACGAAGGCCCCGCCCTGGTGTTCGCCGTCGCCGGGTCGGGCAAAACGACGAGCGTGGCGCACCGCATCGAGCGGCTCACGCGTGAACGGGTCTTCGCCGCGCCGCGGATCCTCGCCACCACCTTCAGCCGACGCGGCGTAGAAGACTTTCGGGGGAAGTTGAGGCAGTGGCCTTCGTGTCGGACGGTGAAGGTGAAAACTCTCCATTCGCTCGGCTACTCGATCATGCAAAAGGCGATGAGCCTCGGCTATCTCAACGCCCAGGTCCTGAACGATGGGGAAGATGACGCCAGCTCGCTCGACCGAAAACTCGCGTTTTCCGCGGTGCGGATCGCGCGGGAGCAGAGGGTCGCTTACGCGCAGGAACTGGATCAACTCGACACCGACGATTTTCTGAACTACATCGGCGTCTGCAAGGCCAATCTCCGCTACGCCGACCTTGCGGCGGAACGCCTGCCGGATGAAGCCCTTCAGGTGGCCACCCAGGCCCGGCCTCCGGACGGCGTTCGCTCCCTCGACTGGTATCTCGACCTGTATCAGTTGTACGAAAAGGTCCGGCGCTCGATGAACGCCGTCACCTACGACGATATGATGGTCAGCGGCTGGGAATTGCTGGTCCG
>JBBRGS010000135.1:0-9931 GCA_038240635.1 Armatimonadota bacterium
GAAGGGGGCTTTTCATCGCCCACTCGTCCGGCGCCTCCATCGGTCGGCTGCTTGCCCTGAGACGATCCCGCCCGGTACGCTTTCAGGGATCGTCGGTCTCCTCCACCGCACGGTCTCACCCTACGCCTCCGGGTCGCCCGATCCTTCATCGGGACGAGTGAACGCCTCATGCCGGATTCTCTCCATCCGTTTCTCCTCGTGGAAGGCCCCCCTCCCACCCTCGTCTTCACCCAGGAAGTGGACTTCCGCGCCGAACGGGAACTGACGCAGGCGCTGGACCGCCTCACCGCATTGCCCGGCGATCCGCAACTCGATCTCTCGGCGATCGCCTACCTGGACAGCAGCGTGCTCGCCAGTCTCGTCAACGCCGCCCATCGCCTTCAGCGGGAGGGGCGCGCGCTGCTCCTGCTCTCCGCCAGCGCATGGGTCACTCACGCGCTCGATCTGGCGGGGCTAACTCGCTTCTTTCGCCGCTCGGAGTCCCCGCCGGGTTCCGTCGCCCCCCTGCCCGCTCCGTCTCTCCGCCTGCCGTGGCAACGCGCCGCCTTCACGCTGCCGTGCCGCATCGAACTGCTCACGCTGGCGCGGGATCGAGTGATGGAAGTGGTGAAAGCCATGCCGTTCACCCCTGACGAAATCGTGGAAGTGGAGCTTGCGGTGGGAGAAGCGATTTCCAACGCCTTCCGCCATGGGCGACGCCACCAGGAAGATCGGCTGCGAGTGGAGTGCGAGGCGCTGGGCGGCCAATTGATGGTTTCCATAGGTGACACAGGTCACGGCTTTGATCCCGACGGCGTGCCCGTCCCCGACGTGGAGCAGCTGCGCGAAGGCGGCATGGGGATTCACTTTATGCGGCTGGCGATGGACGAAGTGAACTATTCGTTCGATGAATATGGCGCCACGGTTCACCTGGTCAAGCAGGCAAAGACGGGATAGAAAGCGAACAGGGTCTCCAGTCGTTGAGCGGAGGCGCCCCGGTGTGGGGTTCCCCTCCGCCTCGAATTGTGGAGGACCTCATGCCGCGCGAACTTTGGCTCACCGCACCCCGCACCATGGAATTCCGTTCGTATGAAGACGCGCCCCTGAAGCCGGGACAGGTCCGGCTCCGGTCTCTGCTCACCGGCATCAAAAGCGGCACGGAGACGGCGCTGTATCGGGGCACCACGCCGTTTGTTACGCACAACCTGAACTCGAAGACGCGACTCTTCGTCCCCCGCGAGCCGGGGTCCTCCTTCTTCCCCCTCCGGCCCGGCAGTTGGGGTGTCGGGGAGGTGGTGGAGGTGGGGGAAGGCGTGACCGGCTTCCGGGAAGGCGACCGGGTCCACGGCCCGCTCCACCATCGGCCCACGCAGGCCGTGAACTCCGAGAGTCTCTTCCCTCTGGGCAGCCTTTCCCCTGAAACAGCGCTCCAGTTCGACCCCGCCCTCTTCGCTCTCGCCATGGTTCACGACGCGGAGGTGAAGGTGGGAGACCACGTGGCCCTCTTCGGGATGGGAGCCATCGGACTGCTGGCCGTGCAGGTCGCCCGGTTGCAGGGAGCGAGAACCGTCATCGCCGTGGACCGCCTGGAAGACCGCCTCACCCTCGCGCGGAAGTACGGCGCGGACCTCACCCTGAACCCCAACTCCGGGGATACCGCCCTCGCCATTAAGGAAGCGACGGGCGGCAAAGGCGTGGATGTCGCCATCGAAATCTCCGGCAGTACCCACGCCCTGAACGAAGCCATCCGGTGCGTTCACCTGGCGGGGTTGGTGGTCGCGGGCGCCTATTATCAGGGAGAAGGCGCGGGGCTGCGACTGGGCGAAGAGTGGCACCACAATCGCCCCACCATGCGAAGCAGCATGGCCGTGTGGGGCTGCCCGCACCGCTCCGCCCCGATGTGGGATGAGGCGCGGCTGATGGAAACCGCCCTTCACCTGCTGGAGACCGGCCGGTTGAACGTCGAAGGGCTGCTCACGCACCGGTTCCCGTATGACCGCACCCCCGAAGCGTACGACCAGGTGGACCGCCATCCCGAACAGACGCTGAAGGCCGCTATCGAGTATCCGGAAGAGTCATTCACTGATTAAAGGACCTCCGCCCCACACGAAATACTCGCCTGTTGGAGACCGCCATGCCCAACGCGACCTTCCGCCCGGCTCCCGACGCTCCTCTGGCCGCCGCGACGCTGGAACAAAAGCGCTTCTTCGATGAGAACGGCTACCTCGTGGTGGAGAACCTCTACTCCCCCGCCGAGGTGGACGAACTGCGCCGCGCGATGAATGACCTGCTGCAGCGCCCGGAGGACGCCCCGCCGCGCGTCGGCTTCAGTTACGAAGCGGGCGAACTCCCGCCCGGCGTCGCGCCCCCGCCCGACAACCCGCGTCGCGTCTGGATGATCATGGACACCCCGCTGGCGGGTGATCTCTGGTTTCGGCAGGCGTGTGACCCGCGCATCACGCTCCTGTTGGCGGACCTGCTGGGTCCCAACCTCAACTTCCACAACGGCAAGGCGCGCGTGAAGCCGCCCGGCTACCAAAGTCACCAGGGCTGGCATCAGGACTGGCCGTATGAACGCCATTCGCGGGCGGAACTCGCCGCCGCGCTGACCTACCTCGATGACACAGCGCCCGGCGCCGCCGCCACGGTAGTCGTCCCCGGCAGTCATCGGCGCGGGGAGTGGCCGCACAACGCCGACACCCTCATCCCCGACGAACTCATGACCATGCCGAGCGTCCCGCTCGCCGTGAAGGCCGGGAGTGTGGCGTTCATCCATGTGCTGGTCGTCCATCGCGCGGGGTCGAACACGTCGGCGCAGAATCGCTCCTGCATCATCAACGAGTACAAGACGATGGAAGCGCGGGACGAATGGGGCAACCCATGCGCCTTCGCGGACATGCCCCTGCTGCGAAACAAGCGCCCGATCCTCGGCGGCTAAGGAGCCTCATGCAACGGCGTCCACCCTTCTCGCGGAGCCTGTTTCTCCTCCTTGGCCTGGTTCAGGTCGCCGTGCTGGTGGCGCTGGTCCTCGCGGTTGTCACCAAACTGCTGCTGTGGCTGCTCGCTACGGCGGCGCTGGTCACGCTGCTGGCGGCGCTGGCCGGCTGGCTCTTCTACACCGACTGGATTCGGCGGCGTTAAGACGAGCCTGGAGGCGGCGGAGCCGGATGCGCGACGGGCGAGACCGAAGCCTCGCCCGCGCGGGTCACACGATTATCGGTGGAGCGAACAACTCTCAGGCGTTCAGCATCTTCTTGCCGGGGCGCCAGTCGGACGGGCAGAGGCCGCCGGTCTGGAGCGCGTCCAGCACGCGGAGGACTTCATCCACGCTGCGGCCCACGTTGAGGTTGTGGACGACGCTGTACTGGAGAATGCCTTCGGGGTCAATGATGAAGAGGCCGCGCAGGGCGATGCCCTGGTTTTCGATGAGGACTCCGTAGGCGTCGGCGACCTTCTTGGTGATGTCGCTGGCGAGGGGGTACTTCAGGTCGGCGATGCCGTTTTGCTCGCGGGGGGTCTGAATCCAGGCGCGGTGGCTGTAGACGCTGTCGGTGCTGACGCCGATGATCTCGGTGTTGCGGCTTTTGAACTCGTCGAGCCGGTCGCTCATGGCGGTGATTTCGGTGGGGCAGACGAAGGTGAAGTCGAGCGGGTAGAAGAAGAAGACGAGCCACTTGCCCGAATAGTCGGAGAGCTGGACGTTGGCGTCGAGCGTCTTCAGGTTGGCGGTGCTGGGCATATTGAAGTCGGGGGCTTTATCGCCCACTTTGGCGAACGGCATGGGGAAACTCCTTGAGAGAGGGGAAGCCGGCGAGTGTCAGGGCTGGCTTCCGGGAGGGAACGCTGAACGATTTGGCGAGGAGACGCCGGGAATTTGATGGATGTGGCGAAGGCGCGCGGTTTGAAGTACCGCTGAAGGGGCTTCTACACTCCCAGTGGAGGGGGAACGGGGTCCCGGCAGTCGCGACAGAGGCCGAACAGTTCGAGGCGGCATGAGCGGATCAGGTGCCCCGATGTGTCGGCGATCTCCCGGCGGAGGGCGTCGGCCTTCATCGGTTCCAGGTCCTCCACCGCGTGGCACCGCTGGCAGACGAAGTGAAAGTGCGGCTCGACGTTGGTCTCGTAGAAGTTGCGCTGTTCACCCAGTCGGCCCTGATGGATGATGCCGGCGTCGCGCAGGGTGTCGAGCGAGCGGTATACGGTGGCGAGGCTGGCGCCGGGGAGGCGGGTTCGCACGCGGAGGAGCAGGGCTTCGGCGCTGAGGTGATCGCGGCTGTCGTGCAGCGCCTCCACGATGGCGAGGCGCTGAGGCGTGACGCGGATCCCCGCTCGCCGCAGACGCTGCGTCCAGTTCAGAACCTCTGTGCCGGTTGTCGGTTGGCCTAACTCATCCATGCGCGACTCACTCCCAGGTGAGAACGTTTCGCAAATCAGTGTAGCGACCTTCGCCCTGGGATTCAAACGCCGCCGTCGCTCCGTCGCCTTCCACTCTGAAAGCAGGTTGCTGTGGCGCCTCCCCCTCCTTCCCTGTCGCCCGCTCCCTCCATATCGTCGGGGAGGCTGCGCCCGCCGCGCCTGAGCATCCAGTGGAAGATTCTCATCCCGGTGGTGGGAATCGTGCTGACGGCGTTCCTGGGCTACGCGGTGGTGGGGCTGCGCACGGCGGAACGCATCCCCCTGGAGCGCAATTACCGAAGCGCCGGGCTGCTGGCGGCGGCGCTGGAGCGGCCCCTGCGCGCGGCGGTACTCCATCACGATGAGGCGGCCCTTCACGCTCGCCTGGCTGAATGGGCGGACCTCCCGCAGTTGAAAACCCTGGGGGTGGTCAGACCGACCGGAGCGCCGTGGGTGGGCGCGCATGGGCCGCTTAAGCCGGATGCGGATTTCATGGAGTTACTGAAGCGGGCGCAGGAGGGACCGGGGACCGCGGCCCGCGCGGAAGGCCCCTGGCGGTATCGCGTGGTGAAGGCGATCCGCGCCGCCCCCAACGCCCCGGTGGCCGGGTATCTGCTGGCCGATGTCTCCGTGGCGGACCCTCGCCAGTCCATCACGTCGGAACGCGCGCAGTGGCTGCTCGTCTCCGGCGGGACACTGCTGCTGCTGGCGTTCGCGCTGGTGGTGGTGGTGCATGTGCTGGTGAGCCGCCCGCTGGAGGCCCTCACGACCGCCATGAGCCGGGTGGAGGCGGGCGATTACGCCGCGCGCGCCGACATCACGTCCGGGGATGAACTGGAGCGGCTGAGCCGCAGTTTCAATCGCATGGTGGAGGAGGTCGCGCACGCCAACGCCGAAGTGACCCGCGCGAACGAGCAATTGCTCCGCACCGAGAAGCTGGCCTCCATTGGGCTGCTGGCGGCGGGGGTCGCGCACGAGATCAACAATCCGGTCGCCACCATCTCCATGTCGGCGGAAGGATTGATGGAGACGGAAACGTCGCCCGAACGCCGACGCTTTCTCCATGCTATCATAGAAGAGAGCGAACGGATCGGGCGGATTGTGAAGAATCTGCTGGGCTTTGAACGCGGCGGGCACAACGCTTACGCGGTATGCTCTCTCACCGAAGTCCTGCGCCACGCCGAGGACGACGTGCGACGGGATGCCAACCAGGCGGGCGTCATCGTCGCTCTTGACACGCGCCTGCGACGAGACCGGGTTCTGGGGCAGGCGGACCAGCTTAGGCAGGCGTTCGTCAACATCATGGACAACGCCATCCGCGCGATGGAGGGCGGCGGGCGCCTTGACATCCTGGCGGAGGAGCGGGACGGTCGCGCCTTCGTGATCTTCCGCGACACCGGCCCCGGCATCTCGCGGGAGCATCAGGCGCGGGTGTTCGATCCCTTCTTCACCACCCGCGAAGTGGGCGAAGGGTTTGGTTTGGGTCTGGCCGCCTGCTATGAAATCATGAAGCGCCACGGCGGCGATATCAGCTGCGAGAGCGACTCCGAGGGCGCGACCTTTACCGTGGAATTGCCGCTGTCGGAGGGAGCCGCCACCCCGCCGTCTCTGGCCGAGGCGACTCCGAATGTGTCGGCGGGACCAACATCATCTCTGTAAATCCATGACGAAGCCTGATGGTACTCCTGAAGAGAGGTGCGGAGCGTGGTAAAGCCTGGCTTGCGCGTGCTGCTGGTGGACGATGACAAGAGCCTGCTGGACATTCTGGCGACTCTGCTGGAACTGGACGGTCACACCGTGGTGAAAGTCTCCGCCGCTCACCAGGGGCTGCTGCGGATGCGGGAAGAGACGTTTGATCTGACGCTGGTGGACCTGAAGATGCCTCGCACGACCGGACTGGATATGCTCAGGGCCATTCGAGAGGAGTATCCCGACACCAAAGTGGTCATCATGACGGCGTACGCCAGCGTCAACTCCACCGTGGAGGCGATGCGTCTCGGCGTGTTCGATTATCTGCCCAAGCCGTTCAAACTGGCGGACCTCCGGAGGATGCTGGAACGGGTTGGGGAGGAGATTCAGGCCGGTGCGGCGGGGGAGGGAGCGGCATGAGCCGGCAACTCTGGTCGGAGGAACGGATCAAGGGGGAGATTTCGCGCCTGAGCGCCACCGGTTGCGACCTGACGCAGGGCCGGATGCAGGCCATCGATTCGCGCCTCACCTCGGCGGCGATCCGGTACTTCGGCTCCTGGAAGGCGGCGGTGGAGGCGTCCGGCGTGGATTACACCCAGGTGGCGGCTCTGGGAAAACAGCGCCGCGTGGAGAAGATCACCAAGTGGACCCGCGAGACGATTCTCGCCGAACTGAAACGGCTGCAACTGGAGGGAGAAGACCTGACCTCCGGCATCGTCCGGCGCAAGTACCTGTCGCTGTACGCCACCGCGCGCCATAAGGAACACTTCGGCAGTTGGGCGGCGGCGCTGGAGGCGGCGGGAATCGATTACGCCGCGGTGAAAGCGGAGTCGCGCGCCCGAAAACGGCAAAACATGGACTGGCGGACCCAGCTCATCGCGGATTACGAACAAGGCGCGCCGACGCCTCGAATGAAAGCGCAGCGCGAAGACGACCGGAGTCCTTCCTCCCCACCCGGCTGGGCGCGAGACCTGGCGATGGAACGCCTCACAGAATTGCACGACACCCACAATGCAGACACCCTGCCTCAGGTGAAGCGGCTCACGTCTCTTCTCCGCCGCCGAAAGACCCTCGACAGGGGCCAGTGAGCGCTCGTCCCCCGATGAATTCCAACCCCGAACCCTCCGCTAATCCTTACCTGGCCGCGTGGGAATGGCTTCGATCTGATGCCCGGTCCCAGCCCGACGCCTGGCCGGAGTTTACCCGCCGGTTCCGCCGTTCGCTCATCGAAGGCGAGCCTCCGATGGGAAGCGGGTCCCGCGCCGACGCCGTGAAAGTGTTTGAGTCCGTGATTCGCTGGGCGCGGGAAGTCGCCTCTTTAGAGGAAGCCGACCAATGGGTCCGGTCCGCCGCCGAACGGGGTGCGCTCCCCCCCGACGAAGTGGACCGGTGGGTCACGCTCACGCTGCCCCGGCTCGGCCCGAAGGACGACCTGTCACCCGAAGCGAAGGCGGCCACGCTTCAGGCCCTGGCGCGACGCTTCAGCGCGATTCAGAATGGCGCCCTGCGGAAGGCGGCCCGCGACGCGCTGGAAGCCGCCACCTCGCTGAAGTGGGATGTTCCTCCGGAGGCCGCGAGCGCAGCGTTCCGGCTGGCGGCCCGCGCCGGGGGTTTCGCCGATGCCCCTCGGCTGGCGGCCCATGCGGCCAAAGCCCTTTACCTCCTCCAGCGCCCGAACGAAGCCCTTCCCCTGACCCGTTTCGCCCTCGCCGCCAGAGCCTGGCCTTCGGACGATCTCGGCTTCCTCGCGTCACATCTCATGAAAGCGGACGACCCCGAACTGCTCCGCCAACTGGCAAGCGCGTTTCCACCGCGGTCTACCTCACAGGATGCGGGGGCGCGCCTGCGCTGTGGCGTCGCGCTGGCCCACTTTGGGGTACTCGCCTCCGCCCTCGATCTCCTTCGATCCTACGCCGGTCCCGCCGACTGGATCGTCGCGCTCCTCCGACACGCCGCCGGGGAAGACGTTTCGCCTCAGCCGCCGCCTCAACTCCCGGAGCCGTGGCTGGGGCCGTACCTGACGCTGCGCCTGCGACTGAAGCCGCCGGACACCTCCGGACCGCATCCCGCGCACGCCGAATTCCATGCGCTCCTTCGGGATGCGCCGACGGATCGGGCGCGGCGCTACGCCGAAGGGCTGGCCTGCTCCCGGCTTTCCGGTCTCCTGCGCCAGCGCGACTGGGCCGCCGCCGCCGCCTTCATCGAAGCGGGAAGCCGTCGCTATCAGCCCCTGCCGCCGGTTGCGCTCGCCCTCGTCGCCCTCGCCGGAAACCGTCCCGTGCCCAACGCCGCCGAGGTCTCCACGGCGCTGACCTCTCTGGCGGAGGAAGCGCCCCCTCCGACGGCGAGCGCAGCCACTTCCGAGCGCATGGCCCTCATGGGCGTTTTGGTGGCCGTTGCGACCGATCATCCCCAAATCGAAGCGCTTCTGGCGCACGCTGAAACCCTGCTGCCGGAGGGGCCGCCCTCCGATCTGCTCCACGCGGCCCGGCTGGCCCCTGATCCGGCGGAGGAACCGCTCTCTGACCAACAGGAGGCCCCGCAGGCCGAATCGACGCCCAAAGAACCAGAAAACGATGTGGATCGGCGGCAGCGCGCCCGCAAACAGTTCATCACCCGCGTCGTGATGGCGGATACCCATCTCCCTCTCCATCTTCTCCTTGGACCCGAAGAGTCCACCGATCCCGGCCTGGCCGTTCTGGCCGACTTGTTGCGACTGCCGGATCGAGACGCCGAGCGGTCGCTGCGGGAACGCCTCAACCAGCCCGCCAGGATTGGCGAAGTCTTCGAATATGAGATGCGCTACTTTTGCCGAACGGCGTATCTGGCGGATCGTCGCCTGTCCGTTGCGTCGCCGCCTTTCGATCCTCCCGGCTGGCCTCCTGTGCCCCGGTTGACCTCGCCGCCAAGTCAATTCGCCTCCCCGCCGGGCTTCGATGCGCTGAGGGAAGCCGCCAGGCGGGGCAGTAACGCGTTCATCCAGTCATGGCGGGAAGCGGTTCTGAACTACGCCTGGGGCCAAAAACCGGATCGAAAGGCGGAGATCCGATCCTGGGGGTGGCTGGAGGGAGACGGTCATCCGGCCTGGACACTCTTTGGGGCGGACCCACGCGCCGCCGTGAAAGCGGAGAGCCTGCGCCTCAAGCAGGTGAAATTGGAAGAAGAGCGCGCCGAAACCATGCGTCAGGCCCGGAGGGAATCGAGGGAACGAGAGCGCGCCGCCCGGACAGGGGAAGTTGAGCGTAAACGGCGCATCCTGTACGACGCGGCCCTCCAGTGGGCGGAAGTGGATCAGGCTATCTCGGCGCCCGCCGTTATCTCTCCCTTCCTCCCCGAAGACCTCGACGCCTGGGGCTATTAAGCGCTCGGCGGCGCGCGGCGAACCGTTACCCGCCGAAGCGCGTCAGGTTTCCGCAACCTGGCGAAAAGTGGGTTACGCTCGCCGTCTTCATGTGTTACAATCTCCTGGATTGGACTGAACCATCCGGCCGTTGCCGGAACCCTCGCGAAAGCCACTGCCTGTTGAAGGAGTTTCACTCACTCTTCGACAGAGGAAACGCGAGAGGTTGGCCTCGCAATGCGATAGAACGGATGCGCCGCTGTGACTTGTAACTGTGGAGTGTCGTTAAGCGAAGACTGGTTCTACTGCCCTCAATGCGGGCGGACCGCAGGTCGGGTGGAGGCGCTGAACGGGCTGGTGTTAACGATTCCCGCCGATGTCTCCCCCGGCAAGCCGTGCCGCCGCTTCATCCGGCTCGATAACCCCGGCGCGCGGCCCATCCCGTATCGCGCCGTCCTCGAAACGGGGGACAGGGCGGTCGTGAACTCGGCGAATGGCGTGAGGCTGACGGAATCCACCGGCTCCATC
>JBBRGS010000136.1:0-9820 GCA_038240635.1 Armatimonadota bacterium
GAGGCCGAGCGTGGTCATCTCGCGCTGCACGGCGGCGAGGTCCAGCGCGTCGAAGTCGGTGGGGGTGTCGTAGCGGCCGTACCGGCGGCGCAGTTCGAGCATGAGGCGATACCGCTCGACGGGCATGCCTTTGAACGCCACATTGCTGGTGCAGAAGATGAACCCGCCGCCGGGCATCCCGTCGCGGAGGGAGCGGATGATGTCGGCGATGATTTCGGCGTCGGTTCCGGTTTGCAACAGGCCACAGTTGACGTTGCCGCAAAAGGCGATGCGGTCGCCGTAGGTCCGCTTCAGGAGGAGGAGGTCCATGCCGCCCTGGGGATCAATGGAGTGGAGCGCGTGAGGGCGGCACTCCACGATCTGGTCCAAAATCGGCATGAGGTTGCCGTCGGTGTGCTTGATGACGTACGCCCCGTTTTTGCGGTGCGATTCGATGACGCGGGCAAGGTAGGGAGTGACAAACTCGGCGAACCGTTTGGGGGAGAGGAACGGCCCTTTGTTGAAGCAGTAGTCGGCGCACATGGTAAGGCATTCGGCCCCGGCGTCGAGCTGCCGCCTGCCCGACTCCATCGCGCCGCGTGCCCATGCGTCGTGCCGCTGATGCACGCCTTCGCGGTCCTCTACCAGCGCCACGGCCACGTCGGTCATCTCCTCGCCGTTGGGGATGCTCATGGTGCCGTCGGCCTCGCCGCAGAGGAGATAGGTCTCCCCCGCGCCCATGGCGACGAGACGGCGGAGAATCGCCAGGTCGCCGGTGCGGATGATCGAGTAGTCGAGCGTTTCGGCGATCTCCACGAAGAGGTCGGCGTTCCAGGCGACGGCGGCTTCGCGTTCGGCCTCCGTTCCGGTAGGGTTGTTGCGGAACGATTTGCCGAAGAATTCCTCTGTGAGTTGGAACTCCAGTTCAAACGTCGGCACTAGGTCGTCGGGTTGACCGCCGTTCAGGGCGGCGATGGCGCGTTGTTTGGGGGTCATGGATCACCTGTGGAAGCGGTCGGGAGGGAGCGAAGGCTGAAGCCGCCATCCGCCGGAGCGTGACGAAAACGGCACACCGGGAACTGGTCAGGGAGCGGCGCCTTCAGAGGTACAGTGTCGTAAAGTGGAATAATGAACAAGTGAGTCTCGCTGTGGCCCACTCCCGTTTCGTTCCCCTCTCACTCGTCGGTTCCTCTCCGTTTCCGGAGACTTTGCCCATGCGCCGGACTCTCCGAAAACATACGGATTTCTCTCCTTCATCAGCGCCGCTTCGGGCCGCCGAGCGCGGCAGCGTCGCGGTCGTCGTGCTCGGCTTCATCCTGGTGCTGCTCACCACGGGAATGGCGATTGTCAGCATCGCGGAGACCCACGCGCGGCTGGTGAAATCGGACGGCCAGCGGTACGCCGCCATGGCCCTGGCGGACGCGGGCGCGGAGAAGGTGATGTGGCGCCTCACGCACGACGCCACCTGGCGCACGATCAGCCAGGAGCAGGATGTCGCCCTGGCGCCGGGCGCCTACTACCTGCCGCCGGGAGGATTGCGGACGGACGCGAGCGGGAACGTCACCGGGGTGCGGATGCAGGGCTGGGTGCCGAACCGCACCACCCCCAACGCCGTGATGGCCGAAGTCTTTGTCGAGATGCAAAACGCGCAGTCCAGCCCGTTTAAGATGGCGATTTTGACGAAGGACGGCATGACGTTCAGCGGCAGTTTCTATACCGACAGTTACGACTCCTCAAACAACCTACCGGCGGGGTTCCAGGGGACCTTCGGCCAGCGCGGCCTGGGCAACGGCGACATCGGGACGATCAGCACCACCGCCAACGCGATGAACATCGGAGGAAATCCCCAGTTTTACGGCAGCATCAACTACCCGACCGGCTATCCGAGCGTCGTGAAGTACCCTGGCAATTGGTGGCGGGATGATCATTCGAAATACAAAATCACCCAGGCGTTCACCGCGCCCGCGATGCCCGATGTGACCATGCCGCCCGGCGTGACCGACCTCAAGCCGATCAACGGGGATGTCCGCGCGAACATCGTCCTCAAGCCCGGCTGCTGCAACAACGCTTTCACGGGGCCAAACGGCGAGGATTACATCCAGGTGACGCGCACCGACAACACGGTAGTAAATCCGAACACTCTGCTCGCCGCTGACGGGCTGCCGTACATCCCGGCGGGCGATTATCACATTACCTCGCTGAGTGGCACTTCCATTGTCACCTCCATTAATACCACCAATAATCACGTGCTGCGCTTCGGGCCGGGGCAGACCCGCCTCTACATAGACGGCAATCTGACGCTGGCGAACAGCGGCAAGATCATCAGCATCGAGCCGAACGGCGCCACTTCCCTGAAGTCCACCCAGATTCAGGTGTTCGGCCTGAACGGCTGCACCAGCATTAATATGTCGGGCGACACGCCGCTGGTGGGAGGCCTGTACGCCCCGAACGCGGCGGTGACTATCGGAGGGAGTTGCCGGGTGCTCGGTTCCGTGGTGGCGAAGAGCGCGAATCTGTCCGGCGGGGCGTGGGTCTACTACGACGAATCGTTCAGCGGCGGCGGAGGCGGCGGGAGCGGCGGCGGCTACAAGATGACCTCCTGGACGCAGACTCGGTAGTCATCATCGCCCTGGCTTCACGCACCGACTTCGGCGGAGTGGCCGGGGCGAGTCTTCATGGCGAGCCTATATCGGCAGGGGAACGCGGCCTGCGGCGCGAATCGAGTGTCGTCTCTCGCCGTGATGGAGGACCGTCCCCGATGCCCGTTCTGTTCGCCCAGGGCCGCTGGCAGGCCGCTCTGGTTGGCCCCACGCCGTCTCACCCTGTGGAAGGCACGGCCTACAAGGCCCTGCGCCGCCAGCTGACCGCCCTCACGCACATCGAGTTGCCGATGTACGCCCCCGGCGAATTGGCCGACTCCGTCCTGGAGGCCGACCGCCCTCCCCTCATCCAGCTCCGCATCGGCGAGCGGTGGGCGGACACGCTGCCGGAGCCTCGCCCCGCGCTTGCGCCCGAAGGGTATCGGCTCCACATCGGCCCCGACGCCATCACGGTGGTCGGCGGCTCGCCCAAGGGCACGCTGAACGGGACCTACTCCCTGTTGCTGAGCATCGGCCAGCGGTGGCCTCTGGCGGCGCCCGACCCGCTGAGCGAGTCCCAGCCCGCGAGGCTGGAGCTGAAGGAGTGCAACGAGACGGAGGAGCCGTCGTTCCCGCGCATCACCTTCTTTCAGGATGTGCGGACGCTGCGCGACTACTCGGAGGAGGCGCTGGCGGCGACGCAGACGCAAAACGACCTGGATCTGATCCTCTGGATGGGGCGACACCGCATGACCGGCCTGTTCAGCAATCACCCCGACCTGCCCACGCCGTGGAGCGACGCCACCCGTCGAGGCGTGAAGCGACAGGCCGGGGGCCACCTCCTGCCTCGCCTCCTCCCCCGCGAACTCCTCGCCACCCATCCCGAATATTTCCCGATGGACGCGCTGGGGCGGCGCTTCCCTGGCAATGTGTGCGCTTCCAATCCGGACGCGCTGAAGGTTATGAGCGAGAACGCCCGCCGCTACGTGGAGGAGACCCACGCCGACGTGTTGCACCTGTGGGGCGAGGACGCCCTCGAAGGCCGATGGTGCGCCTGCGACTCGTGCCGCCGCGTCTCCGTGCAGGATCAGTATCTCCGCGTCGTGAACGCCGTGGCCGAAGCCCTGGAGAAACCCTTCCCCGACCTTCAGGTGACGTATATCGCCTACCACGACACGCTGAGCTCCCCCCTTACCGGAATTCCCCGGCCCAACGTCGCGCTGCTGTTCGCGCCGAGGAGTCGGTGCTACCGCCACAGCCTGGCCGACGCGACCTGCTCCCGCAATGCGGCCATCTATGAAGCGCTGGAGGAACACCGGCGGCGGTTCGGCGTGGGGCGGCTCCACACCTTCGAGTACTACGGCGACGCGCTCCTCTGGTGCGGCGCGGCCCTCGTCCTCCCGCGCCTCATCGTGGACGACCTGCGGACGTATCACCGTCTGGGCGTCTCAGACGCGGGCTGCCTCATGTTTGGCGGCTACTCCTGGTTCTCGCATCCCCTCAACCTGTACACCTTCTCCCGCTCGGCGTGGGACCTCAGCCTCTCCGCCGAAAGCCTCACCGAGTCGTTCGTGCGCGCGGTGACACCCGGCGCGGAGGACGCCATGCTCCGCTACTATCATGATCTGGAGGACGCGGGCCGCGCCCTGGTGGAGCGCACCGACTGGTTCTACCGTGTGCCGGAGGACCCCGATGAAGCCCGCTCGCTCTGGGTCGCCACGCGCGACGTGGAACCGAAATGGGAGGCGCTGACGGAGACGCTGAACGCCGCGCTGGCCACCGCGCGTCCCCGCGCCGGGTCTCATCTGGTGCGGGAGCGGCAGGCCCTGCGGTTCTCCCAGCACCTGGTGCGGGCGTATCGGCGGCGGATTCAGGTGGCGGCCCTGCCCCGATTGCGCGGCGCCGACCGGGATGGGTCCAGCGATGCCCTGGCGATGGCGGAAGCCGAGATTCGCGCCGCGCTGCGCCTCCTGCACGATCTGTCGCCGGAGAGACGGGGGTCGTGGGGCGCCGAAGGCCACGGGGAACCCCGGCGCCTGACGACTCTGCTCGGCCAACTCACTGCGTCGCAGCGCCCCACGACCGAGAGATAAAGGAGAATCGCATGTCCTCCATGCCCGATCCGTATCTGCCGCCGGAACAGTACCTGGAACTGGAAGCCGACGCCCTCATCAAGCATGAGTATGTGAACGGCTTCCTCTACGCGATGGCGGGCGCGTCGCCGGAACATAACGCGATCTCCGCCAACATGATCATCAGCATAGGAGGCCGGTTGAAGGGCCGGGGCTGCCGCGTGTTCACCAGCGACCAGCGCGTGAGGGTCCCCCAAACCGATCTGTACACCTACCCGGACCTGACCGTCATCTGCGGCCCGATGAACCGTGATGATCGGGACCCCCTCTCGCTGACCAATCCCACCCTGCTGGCGGAAATCCTGAGTCCGTCCTCGGAAGCGTGGGATCGCGGCGCGAAGTTCGTCCATTATCAGGCGCTCGACAGCCTGACCGACTATCTCGTGGTGAGCCAGGACCAGCCGCGCATCGAGCGCCACTATCGCCAGGCGGAAGACACCTGGTTGCTCCAGGTCGTTCAGGGGCTGGACGCCGTCCTGAGCCTGCCGAACCTGGGGCTTGAGCTGCCCCTCGCAGAGGTGTACGACGGCATCGAGTTACCGCCGCTCTTCGTCTCTCCGGCGGCGCCCCACGCGTTCTGAGAGGCGTGAGGCGGCGCGGCGTGTTATACTTCTCCGAAGCGGCGTCCCCGTATCGGACGGTTTTCGTACAGCGCTCCCTGACGCGCTTCCCCTGTTTTCTCTCCCTTCCCCGCCCGTGTCTCCACGGCGTTCTGGGTTCTGTGAAAGGTTTTTCATCCCATGCTCCTGGGCACGCAACGGGTCAACGATGCCGGACACCTGAAAATTGGCGGGTGCGATGCCGTGGAACTGGCCCGCGAGTTCGGCACGCCGCTCTACGTGATGGACGAGGCGGCGATTCGGGGCAATTGTCGCCGCTACCGCACCGCCTTCGAGACGCGGTACCCGCGCGTGAAGGTGGCGTACGCGAGCAAGGCGTTCCTCTGCGTGGCGATGGCGCGCCTCATTCAATCAGAGGAGTTGTGGATGGATGTGGCCAGCGGCGGCGAGCTCCACACCGCGCGCGTGGCGGAGTTTCCGGCGGAGCGGCTCGTCTTCCACGGCAACAACAAGAGCGCGCGGGAGCTGACCGAGGCGCTGGAGTACGGCGTCGGGCGCATCGTGGTGGACAACATGGACGAACTGGAGGCGCTCTCCGCCCTCGCCCAGGAACGCGGCGCCGTTGCGGACCTCCTCGTGCGCTGTACGCCAGGGATTGACCCGCACACCCATCGGCGCATCCGCACCGGGCAGGAGGACACCAAGTTCGGCCTCGGCGTGAAGAGCGGCGCGGCGCTGGCGGCCATTCGTCGCGCGCGGGAACTGCCGGGCGTGCGCTTCCGGGGGATTCATTGCCACATCGGATCGCAGCTCCTCACCACCGAGACCCACCTTGACGCCCTGGAGGTGATGGTCGGCTTCCTCAAAACCGTTCGCGACGAGATCGGCGAAGAGGCGGAGGAGCTGAACATCGGCGGCGGGCTGGGCATCCGATACCTGCCGGAACACCGCCCCCCCACCATTGAGGCGTTCGCGGAGACCCTCACGCGCGCGCTGAAGCGCCTCTGCGACGAGCGCTCGGTCGCCCTGCCCGTCCTGGGGCTGGAGCCGGGCCGCTCGCTGGTCGGAGAGGCGGGGACGACGCTCTACACCGTGGGCGTGGTGAAGGAGGTCCCCCTCGCGGAGGCGCCGGGGAAGCGCGTCTACGTCTCCATTGACGGCGGCATGAGCGACAACCCGCGTCCGCAGCTCTATGACGCCGTGTACCATTGCCTGCTCGCCAACCGGGCCGCCGAGGAAGACAGCGCCGTCGTGACCATAGCGGGGAAGCATTGCGAGACCGACCTGCTGATCCAGGACACCTGTATCCCGCCGCCCCGGAGCGGAGACCTGCTCGCGGTGCAGTCCACCGGGGCGTACAATCACGCGATGGCGAGCAACTACAACCGGCTGCCGCGCCCCGCCGTGGTCCTGGTGAATGAGGGCCATGCCGACGTGATGGTGGAGCGCGAGACGTACGCCGACCTCACGGCGCACGACCGCCTCCCGGAACGACTGTTGGCGAGGGCGCCCCGTCGCCCGGCGGCGGAGTAGCCCCCGCTGAGGAGCGCCCCGGCCCTGAGTTGACGCCGCGCGGGAGGATGCCCCACAACCAGATGGTATCTCCCTCCTTCGCGCGCCCGGACTCTCACGCCTCATGACTCTCACTTCCGACCCTCTTTCCATGCAGGATGTTATCCTTCGGCTTCAGTCGTTCTGGGCCGCTCAGGGCGCGCTCCTGTGGCAGCCGTATCACACCGAAGTCGGCGCGGGCACCGGCAATCCCGCCACGTTTCTGCGCGTACTGGGGCCGGAGCCGTGGAATGTGGGATACGTGGAGCCGTCCATTCGCCCCGACGACTCCCGCTACGGCGAAAACCCGAACCGCCTCCAGATGCACACCCAGTTTCAGGTCATCCTGAAGCCGGACCCCGGCGCTCCGCAGGAATTGTATCTCGCGTCGCTGGAGGCGCTGGGCATCCGGCGCGGCGACCACGACATCCGCTTTGTGGAGGACAACTGGGAGTCCCCGGCGCTGGGCGCGTGGGGGCTGGGCTGGGAAGTCTGGCTGGATGGGATGGAGATCACCCAGTTCACCTACTTCCAGCAGTCCGGCGGGATGGCGCTCGACCCGGTGTCGGTGGAGATCACCTACGGGCTGGAGCGCATCGTGATGGCCCTGCAACGGGTGGACCATGTGATGCGCCTCCGGTACGCGCCCGGCCTCACGTATGGCGAAATCTTCCTCCAGAACGAGTTCGAGCAGTCCACCTACAACCTCGACGCCGCGAACCCGGAGCGCGTGCGCCAGCTCTTCGATCTGTATGAAGCGGAGGCGCGGGACCTGCTGGAGCGCGGCCTCACCATTCCCGCCTACGACTATATCTTAAAGACGAGCCACGCCTTCAACCTGCTCGACGCGCGCGGAGCCATCGGCGTGACCGAGCGGGCGGCCTTCTTCAACCGGATGCGGAACCTGTCGCGGGCCGGGGCGCAGGCGTGGGTGGCCGCCCGCGAGCGACTCGGCTACCCGCTGCTCCGGGCCACCGAAACGCCTTCGGCCACCCCCGCGCCCGTCGTCTCCAGTCCCCCACCCACTCATCTTCAGCCGGTGGAGACTCCTAAGCGCGACTTCCTCCTCGAACTCGGCAGCGAAGAACTCCCCGCGCAGTACGTGACGCTCGGCGTCGCCGCCCTCGAAGCCGCCGCCCCCAAATTGTTCGCCGACCTGCGCCTCACCTACGACCACCTCACCGTGCAGGGGACGCCCCGCCGCCTTGTCATTCACGCCAAAGGGGTCCCTGCGCGCCAGCCTGACCGGGAGGACCTCGTGCGCGGCCCCGCCGCCGCCCACGCCTTCGATGCGGAGGGGAACCCCACGAAGGCCGCCCTCGGTTTTGCGCGCGGCAAGGGCCTCGACCCATCGCAACTCGAACGGCGCGAGGTGAACGGCGTGGAGTATGTCTTCGGCGTGGCGCGGGAAGCGGGCCGCCCGACCGCCGACGCGCTGGCCGACGCGCTGCCGGGCCTCATCGCGGGCATCGCCTGGCCGCGCGCCATGCGCTGGAACGCCTCCAATACGCCGTACGGGCGCCCGCTGCGCTGGATTGTGGCGTTGTACGGCGGCGAAGTCGTCCCGTTCACCTGGGCCGGTGTGACGAGCGGGCGGACCAGCCGGGGGCTGCGGTCGGCGGGGTCACCGGAGTTCACCCTCGCCTCGGCGCAACAGTATGACGCCACTCTCACCGGGCAGGGGATTGTGGTGTCGGTCGCCGAGCGGAAGCGCCTCATCACGGAGCAGGCGACGGCGCTCGCCGGGGAAGCCGGAGGCCGCATCCCCGAAAGCGCCCTGGGCGACCTGCTGGACGAAGTGGCGAACCTCGTGGAGGCGCCCCGCGCCCTCCTCGGCGCGTTTGACGAGGGGCGCCTTACCCTGCCGCGCGAAGTCCTCATCACCGTGATGCGGAAACATCAGCGGTACTTTCCCGTGGAGGACGCGGAGGGCCGCCTGCTGCCGCGCTTCATCACCGTGGCGAACGGCGCCGTGAACCCTGACACCGTGCGACACGGCAATCAGGAGGTCATCCGCGCCCGCTACGCCGACGCCGCCTTCTTCTGGGAGCGCGACACCCGCCAGCCGCTGGAGGCGTTTCTGCCGAAACTCGGCGGCCTCATCTTCCAGGAGCGCCTCGGCTCCATGCGCGACAAGACCGAGCGCATCACCCGCATCGTCACCGACCTGGCTGACAACCTGGGCCTGAACGAGACCGACCGGGCTGACGCGATCCGGGCCGCTCAACTCGCCAAGGCCGACCTCGTGACGGAGATGGTGATGGACTTCACCTCGCTCCAGGGCGTGATGGGCCGCGTCTACGCCACCCGTTCCGGCGAGCGTCCTGCCGTCGCCCGCGCGATTGAGGCGCAGTACTCGAACGCGCCCGACAGTCTTCCCGGCCTCGCGGTGGGGCTGGCCGACCGGCTCGATTCGCTCGTGGGGCTGTTCGCGGTTGGGAAGGCGCCGCGTTCCAACGCCGACCCGTTCGCCCAGCGCCGCGCCGCCATCGGGGTCATTGAGGCGCTGGCGCATCACGGGATGCGGCTCGATCTGCGGGACGCCGTGGCGCACGTGGCCCAGGCGCAGCCGGTCCCTGTGAGCGACGCCGCGCAGGCCGACGCGCTGGAGTTTATCACCCGGCGGCTGGAACAGTGGCTGCTCGACCGGGGGCTGCCCAACGACGTGACGCAGGCCGCGGTCTCCCCGGCGGCGCGGGGGCACGACCCGGCGGGCGCGCTGGAAACCGCCGACCAGCTCGCCGCCGCCGTGAAGCGCGAGGCGTTCGAGCCGACGCTGACCGCCTGGGCCCGCGTCGTCCGCATCACCCGCGCCCATCCGGTGGACTCTGTTGTGAATCCCGACCGGTTTGAGGGGGAGGAGGAGCGCGCGCTGTGGGCGGCGGCCTCTCACGCGGCGGAGTCGCTGTCTCCGGGCGCTGACTTCAATGCGCTGTATGCGGCCCTGCAAGACCTGCGTGGCCCGATTGACGCCTTCTTCGAGAAGGTGTTCGTCATGGCGGAGGACGCCGCCGTGCGG
>JBBRGS010000137.1:0-9810 GCA_038240635.1 Armatimonadota bacterium
CAGAAGTCCCGGAAGTCGGCGAGGGTGGTGAGGTGGATGTTGGGGCTGTTGTACCACTCGTAAGGCAGCCGGTGATTCTTGGGCATTCGGCCCTTCATCAGCAGGTGGAGGCGCACCGACCGATGCGCGAAGTTGGGGAAGCTGACGATGCAATTCTTGCCCACGCGCGCCATCTCCAGCAGGAGCGGCAGCGGGCGCTGCAACACCTGGATCGTGTTGGTGAGGATCACGTAGTCCACGGATTGATCCTCGTAGTCGGCGAGACCTTCATCCAGGTCGCCGTGGCGCACGTTGAACAGCCCTTTCTCCACGCACGACTGGATGCACTGCTCGGAGAGTTCAATCCCCTCCACGTGGGCGTCGCGTTCGCGCTGGAGGGCGAGCAACAGGTCCCCCTCGCCGCAGCCGAGGTCGAGCACACGGCTGCCGGGAGCCACCATGTTGAGGATGTACGGGTGTTCCGGCGCAAGATCGGGGACGACCGGCGACCGAGGTTGCGGGACGTGATGCGCTGGATCGGTATGGGTTTTACGACTGATGGCCATGTTTGAGGAAGTTCGAGATCAACTGAGAGAGTTGATCCGATTCTAGCAAAAATGCGTCATGGCCGTGATCGGTGGTGATCTCGGTGAAGATGACATCCAGGTTATTCCGCCGCAGCGCCGTCAGGATTTCCTTCGACTGATACGTGGGAAAGAGCCAGTCGGTGGTAAAGGAGATGACGAGGAACTTGGCGCGCGTGCGGGCGAAGGCGCCCTTGAGCGAGTTGTACGGGTGCGACAGATCGAAGTAGTCCATCGCCTTGGTGAGGTACAGGTACGAGTTGGCGTCGAAGCGGCGGACGAAACTATCACCCTGATAATGGAGGTAGCTCTCCACTTCAAAGTCGGTCACGAAGTCGTAGCCGTACACTTCTTTGTCGCGGAGGCGGCGGCCAAACTTCTGATGCATCGCCTTGTCGGAGAGGTAGGTGATGTGGCCCACCATCCGGGCGAGCGAGAGGCCGTTATCGGGGAAACCGGAGCCGTAATAGTCGCCCAGGCGCCATTCCGGGTCGCCCATGATCGCCTGGCGCCCCACCGCGTTGAAGGCGATGGCCTGCGGCGACAACCGGCTGGTGGTGGCGATGGGGATGGCGAGCTTGGCGATGTCGGGGTAACTGGCGACCCACTGTAGCGCCTGCATCCCGCCCATCGAGCCGCCGATGACGCACAGCAGCCGCTCCACACCGAGGCCCTCCAGGAGGAGGCGCTGCGCGTTCACCATATCGGGAATGGTGATGAGCGGAAAGGCCAGCCCGTACGGCCTGCCGGTCTCCGGGTTGTCCGATGCGGGGCCGGTCGTGCCTTTGCAGCCGCCCAGCACATTGGAGCAGATGACGAAGTACTTCTCCGTGTCCAGCCCTTTGCCGGGGCCGATCATCACGTCCCACCAGCCGGGCTTGCGTTCGTCCTCCGCGTGATAACCAGCGGCGTGAGCGTCTCCCGACAGCGCGTGGCAGACGAGGATGGCGTTGTCCCGCGCGGCGTTCAGCTCGCCATACGTCTCATAGGCGAGCGTGATGGGGCCGAGTGTTTTGCCGGACTCCAGTTGAAGCGGGCGGTCGGGGGAGGCGACCGTCATGAATTGGGTTTCCACCCGAAGGGGCTGCGCCGCCACGGTTTGGGCCATCCTCCCTGTATCTGCAATGGAGCGTTTACTTCGCCAGAGCGTGAAACCCCCGCTCCATGTCCGCGATGAGGTCATCAAGGTGCTCGATGCCGACCGAGACGCGGATCAGGTCTTCGGTGATGCCGACGGCGCGGCGCACCTCTTCGGGCATGGAGATGTGAGTCATCGTCCAGGGGTGCTCGATGAGCGACTCGACGCCGCCGAGCGATTCAGCGACGACGAACAGGTTCAGGCCGCGCAGGAGAGCGAACGCGGCGTCCTGCCCGCCCTTCACGCGGAACGAGAAGGTGCCGCCATATCCCGACATCTGCCGGCGGGCCAGATCATGCTGCGGGTGCGTCTCCAGGCCAGGGTGCAGGACCTCGGAGACTTCCGGGCGCTCCTGAAGCCATCGCGCCAGCCCCAGGGCGTTTCGGTTATGCGCTTCCATTCGCAGGGCCAGCGTCTTCACGCCGCGCAGCGTGAGGAAGCAGTCCATCGGGCTTTGGGCGGACCCCATCGCATTTTGGTGGAAGGCGACCCGTTCCGCCAGCGCCGCGTCCTGGGTGATGAGGGCGCCGCCCACCACGTCGGAATGGCCGTTGATGTACTTGGTGGTGGAGTGCATCACGAGGTCGCAGCCGAGGTCGAGGGGACGCTGAAAGTACGGCGAGAGGAAGGTGTTGTCGCACAAGGTGAGGATGCCGTTCGCGCGGGCGATCTCGGCGATGGCGGCGAGGTCGAGCAGGTTCATGAGCGGGTTGGTCGGCGTTTCCGTCCAGAAGGCCTGGGTGTTGGGCCGGATGGCGGCGCGCAGGGCGTCGAGGTCCCGCATATTCACGAAGTCGAGTTCGATCCCCTTGGTGGCGACGACGCTCGCCAGGAGGCGATAGGTGCCGCCGTACAGGTCATCGTGAACGAGGAGATGATCCCCCGCCTCGAACATCATCAGGGCGGTGGCTTCGGCGGCCATGCCGGTGGAGAAGGCGAACCCGTGCGTCCCGCCTTCCAGCGCCGCGAGGCACTCCTCCAGCGCCTTGCGAGTGGGATTGCCGCTGCGGGTGTAGTCGAACGGCCCCGGCACGCCCACATCCTTAAAGGCGAACGTGGAAGTCTGGTAAATCGGCGTCATCACGGCGCCGTAGGCCGGATCGGGCGACACCCCGGCGTGAACGACGAGCGTCTCGAAGTGGTCGAACGTGCGGCGGGGAGAAGCCTGAATATCGGGGGGCGGCGTGTCAGCCATGCCTGGGTGTTCCTTCCGGTAACCGGTAAATCGTGGGGAGAGCTGGGAAGCAGGGGCTTACCTCACCCCGGCCTTCGGCCACCCCTCTCCCACAGGAGAGGGGCCTGTGCGGTCGCGTTCTCTGCGGAGGCAGGGGCTTACCTCACCCCGGCCTTCGGCCACCCCTCTCCCACAGGAGAGGGGCCGGTGCGGTCGTGTTTTCTTCTTCGGCCACATCCCTAAAGGGGAAAGAGCAGTGTGTTGATATTCTGTTTTGATGGGAGGTTGGTTTACAGAAGAGGCGCCAGCAGACTTTGATGCCGGTGTTTGACTGAAGACGGCGAGCCGAAGAGTCGAGGAGGGTCACAGAGAGCGGGAGGAGCGTTTTGCGAGAAACATGACCGCACAGGCCCCTCTCCTGTGGGAGAGGGGTGGCCGAAGGCCGGGGTGAGGTCGGGCCGAAGGCCGGGGTGAGGTCGGCCCCTCACGCGGCGGCGAGGGCCTGATCGAGGTCGGCGAGAATATCCCGTTCATCTTCGATGCCGATACAGAGTCGGATGAAGTCGGGAGTGACGCCAGCGGCGAGTTGTTCGTCGGCGGTGAGTTGCTGGTGCGTGGTGGCGGCGGGCTGAATGACGAGCGACTTCGCATCGCCGATGTTGGCGAGATGGGAGAAGAGTTTCAGGGCGTCCACGAACCGCTTGCCCGCCTTCATGCCGCCTTCTATTCCAAAGCCGAGGAGGGCGCCGGAGCCTTTCGGCATATACTTCTGACCCATCTCGTAGGTGGGATGATCGGGGAGGCCGGGGTAGTTCACCCATGCGACCTTCGGGCGCTCCTTCAGCCACTTCGCCACGGCGAGGGCGTTGGCGCAGTGCCGCTCCATGCGCAGGTGCAGCGTCTCCAGCCCCTGGAGGAACATGAACGCGTTGAACGGACTCATCGCGGGGCCGAGGTCTCGGAGGAGCTGGACGCGCGCCTTGATGATGTAAGCGAGCGGACCCACGGCTTCGGTGTATTTCACGCCGTGGTAGCTCTCGTCCGGCTCGGTGAGTTCGGGGTAGCGGCCATTGTTCCAATCGAACTTGCCGCTGTCCACGATGAGGCCGCCGATGCTGGTGCCGTGGCCGCCGATGAACTTGGTGGCGGAGTGGATCACCACATCGGCGCCCCACTCGAATGGGCGGCACAGGTACGGCGTCGCCACGGTGTTGTCCACGATGAGGGGAACGCCGCCGTCGTGGGCGACCTTGGCCACGCCGGCGATATCGAGCATATCGAGTTTGGGATTGCCCTGCGTCTCGGCGTAGACCGCGCGGGTCTTGTCATTGATCGCGGCGCGGAAGTTTTCGGGGTCGGAGGGGTCCACGAACCGCACGGTGATGCCGAGTTTGGGGAAAGTGTGATGAAACAGGTTGTAGGTGCCGCCGTAAAGGCTGGCCGAGGAGACGATCTCCTGCCCGGATTGCGTGATGTTGAGCAGCGCCAGGGTCTCCGCCGACTGGCCCGAAGCGACCGCGAGCGCCCCGACTCCGCCTTCCAGGGCGGCGATGCGCTGTTCCAGCACATCGGTGGTCGGGTTCATGATGCGGGTGTAGATGTTGCCGAACTCCTGGAGGCCGAACAGGCGCGCCGCGTGGTCGCTGTCGTTGAAGACGTAGGAGGTGGTTTGATAGATAGGGACGGCGCGGGCGTTGGTGGTCGGGTCGGCGGTCTGACCGGCGTGGAGGGCGAGGGTGTTGAATTGGCGGGGAGTCTCTTCGGGCATGGGCGGGGGCCTCCGGGAGTGAGGACGAACCGACGGATGGGTGGGGCGTCGGGTAAATGCTACTTTACCGGGTTGTTTACAGGGTTATGGTGATGTATGGAGCGGCGGTTATCAAGCGCGCGACATCGCTCGTCGGAGGAGCGGACAAGCGGACGCGAAACGGCGATATACCGTTATACTTCGTCGCTTCCTCCGGTTCCAAGCCGTCAACGCCCTACGTCGTATGATCGGCGTTTCCTCCGTTCCGTGAGGATAGCGCTCCTGCAAGGGAGAGGAGGGCGCAATGGCCGCGTTTTACTCCCGGCCGGTCTGTGGTAATCTATTAGGAAGGTGGCGCCGGAACCGGTGTTCTCCGTCAGGCTTCATGAAGGAGGGGGATATTTGTCCCCTCATGCGGCGCAGGAGGCGATATGGCGAGGACTTCTCAACCGTTTCAACTGGCATCCGAATACCGGCCTCAGGGCGATCAGCCGGAGGCTATAAAGGGGCTGGTGGAAGGCGTCAGGGCGAGCGACCGGTTCCAGACGCTCGTCGGCGTTACCGGCTCCGGTAAAACCTACACCGTCGCCAACGTCATCGCGCAGGTTCAAAAGCCCACCCTCGTCATGGCGCACAACAAAACCCTCGCCGCCCAGCTCTATGGCGAGTTCAAGGAGTTCTTCCCGCACAACGCCGTCCATTACTTCGTCTCCTACTACGACTACTTTCAGCCGGAAGCGTATATCCCCCAAAGCGACACCTACATCGAGAAAGATTCGCAGACCAACGAGGATATTGACCGCCTGCGCCACGCCGCCACCAGCGACCTCCTGGAGCGCACCGACGTGATTGTCGTCGCCTCCGTCTCGTGCATCTACGGCCTGGGGTCCCCGGTGGATTACGAGCGCAGCCTCTTCACCGTGCGGCGCGGGCGAACCTACCCCCGCAACGAGTGCCTGCAACGCCTCGTCGAGATGCAGTACACCCGCAACGACATCGAACTGTCGCGCGGGACCTTCCGCGTGCGCGGCGACGTGCTGGAAATCCATCCGGTGGACGAGGAGAAGTCCCTCATCCGTATCGAGTTCTTCGGCGACGAGGTGGAGCGCCTCACCGTGGTGGACCCTCTCACCGGCGAAATGATCGAGGAGAAAGACCGCGTCACCGTCTTCCCAGCCAGTCACTTCGTGGCGAGCGAGGAGGGGATTGAGAAGGCGCTGAAGACTATCGAAGCCGAGTTGAAGGAGCGGGTGGAGTTCTTCCATAATGAAGGCAAGCTCATCGAAGCGCAGCGCATCGAGCAGCGCACCCGATACGACCTGGAGATGATTCGCGAGGTCGGCTTCTGCTCCGGCATCGAAAACTACTCGCGCCACATGGATGGCCGCGAGCCGGGCACCGCGCCGCACACCCTCCTCGACTACTTCCCCGAAGACTTCCTCCTCGTCGTGGACGAGTCGCACCAGACGCTGCCACAGGTTCGCGGGATGTATGAGGGAGACCGCAGCCGCAAGCAGACGCTGGTGGAGTTCGGGTTCCGGCTGCCGTCGGCGTTGGACAACCGGCCGCTCCGGTTCGGCGAATTTGAGGCGCGCGTCCGGCAGGGCATCCTCGTTTCCGCTACGCCGGGGCCGTATGAGAAGGCGCACAGCAGCCGCACTGTAGAGCAGATCATCCGCCCCACCGGTCTCATTGACCCGGAGATCGAGATCAAGCCGACCAAAGGCCAGATTGACGACCTCATCTTCCAGATTCGGCAGCGCGTGGAGAAGAAGGAGCGCGTTCTCGTCACCACGCTCACCAAGCGCATGGCGGAAGACCTCTCCGAGTACCTGAAGGAGGTCGGCATCAAGGTCCATTACCTCCATTCGGAAGTGCAAACGCTCGAACGCACCGAAATCCTGCGCGACCTGCGCCTCGGCGAATACGATGTTGTCGTCGGCATCAACCTCCTCCGCGAGGGGCTGGACCTGCCGGAAGTCTCCCTCGTCGCCATCCTGGACGCCGACAAGGAAGGCTTCCTCCGCTCGGAAACGTCGCTCATCCAGACGATTGGCCGCGCAGCCCGCAACCTCCAGGGCAAGGCGATCATGTACGCCGACCGCATCACCGACTCGATGGAGCGCGCTATCAACGAGACGAATCGGCGCCGCGAGAAACAGCTCGCTTACAACATCCACCACAACATCACGCCGGAGACCGTCACCAAGGCGATCCGCGACCTCCTCCCCATCGAAGGGCCGAGCGGTACGGCGGCGGTGCGGGAGTCGCGGGCGGCGTACACAGCGGCCCCCATGACCCCTGAGCAGGCGACGGTTGTGGTGGAGCGGCTGGAGGCCGAGATGAAGCGCGCCGCTCGCGAGCTCAAGTTTGAAGAAGCCGCCGGGCTGCGGGACCAGATTCGCCGCGTGCGGGAGGAGCATCTCATCTCCGGCGAGGTCCTGGCGGAAGCGGAGCTGAAGGCCGCCTTCAAGCCGAAGAAGCGCCCCCGCCAGAAGGAAGGCATCTTCGGGTAGGCGGGACCCCGGCGAAGCGCTCCTTCAAGGTTTTGCACGTAGAATTTCGTGGAAGCGGTTCCGACGAGCGATCCGGTAGCGTGAGAGTCAACCCTGTCGAGCGACAGAGTGAACTCTTTCGCTCGGTAGAGGCGTAGATGAGGTCCCTCTGTCACTCGGCATTGGCAGGGATTGTGAACAGCGGGTTGACACACCTCTTATAATGTGTGGGAATGACTTCCGTCGCCGTTCCTGTCTCGATTTGGGTTCCCGTATGTCCCCCATTCGCCTCGCGCTGTGTGATCGCCAGACCCTGCTCCGGTCGGCGCTGGAGCGCATCCTCACGGAAGAAGGGGATGTCGAAGTCCTGTGGAGCGTGGGAGCCCTTGCGGAAGCCCTGCCCCTGTCCCAGGAGCGCACCCCCGATCTGCTCCTGCTCGACTTCACGGCTCCCACCATCTCCTTCATCGGCGAGGTCAATCGGTTCCGTCTTGTCTGCCCTTCGGTGCATATCATCGCCATGACCGATCATGGCTCCGACATCTGCGTCCTGTTCCGCGACTCGGAACCGACCCTCACCGTGGGCCAGCCGCGCACCTGCTGCCTTCAGCAGGCGTTCATGATCGGTGCGCGGGGAGCCATTCGCAAAACCGGCACCCGCGAGGAACTCATGCGCGTCCTCCGTGCGGTCCATCTGGGGCGCATCGCCGTGGAAGAGCCGTCGTTGTCGTTGCTGCTCACACGAATCTTCGGGCAATCTCAGGCTTTGGGGAATCATCCTCGCCTCACGGAACGTGAACAGGACGTGATTCGCGCCCTCGCCCTGGGGAAAACCAACAAGGACATCGCTCTCGCGCTCGACATCCGCGAGCAGACGGTGAAGAATCACATCAGCCACATCCTGGAAAAACTCGGTTTGGAAGATCGCCTGCAAATCGTCGTGTTCGCCGCGCGGCACCATCTCGTCACGCTGGACAACCTGTAACAGCGCCACCAAAAACGGCGCCCGACTCCGTGAGGAAGGGGGGCGCCGCCTGGGATCGAATGGGAAGTGATGAGGTGAAGTTGGGTTACTCCCCGTGAGTGGTGGGGAAGGCGGAAACCTTCTGAAGCGGTTCAACCGCTTTGGGGTAGAAGATTCCCACAAAGAGCCGGACCATCAGGATCAGGTCGCTCATGCGAGCCTCCTTTTCCGTGGTGGGCGCTCGACCCTCCGGCGCGTCGGGCGCTGTAGTAAGGCTGGGGCGCGAGGGGCGCCAGGTTTCAGTGAATGAGGGGAGATGCTGTAATGCAGTGAAGGGTGGAGCGATATGGCGTAGCCAGGAAGAGAGGTCGCGGCCCCTTCTTCCATTGTCACCTATTTTGTCGGCGAAAACCCGTTGACAGTTAAAGACCGTCTTCACCGGGTGATAAGTTCCTGCTGATAGTTTACCACGAAATCCATAGGGGGAGGTTAACCGCCGTCACCCCGGCCACATAGGCCACGACATACACACCCAGCGCGCCGCGCAGCATCCCTCGCACAAAGGCCGGATCGCGGCGGCGATACCATTCCGCCAAAGCCAGCGGCGTCAGGAATGAGAAGAGTTTCACGGCGCACATCGCGCCCAGGCCGTAATGCAGGTAGTGCGCGAGGAGCGGATTGCCCTCCGTGAACGCGCCGGTGGAAATCAGGCACGCGGTGAGGATCAGGTCCGCGAGGCAGACCAGCCCCAGCCAGATGGTTTCCCGCGCAATGCCCATGATGGTGTCCTGCGCAATGCCCATGACGATTCCCTGTCGGTCCTTTCCGCTGTCCTGCGCCAATAGCCGCCGCTCCGACCGTCGCCGATCCGTCCACCTTTTGTAAGAGTGAGACTGCGCGGTTGTCCTACGATTGATACCCTGAGCGCCGCCCCAGTAAACGGCGAAAGCCGGTATCCGCGCGCCGTTCGGGGAATAAAAGAACAGCCTTCGCCTCGCCGCAACCTCCTCCAGGTCCACCCGCAACCTCCTCCAGGTCCACCCGCAACCTCCGGTCAGGAAGGCGCCTGGCGGACGAGTGGGTAAAACGCCTCATTTCCATCCCTCCGGCGCGATGTGCAAGCGATGGGTTGCAGGAGCGACCAGGCATTCGTGTTGACTTTTACCCCACCGGCCTTTAAGATTCACTGAAGCAAACGGGGGGAAGTCGCCCCGAAAATCAGGGTTGAACACGAGGTCCGATCCTGTCACGGGCAGGTCGGATCACTGGCTATTCGAGGCCTGTGCTCCAGGCCCGGAGAACAATTGCAGGAGACGGACTTCACGACCCTTCACGGCGTTCCGAGGAGGGCTAATCGTGGAGACACCCTGCCAACCAGGAACCGAGGTTCTCATCATGGTCCGGCCCGGTCCTGCGGCGCATCCCGCCATTCTCCCTATCCTTATACCCGGTTTGACATAGACTACCCTCTCTCGTTCACTCCAAGGAGGGATCATCGTATGAGCGAGGACGCAACGGAGCTGACCGCCCGCGACATCGGCCGAATGGGCGGCAACCGGACCAAAGAGTTGCACGGCCAGGAACACTTCCGGGAAATGGGTCGCAAAGCGGCGCAGGTCCTGAAGGAAAAATACGGCAGCGAACACTACTCGAAGATGGCGCAATCGCGCGGCGCCAACAAGAAGATAAAAGAAGCGCCCCAGCCCTCCATGAGCGCCGCCGAAGCCGG
>JBBRGS010000138.1:0-9775 GCA_038240635.1 Armatimonadota bacterium
GGAGCAGGTCGCCTTCTACCGCGCCGAGGGCTACCTGAAGGCCGGGCGCGTCTTTAACGGCGCCGAGATGGCCGACCTGCGCGCCCACGTGGACGCCATGATCGCCGCCCTGCCGCCCGGCAAGCGGCCCGAAGCGATGGACACGCCGCACTTCACGGACCCGTGGCTTTTCCGCTACCTCGCGCACCCGCGCATCCTCAACCTGATAGAGGCGTTCATCGGGCCGGACATCGCGCTCTGGTCGAGCCACTTCATCGCCAAGCCGCGCGGTGACGGGAAGACCGTGCCGTGGCACACCGACGGCGCCTACTGGGGCGACATCCTTCAGCCAATGGAAGTGGTCACGCTGTGGCTGGCGGTGGACCCCTCCACCCGCGAGAACGGCTGCATGCGGGTCATCCCCGGCTCGCACCGCGCGGGCGCCGTCGGGATGGAGGCGTATGAGGCCGTGGACGCGACCGAAAACGTCTTCGCCTCGGAGGTGAAGCGGGACCTCGTGGACGAGGGGCGCGCGGTGGACCTGGAACTGGCCGTGGGCGAATGCCACTTCCACGACGCATGGACGCTGCACGCCTCTCGCGCCAACACCTCGGCCCTGCGGCGCTGCGGCTACACCATGCGCTACATGCCAACGCGCGTCGTCTTCAGCCCGGAAGACTGGGCCGGGGGCCACCGTATCTACCACCTGCGCGGCGAGGACCGAAGCGGCGGGCGCAACCGCTACGCTCCCCTGCCGGACCCATGATCTGATAATTCGTTATGGCGCCCTCCCGATGCAGGCGTGAAGCGCCATGCGGCTAAACAACGCCTCTGATCGAGCCGCGATCCGGTTGCCGTCTGCTGATTAGTCTTCCTGCCTGCTCAAGGCCTTCAATACCGGCCCTGTCGAACGCTTTCATGGGTCAGGCGACATACTTAAAAGAGGCACAGGCATCGACGATGTTAACAGAATCTGAATTACTCCAATCTGTTGAACAGGGGGAGGCGTTTGATTACGAATTCAAATCAGCAAAAGGTGGAATTCCTCATAGTCTGTGGGAAACCTACAGCGCTATGGGGAATTCCAGGGGCGGAGTGATCATTTTAGGCGTTGAAGAGGATAACTCTCTGTTTCGGGTTACGGGTCTGACGGATCCCGAAAAAGCGCACAAAAACATCTGGGATAGCCTGCATGACCGCCATAAGGTGAGTCTCAATCTCTGCTCTGACGAAGACATCGTTCTCCAGGAAGTGACCGGGAAAACCGTCCTGGTCATGAGAGTCCCGTTAGCGACTCGCCGCCAGCGTCCCGTGTATCTCGGTCAGAATCCGCTCACGGGGACGTATCGCCGGCATGATGTCGGTGATTACAAGTGTTCGGCTGACGAAGTCGGACGTATGTTGGCCGATCAGTCGGATGAGCCTGCCGACAGTCGAATTGTGGAAGGCTTCACTCTTCAGGACCTGGACGGAGCCAGTCTAACTCAATATCGTCAGCGCTTCTCCGCCCGTGCGCCCGATCATCCCTGGCTGACCCTGGAACCCATCGCCTTACTGGAGAAACTGGGAGGCTGGCGGCGAGACCGACACACGGAACAGGAGGGACTGACGGTCGCGGGGCTTCTTATGTTCGGGAAAAACGAAGCGATCAGCAATCCTCAGGCGCTCCCGAATTACCATGTGGACTATCAGGAACATCATTCTGAGGATGTGGAGATTCGTTGGACCGATCGGCTTTACCCGGACGGGATCTGGACCGCGAATATCTTCCAATTCTACCAGCAGGTGATCACTCGCCTGACCAGAGATTTGCGCATTCCTTTCCAGCTGAAACCATCTCTCTTCCGAAAGGATGAAACCATCGTCCATGAAGCCCTTCGGGAAGCGCTGGTGAACGCTCTGATCCATGCTGATTATCGCGGCATGGGAGGCATCGTGATTCATAAGCGCCGACACGGAATCGAGCTGTCCAATCCTGGGACCCTGCTGATCTCTCTTGAGCAACTGCTGCGCGGAGGTGTCAGCGAGTGTCGGAACAAGTCTCTCCAACGGATGTTTCAAATGATTGGCGGAGGTGAAAAAGCGGGATCAGGGGTGGATAAAATCCTTCAGGGCTGGAACTCACAGCAATGGCTCCCGCCGGATATTATTTCTCAATTCGACCCTGATCGGGTGGTGTGGTGGCTCCCCTTCTCCAACTGGTTCCCCCAACCGGCTTTGGATCATCTCAACAAATTGTTCGGGGAGCGGCTGAAATCTCTAACGCCTCACGAACGGCTTGCTCTCGTGACCGCCTATATTGAAGGGGAAGTGACCAACGCTCGCCTCCAATTGGTTTCTGAGCTGCACCCTGCCGACATCTCGAAGATGTTACGCGGCATGGTGGCGAAAGGGTTCTTCACTCAGGATGGCCCGAACCGGCGCATGAAGTACCGTCTTCCCGCCGCGCAGAGCGATTTCAACTCCTCACCTTCCAACGCGGACTCCTTACAGAACGATGCGGACTCCTTACCTTGTTCTCCCGACTCCTTACCTAAGAAAGGGGACTCCTCACCTCGTTCAGAGGGAAAGTCTTCCGAAATCACCGGAGAAGAGATCGTCAGGTTGCGAGCGCTCGCTTATCCCGAAGGTTTGCCCAGACGTGTCAGGCTCAGGGAGACCATGCGTGAAGCGATCCTGCGGGTTTGTGATGGCCGCTATCTGACCGCTCACCAATTGGCTGCGATCCTGGAGCGGAATCGAGACAGCCTCAGAAATCGCTACCTCAGTTCCCTGGTCCATGAGAAGAAACTCCGGTTGCTCTATCCAGAGGACCTCAACCGTCCTGATCAGGCTTACACGACCCACAGCTCTCCATCCTGACAGGGGGGGGGCCATCCATTCATGCGGCCTGTCGTAAGGTTACGAAAAGCTGGCGCTTCCGCCGGAACCGCGAAAACCGGCGGGGCGCACGGTACAGTACCAGCGGTTCGCCAATCATGCCGGGACGCTGCACGCCTCCCGCGCCAACACCTCGGCCCTGCGGCGCTGCGGCTACACCATGCGCTACATGCCGACGCGCGTCGCCTTCAGCCCGGAAGGCTGGGCGGGGGGCCACCGCATCTACCTCCTGCGCGGCGAGGACCGAAGCGGCGGGCGCAACCGCTACGCTCCCCTGCCGGACCTCTACTGAGCCACAGGTGAACTACCGGCGCCTTATCCTCTCGCCGCGCCCTGCGTGTCGAACAGATACAGGTCCGACGCGCTCCAGATCGGATCGCCCTGATACGCGCTCGTCTTCTCCATGCTGAGGATCGTCATGCGGACATACCGCGCCGACACACGCGGGAAGCGCACGAGTGTGTAACTCGTCCCGAAACTCTCCTCCGCCACCTTTGCCCAGGTCTTCCCGTCGGAGGAGACCTCCAGGCGGAACGTGGAACGCGCCGCGTACACCGTGTACGGCCACGGGTTGGGGCCGATACCCTTGTGATCCATCACCATTCGGTCCATCGGCTGAACCCGCCCCGTATCCAGTTCCAGGGTCTGACCAGGGGAAGCGTAGCTCCAGAAGCCGGTTTTCGGATCGCCGTCGAGCAGATGCGAGAGCGGATCGTCGTGGCGGGGGAGAGTCGTCTTCAGCGCCCAGCCGGTGGAAGCCAGCGGCGTGAAGGTCGGCTTCGGGGCGGGACGCGGCGCCCATGTCGGATCGGGTTCGGGGATCGGCGTGGCGCTGAAGCGAACCTTCAGCATGACGGCCCCGTGCGGCGGAGCCTGAGCCGCCGTGTAGCCGTCCGCGAAGGCGCCCATGCTGCGATGCGCCCACAGGTCCCGCACCTGTCCCGTCGCCATAGTCAGACCCAGGTCAGACCAGTTCACGCGGAGGTCACGGGGTTGTGAGGAGGTGTTCAGGAGCACGACCGCCGTGGAGCCGTCCACCAGGGGGCGCGTCCAGATCTGAGAATTGGCATCTGAGCGCACACGGCGCCCCGGCTGGCCTTTGGGATCCTGATCCACGGCGATGGCTTCGGTGTTGAGGAGGACGTACCGGTCCCAGTCGTTCATCACGCGGAAGTCGTGCGACAGGTAGAGCGGCGCGGCGACCACGCACCAGAGACTCATCTGGGCGAGGGCTTCGTTGTCGCCGATAAACCCCGTCATGAGGTAATCGGGATTGCTCCAGTGGCCGCCGCCCGCGGCCCCAGGGCTGGCCACGCTGCCCAGGTTCTGCATGATGGAATCCCACGCGCCGGAGATGTCGGGGCTGGTGCGCCACTCGTCGGCCCACTCGCGGGGCTGGGGATGCCAGCCGGTGTTGATGGAGAAGGCGATGGGCCGGTTCACGCGCCGGGCGTTCTCCCGCAGCGCCTGAAACATCCGCGTGTACGGCTCGATCCCCTGGGATTCGTTCCAGTCGTAGCCGTCGTAGAAGAGGTGGTCCACGCCGCTGTCGGCCACGAATTGGGCGTGCTGGGCCACCAGCGTCAGCCCCTTCACGGGAGCGGGGACCTCGGCGGCCTGATTGCGTGGATGATTCCCCGGCAGCCCCATGCTCAGCGACGGCGACAGGTAGAAGCCGAGTTTCAGCCCGCGCGCGTGGAGATACTCCGCCACGGGGAGCAGGCCGCCGGGGTAATTCTTCGGGTCCACGTGCGGGTCGCCCGGACGCCAGGCCGTTCCGTTGGGGTACTGGCCGCTGTCGGACCAGTACCACCAGCGCTGCGAGCCGTCGTCGCCCCACCAGCCGCCGTCAATCCGCAGGGTAGTGTAGCCGGCGTCGCGGAGGCCGGAAGCGATAAAAGCATCCGCCGTGAGCCGCATCAGCCGCTCGTTGTGCGCGCCCACGAAGAAGTTGTACGTGCTCCAGCCCATGCCGGGCGTGGGCAGCGGGGTTTCCACGGTGGCCGTGACGAGGGAGACGCCGACAATTTTGCGGAGCAGGAGCAGCGTGTCGGCGACGTTGATCTTCCCATCGCCGTTGAGGTCGCCCGCCAGCATCTGATCGAGGGAGGGAGTCGTCAGCCCCACCGCGCTCCTCAGCGTGAGGATGATATCCTGGATGTTGATCACGCCGTTGCCGTCCATGTCGCCGGGAATCGTCGCCGAAGCGGGCCGGGGCGCGCCGGGTGTGAGGCCCGACTCCACGATCTGGACGCCGCACAGCGAGGTGGCGACATGCCCGGTTTTCGACCAGGCGTCATCGAGAGAGCCGGTGTAGATGTCGAGATTGGGGGCGGTCAGGTTCGGCAGCAGGAGATAATTTGCGGCGGGCGTGGCCAACTTTTGATCGGTGATCTGGGTGGTGGCCGCGCGGGTCCAGCCGGTGAAGGGGCCGGGCTGATTGCGGGCGTACAGCGGCCCGGCGAGAATCCGCTCGCTGTCGGTGTCGCGGATCATGAAGGAGTGAACGAACTCGGAGTCGTCGGGGGCCGTTCCCGCCGCCTGGTGGAAGTAGAGGTACAGGTCGTACTGGGCGTAGGGGATGTTACGCAGGTAATTGTTGGCGGGGTTGAGCGTGGCGTATCGCCCGGCGAGCAGCCGGCCATCGGGCGTGTCCGGGGTATCGGGATTGGTGGCGGGGACCGGATTGTTGCCCCGGAAGCTGTAGGCGAGCGTCGTCTTCGCGCCCGTGTCGTCGGTGAGACCGGAGATCGTCACCGGCGACGACTCCTTCACCGCGATGGGGTTCCAGCGCTCGCGCGGGATGACCCCGGCGGCGTCCGCTGCGCGAAGTTGCGTCCCGATGCTGACGCCGAGGGATCGGCCCAGCGTCTCCGGCGCCGGGGGCGTGATCTCATCGCCGGGGGCGCCCGCTTTTCGGACGACGACCCGCACGATGTCGTGGCCGCTCCGCGCGCCGTTGGCCCCGACGAACGCCAGCGCGTACGATCCCGCCGCCGTGAAGGTCGCCGTGGTGTCTGCCAGACCCGGCTGGACGAGGGTCATCCCTTCCGGGCCACCGACTTTGCGCCACCCGATGGCCGGTCGCAGGCCGACGCCGCCAGGGTCGTCCATCGCGCCGTGGAGGGTGACAGCCTCCCCCGGCTCCACGACGACTCTGCGGCTCCCGTTCACGGTGGCGCTGACGAGCGGCGGGAGGACGCGGTCGGGATACGCTGGCCTGGCGAGGGTGTACTGGCGGATCGCTTCCATCCAGCGTGCGGCGATTTTGTGGTGGCCGCTTTCGTTGGGATGAACCTTATCCTTCAGGTCGGTGGCGGGATCGAAGCCCTTGTGCTGATCCACGACAACCGCGCGTTTCCCGGCGGCGACCCGTTTCGCTACGACGGCGGGAATGGCGGCGTTGTAGGCGTCCACCATGGGATTGATCAGGGCGCCGTTGGGCTGATCGTTCACCCGGCCACCCACCTGGAACGGCGTGATCTGCGCCACGAAGATCGTGACCTGCGGCAGGTCATGCCAGATTTTATCAAGGAGCTCGCCCAGCCGCTCCGGCGCGCCCTGCGCCTGTCCCCACTGCATATCGTTCGCGCCGATCATGAGGAGGATGAGTTCGGGCCGGGAGCCGATCCAGTCCACATCGGCGCCGCCGAACTCCTGAGAGTACGGGAAGCTGCCGATGGTCCATCCCGCCGATCCCCCGTGGTCGGACCAGACGCCTTCGGGCTGAAGCGGGTCGTTTCGCCCGCCCACCATACGAAAGGTGTAGCCGTCCGCCTTCAGGAGGTCCTGCAAGTAAATGCGCCACCCGGCGCCGTTGGTGATGGAGTCGCCCAGCGGCATGATGCGGGTCTGACCTTTGCGGCAGAGCATTGGCGCGACATCTGCCTGGGCGGGGGAGGTCGCCAGCGCCACCAATACGCTGAGCGCGAACAGGCTGAGGGCGTTCATGAGCGGCCCGGCGACACGGGGGCGGAACGGAACGAATCGGATCATCAAGGGGGTTCCTGGGCAGGGCGACTGAAGCGATACGCGAAGGAGGATCAGGCGGTGGCGGTGGAAGCGGCCGGGTCTCTCCTCCGACGAAGTGATGAAAACCCTGGTTGAACGCGACCGGGGGAAGCGGTATAATATGGTTGGCTCGCCGGAGGAAGGTGGAATCGGCGGGACCTCGCGCGTTTCGGCGTCCGTTGCGGCCTAAGGGCCGGGCGCGGCGTTGCGGCGGCCCGATCGTCTAGGGGTTAGGACACCACTCTTTCAAGGTGGCGGCACGGGTTCGATTCCCGTTCGGGCTATATCATTACTCTATCACTTTGAGCGTTCCATGGGCGCCCCTGCGGGCGGGGGAGCGACGCTCGCCATCCCTGACGCTCCCCATTTCAGCCGATGAAATCCAACTCTGCCTGAAGCCGGACGTTCGCGCGCTGCGATCCCGGCTTTTTCTTTGACACGCTCTCGGCCTCCTGCTGAAAGACTCCTTATGCCTGCTCCCGCCGCTTCCCATGAAATCTCCACGCCGCCAGTGCAGATATACACCGATGGCGGCTGCCTCGGTAATCCGGGGCCGGGCGGCTACGGCGTGGTCGTATTAGGGGGCGACAACCGCCGCGAGTTCAGCGGTGGGTTCCGACGCACCACCAACAACCGGATGGAGATCATGGCGGCGATTGTCGCCCTGGAGGCCCTCGCCCGGCCATGCCGCGTCACCCTGTACACCGATTCGCGCTACCTCGCCGACAGCATTGAGAAAGGCTGGGCGCGCCGATGGAAGGCGAACGGCTGGATGCGCAACCCGAAGGAGGCCGCCCTCAACCCCGATTTGTGGGAACGGCTCCTGGCGCTGTGCGGCCATCACGACGTCACCTTTGAATGGGTGAAGGGCCACGCCAACAACACCGAGAACGAGCGGTGCGACCGGTTGTCGGTGGCCGCCGCCAAACGGAAGGACCTGCCGCCCGATGAGCCGTATGAAGCCCTCACCGGCTCGCCGCCTTCTCGACGGTGATGCCGCGAGCGCGTCAGTGAGGCCGCGACATTGCATGGAGGAGACGGGCGGTTGAAACCGCTGCAACCCCCACACGAAACGGGGATCGCTGCGCGGGTTCGGGGATCGCTGCGCGGGTTCGGGGAGGAATGATGGGGCGCGAGATCATGATCTCACCAGCCCCTCTCCTGTGGGAGAGGGGTGGCCGAAGGCCGGGGTGAGGTAGAAGGTCTGTATCCATAGAGATCATGATCTCACCAGCCCCTCTCCTGTGGGAGAGGGGTGGCCGAAGGCCGGGGTGAGGTAGGGGGGGCGCACATGGAAGGAAGGCTTCAGCAGGGCAGGAGTCGGCGAAGGCCGACGTTGTGGGGTTGTTGCAGCGGTTTCAACCGTCCGCCCCCCTGAGCCTCCGAGACAGGAACTCCCCGTGTCCTGAGCGCTCCCGCAGCATCCGGTGGATGGAGAGGACGACAGGCGTCCGCACCTCTCGCGGCCCGTCCGCCGTCATTCCTCTCCCGCCCGACGCGGCGCCCTCCCCGCGCTGCGGCAGGCCCTCTCGCTCCCGTAACCGCAGCATTGCGATGTCATGGCGCGCCTCGCGGATTCTGGCGAAAGGATGCCGGGGCATGCCGCCCGAACAACACGACACAGGACAGCGACGACGGGACGAATCAGGCTCACCCGGAGCGATGCTGAACGGCGATGGAGACGACCATGACCCTGACCGACGAACAGAAGGCGCTACTGCCCACCAACGACGACGTGGCCTTCTACCGCGAACACGGCTACTACGTCTCCAATATCCTCTTCACCGACTCCGAACTGGACGCCGCGCTGGAGGGGACCGACCGCTTCTACGCCGGAGACCTGGACGGCCCCTTCGGCCCCATCCCCGACGCCTGGAAGCCGAAAGGCCCCCCCTACGACGGCCTCCGCAAGCACGATTTCGCCTCGTTCTTCTGCCAGCCGCTCACCCATCTCATCCGGGAGTCGCTCATCGGGGCGGTCGCCGCGCGCCTCACGGGGTCCCCTTCCATCCGCCTCTGGCACGACCAGCTCCTCTGGAAGCCGACTGAGGAGGACCCGAACAAGCCCGCCAATGTCGGCTGGCACACCGACCGGGGCTACTGGAAGACCTGCTCCTCCGAGGCGATGCTCACCGCCTGGATTCCGTTCCACGACTGCGATGAGACCATGGGCACCATCACAATGATGGACGCCAGCCACCTCTGGCCCGACAATACCGAGGGACTCAACTTCTTCAGCAGCGACCTCGAAGGGCTGGAGAAGAAGATCAACACCGGCGGGCGACCGATGACGAAGATCCCCATCAACCTGAAGCGCGGCCAGGTGAGCTTCCACAACTGCCTCACCATCCACGGCAGCGGCCCCAACCGCTCCGACCGCCCCCGCCGCTCCATCGCCGTCCATCTCCAGGACGAGGCGAACCAGTACCGCGTAGTTCACCACTCCGACGGGACGCTCGCTCACCACAGCCTCGATGACCTGTGCCGGAAGAAGGAAGCGCAGCCCGACTACACCGACCCGGCGGTCTGCCCCACGGTCTTCCCTTAACCCTAAGCCAAGGTCCTACCTAAGGCCTCCCCTAAGGCCTCCCCTAAGGTCTCCCCTAAGGTCTCCCCTTGTGTGGCGCCGGCCTTGATGGTCAGGACCGGTCGGGGCGCTTCACCTCAATCTTCCCCTCCCGCATGCGAACGTCCAGCCGATGCGCGGGGTACGCCGACGGCCCGTTCACCACGCTCCCGTCCCGCAGGGCGAGAGCGATTTACGGATTGGGGACGTTGGGATTGGGGTTGGGCCGCTCGATCACGCCGTTGGTGGTGATGTCCACGCTATGGGTCGCGCCGTCCCAGCGGACCTGGGCGCCCATGCTCTCCGCGATGAAGCGCAGGGGCACATAGACGTGCTTCT
>JBBRGS010000139.1:0-9601 GCA_038240635.1 Armatimonadota bacterium
GGCGAGGACTGGGCCAAGAACAACCTGACGCCCGAACGGCTGGAGAAGCTGCGGAAGCTGAACGAGATCGCGCAGCAGCGGGGACAGTCTCTGGCGCAGATGGCGCTGGCGTGGACCCTGCGGCTGCCGAGCGTGACGAGCGCCCTCATCGGCGCATCGAAGGTAAGCCAGGTCGAAGAAAACGTCAAATCCCTGGACAACCTTGCCTTCTCCGACGACGAATTGAAGGCGATCAACGCCCTCGTTCCCGCGTAAACCGTTCGTCGTGATCCCAAAGGACCCGCATCGCAATGGCGAAACCGTTTGACGTGGCGGTCAAGGACCTGGTGGAAGGGTATCCGGCGGACTGGGTTGCCCGCCTCACCGGAGAGACCGCCGCTCCTGTCACCGTCATGGACGCCGATCTCTCCACCGTCTCCCCCGAAGCCGACAAACTCCTGCGCGTGGGAGCCGATCCGCCCTGGCTGCTCCACCTGGAGTTTCAGGCCAGCCGAGACCCCACCCTTGCCCGTCGCCTGCTGCGGTATAATGTCCTCATCCACGAGCGGCACCGCCTCCCCACGCTGAGCGCGCTCCTGCTGCTGCGTCCCCAGGCCGACGATCCCGCGCTCACGGGGCGGTATGCATATGAGGCGCCGGGCGGCTCGGTGGCGTTTGAGTATCGGCTGGTGAAGGTGTGGGAGACCTCGCCGGAGGAGTGGCTGACCGGGGGTCTGGGGACGCTGCCGCTGGCGCCGGTGAGCGCGGTGGCGGAAGCGCGGGTCCCGGAGGTGATCGCGCGGATGGAGGCGCGGCTTCTGCGGGAAGCGGAGGCCGAGGTTCAGCAGGCGCTCTGGATGTCCACGTTTCTGTTGATGGGATTGCGCTTTGGGGTTGAGGAAGTTGGCGCGTTGTTGAGAGGAGTGAACGCGATGCAGGAGTCCACGACGTATCAGGCGATCCTGGAGGAAGGCCGACGCAAGGGCGAACTCGAAGGACGCCGCAAAGGGGAACTGGAGGGCCGACGCAAAGGGAAACTGGAAGGCCGACGCAAAGGGAAACTGGAAGGCGAACTCGAAGGCCGGCTGGAAGGGGAGAAGCGGATGGCGCTGTTGATGGGGAGCGGGAAGTTCGGGCCGCCGAGCGCCGCTGTCCGCGCCCACATCGAGAGCCTTGACTCGCTGGAGCGGCTGGACGCTCTCGCCGAGCGGCTCTGGCAGGCCGCCTCCTGGGACGAACTCATCGCCTGACGCCCTCGCGTCCGCCTCGGCGCGTCCGCTCTACTCTTCTTCAGGATGCGCGGCGCCCTCATCGGCTTCGGTCTGCACCTGAAACACCTGACTCAGCCCTGTCGTCTGAAACACCCGCCGCACCGATGGAGACGGCTCCACAAGGTGAAACGCCTGCCCCGCGGCTCTCACTTCATGCTGCAGCAGGACGAGCGCCCGCAGGCCCGTGCTGTCCACATGACGCACCCGCTTCAGATTCACTTTGACCGGACGGTCCAGGGTCGTCCCTTCCAGCGCGCTCGACACGATGAGAAATCCGGCCTCATCCAGGTCGCCTTCCAGTTCAATATGGAGGCGGTCGCTGGTCTCGCGGATGGTAATCTTCAGCGGTTCCACCATAAAACGTCCTGTCTCCTCGCCGGGCGTCGCGCCCCACTTTCCTTCTCTCTCCCTGACGGGGTGAATCCCTTTCTCAGAGTTAAACGGGGGAACGCTTAGCACGGATTGTCGGCATCCGCTTCCCGAATGCGGAACAGGCCCGACAGGCCGGTGGACTGAAACACCCGCTTTACCACGCTCGACGGCTCCAGCAACGTGAACTCCAGCCCGGCGTCCTTCACCTGCTGCTGAAGCAATACCAGCGCCCGCAATCCCGCGCTGTTGATGTATCCCACGCCGCCCAGGTCCACCTTCACCGGCTGATCGAGCGCCTGCTGAGTGAGGGCGCCGGAGACGGTATAGAAGCTGTTGTCGTCCATATCCCCTTCGAGGCACAAATAGAGAGCGTTCTCCTTCGCGTGAATCTGATACTGAAGCGGCGTGGCCATTTCGGACTCCTTCGATAAAGTCGGTCAGGGCGCTCAGCGGTGGCTCTGCTTTGCTCCCGCAGCCACCTTATACCCAGAATAACACCGATTAAGCGGCTCTGGAGTCCTTCCCCCACACGAAGAGCGCTCGTGGGAACCCTCCTCAGCCTACTGAGTCCATTCAGCCCCTTCAGCCTCCCCAATCCCTTCAGCCTCCTCAGCCCCTATGCGTCCTCCTTCCCGCATTCCCCGGCCCACCCTCTCCGTCCGCATCACCGACTCCGATGCGCGAACCCTGCTCGGCGGCGCGGGAGTGTCCCTCTTCCAGCGATGGCGCGATGCGGGCGCGAGACGGGTGTACTGGCCCGCCTCGGTCGCCCCGGAAAACCTGACCGCCTGCTCCGCTCTCGCGGACGACGGCTTCCGCGTCGTTGGGCGGCTCGATGCGCACTCCGGCGCCCCCCCCGGCGAAGGCTCCTCCGGTCTCCCGTGCCTCACCCGGCCTGACGCCCGCCGCGCCATGACCGAAGCCATCGCTCACGCGGCGCGCGCCTTTGAGGAGGTCATCGTTGAGCGGCCGCCGCTGTCCGATTGCCGCTGCGCCGACTGCCGACGCGCCAAAGGCAAACGTCCGTGGGGAGAGTTCCGCGCCAGCGCCGCGCGACAGGCCGCCCAGGAGTGGATCGCCGCCGCCCGCGCCGCCCGCCCCGACGCGCGGATCAGCCTCATCCTTCCCGCTAACGGGGACGCGCCGGAAGCCGCCGGGATTCCCCTCCTTTCGCTGGCCCCGCTGTTTGACGGGCTGCTGATGGGCGATTCGGAGGCGGCGCCCTCTCCGGTCTGGTTCCGATGGCTGGCGGAGATCGTCGGTCGCAAGGCTCGCGGCGCGCTCCTTCCTCTCACCGACCCACTGAACGCCGCCCTCTCCATGACCCTCGCGGGCGCGGCGGAACTGGTCGTCCCGGCGGACCTTGCGGCTTCTCCCGACGCCGAGCCGCTGTCTCGCCTCGCGGAGCGGATGGAAAGTCTTCAGCATCTGGCCCAACTCGCGCGCGTCACGCCCCGGCGCGGCGCGGCCCTCTACCTCCCGGCGCAGAGCGGCTTCTGGTCCGAAGCCTTCTCCCTCGACGCGCTGGAGGCGACGGGACTCCCTCTGCGCCCCACGCCGCGCTTCCCCTCCAGTTCCAACGTCGCGCTCTTCACCCGGTATGCCGCCGCCGACCGCGATCTCCTCCCGAAACTCCAGGCCCTGCGGGAGTCGGGCGCGACTCTCGCCGTGACGCGCGCGCTGCTGGAGACCCTCGCCGAGCGGGGAACGCCCCTGCCCCGCGACGGCCTCCTCTTCTGGCCGGACGATTCTCGCGACATCGCCGCTGCGCGTGACCTCCTGCTCCGTCCCCTCGGGCTGAACTACGACGGCCCTGTCGGAGTCACGCTGAGCCTCTTCGGCTTCCGCGACCTCGTACTGAACCAGACCGGGGATCGCCCTGGCCCGATTCATGTGGAACTTCCCGGCAAGCGCCTCATGGTTGCGGCCTCGTCCGACGCCGCGCTGGAGCCGGGCGCGGCGTTCCCTCCCGGCTCGCGGCTGGCGGCGGGCGCGTGGGTTCACCTTCGGGCGTAGACGCCACCTTTCTTCATGCTCCGTGTAGCGTATCCAAAAGTTGAAGCCCTTCCCGCGATGTTCCGAGAGGGGCGGATGGCATGATCTGAGAGCGCTAAGAACCGGTATGGAAAGGAGTGAAAGAGGGTAAAGGGTGAGCATGGACCCGACCTTACGCAAACCTTACCCCAGTGACCTGACCGACGAGCAGTGGGAGCTGATCCAGCGGTTTTTTCCGCCTGTGCTGAAGTGGTGTCCCCCGCGCCTGTCTCCGAACCTCCCTCAACGGGATAGTTCCCGCTGCCCCGCTCACTATGGAGGAAAATATGTCACATCAACTGGAAACACCCTCGCCAAAGAAGAGTCATGACCCTTGATAGCCCCGATCCCGATCAAGGCCACAGCCGCGAGTGGCCTTCCACTCCCTACAGCGACGAAGCACGGCTTAAAGACCCTCCCCTGGAGGAAGCCTGTTCCATCGCGCTTATCGGGGACTGCACGGTCGCCTGCACGTACTATCCACCCGCGAACCGTCCAGAAAACCATCTCCTGCTGAGGCTCCACCGCGTCTTCCCCCAGCAGCCGTGCCGCATCTTCAACCTTGCCCGAGACGGGGAGTGCGCCGCCGATTTCCTCGCACCCGAGCGGATGGCGGCGTCGCTGTCCCCATTCCCGCGTCTGGACGTGGCTTTCCTCCGCTACGGCATCAACGACCGCAAACGGTACGGCGTCTCGGCCTGCATCGAGCATTTGGAGTCCCTCTGCTGCGAATTGCGTGAACGGTACCCCGCGATCACGCTCATGATCGAGACAGGCATCTGGGTGGACTATCCCGCCCACTACCTCTGGGATCGAAACTCGCGTCTGGCCCCACTCTATGACGCCGTACGCGAGTTCGCATACAGCAGAGGCTTTCCGCTCGTGGACATTTTCAAGGTGATGGCGGGAGAGACACGGAGGGGCAACTGGGATTTACGAGTCAGGGGGCTGCCTACTCCAGATCACCTGGTTGTGGACGACAGCTTCGATGATCTGTTCGGTCAGGATCCCGCCTACTTCACGAACATCCATCCGAACTCCCACTGCCTGTCGCTGATCGCAAGGCTCCAGGTAGAGAAGATGCAAACGGCCTTCGGAAAGCGTCTGCCTTGCTCGTAGCGAACGAGGCCACCACAAAGTTCGCCCACACTGCCCACTATCTAAATAACCCTTAACACAGGACCAGTAAAACGCGCGGTGAGGTATAAAAACGGTATTCACGAATGAACACTGCTTAATGAACAGAAATTGTTTTAAGTAAGTTGTTATATCCCGTACTGGGTTCCCATGTGTTTTGGTTTGCCAAGCGAATTGAATAGGCCGGATTGTCATGAATGGAGGCGTAAGGATCAGGCAGATTCAACAGCACATCATACTTGCCAGCAGGAACACCCCTTGTGCCGACACTCAAGTTCCAGGTTCTGGTTGCATGCGAATACGGAAAATATTTCCGGTTGCCCACTTTATCGCCTTCTATATTGGTGACATATTTTTTTCCGTTTGATTGATTGCGCAATATCATCTCGATCTTGCGAGCGTTGAAGATGGCGCCATATCCATCATTTTTAACCTCAATGTTCACCGATAGATTACCCCCTGCGCTTACTTCATTTTGAATGGTCGCTTTGACCAATCGGTATCTGTAACCGATGTACTTATCGATGGTTTGAAGAGCGGCGCTGCTTAACTTACCATTATCAAGTTGAGCGAAATCGAAGTGTTGTTTGTCGAGATTATCAAGTACCAGTGGGTCTGTATAATTATTGGCGCAACTCATATCCACAGCCAGATCAGGCGTAAAGGCTCCCTGCACAGAGGTGTACCCCCACGGTCCTTCGTCCAGGCCTTCTTCCGATGAACCTTCAGCGAGGAAACAGTCGTTGTAATGCCCTACTCGCGATCGATCGGCGCCCGAAAAAGCTTCGCTCTCAGGGCAGGGGACATCACCGATCAGCTGTCGCATAGTCCACGTATAGCGCATCATAATCATACGATTAGTGGGTATTGCATCAAGCATAGCGGTGAAAATGGTTTTGGTATTATCATTGACCTCAAATAGCCGGCGCCCCGTAGTGTTGGCGGTTCCCCACTGTTCACCCCAGTTGCCGTACATGCCAAGGCCGCCCAGCGCCATCACGTCAACATTGCTGGCAAAAACAGGCTTTAATTGCCGGAGATGACCAACGATAATAGAGGGTGTTGCATCCGGATGAGATTCCGGATTGCAATAGCTGAATCGTGGAATGATCTTGTAACCGTTTTTTCTCGCCGTGGCAAAATCCGCATTAACGAGGTCGAGAACATTATGAGGCAGTTGGATCGTGGTTTTCCACGCGCTCAGACCATAAGTACACACGATGGTTGTTGTTCCGTGACTCGAGCGCATTTTATTTACCGAACCGATTGTATCCGAAAGCGGCAAAGGAAGACCTTGAGCGCCGAAATCGTTGGAGTTGAACGACCAAACGCCTCGTTCAGGATTCGCAATGATGCCTGCATCAACCGCGTAGTTAATGGTTGTGGTGTGTGCCTGAGCCATCGGCTTCGCGCTTGCCGACGCGGGGCCGCTGGGCGCCGGACTCTTCGCCATGAGGCTCGCGCCGCCCAACGCTGCCGCGGCTCCGAGTCCGGCGACGAGTTTGAGGAAGATTCTTCGGGACTGTGAATTGATCAGTGGCATGGTCATAGTTGATAGTTCCTTAGTTACAGAACTCGACAACGGATTGATCTCGTCTAAAATCTCCAGTCCGCAAAGTGATCTCTGGCGCAGCCGTCGTTTTAAGCATCCCTTCTGCGTTCGCGTTGGTAGTCCTGCCAATCCCTCGATTCCGCGCGGTATGGACAATTCGCTTCAAGCAGTCCTTCTGCGTTCGCGTTGGTAGTGAGGGTTGGACGTGTCATCACAGTCTCCTTACACGCCCATGATCTTCACCGGCGGATTCGTCTTCCACTTCCCTTTGGTGAAGTCGGGGATGTCCATGGGGCGGCTGCGGTCAGCGACAGATTGTTCGCTTAAGGCTCCCACGACGCTCCAGGTGGCGGCATCGTACACATCAAAGTCCGGGGGGGCGCCGGTTTGCAACGCCTGAATCAGACGCAGGTCTTCGAGGAAGTCGCCGGTGATGGCAGTACTGAGTGGGGTAGCCGCCTCGCCGCTGGGGACAGGCTCGGTGGCATGACCTGATTTCCGCCATTCCCGCTCCAGAGCCTGCTTCCAGAGGGGATGCTCGTGCTCAGCCAGGAATTTGGCGCCGGGCTCCCAGCTTTGATCCTGAACGTTGCGTTCGAGAGAAACGACGAAATCCGGGTGGCGGCGGACGATGCCCCGGACACCTTGCACGAGGTGCGCGCGGCTGTAAGGGCGAGGGAGATCGGTGTCGTGCTTGAGGATGATGGTCAGCCCGTTCACGGTGCGAAGCAGCGTCGAGTTAACGTCGCCGCAAATGTATTTCCTGATACGCCTGGGATGGTCCGCCGGGAGATGTTCTGTGGCGTAGAGGGCCATGCCGCGCGCGTTCGAGCTCATGGAGACGAGGTAATCGAGACGATCCCCATGATTGATATTGAGCCACCACGCGATCGGTCCGAGGCCGTGCTGCGGATACAGATTGCCATTGCGCGTGGCGAAATGCTCGCCCAACCAAATCCCGTCGTCAACTTCACTGATCTTCAGGTAGCGGGTATCGTGCTCGTACGCGCCTTCGGCGTGGAGCAGTTCGCCGAACACTCCCTTGCGAACCATGCTGAGGATCGCCATCTCCTCGCGCATGTAGTTCACGTTCTCCATCATGCAGCAATACCTGCCCGTCTTCTCCGACGTCTCCACCAGATCCCAACACTGCTCCACAGTGATCGCTGCGGGGATTTCGGTTGCCACGTGTTTGTCGCTCCGCATCGCCGCGAGGCAGACGGGCGTATGCCATTCCCACGGGGTAGCCGTATAGACGAGGTCGAGTTCCTCCGTCGCGCACATCCGTTCAAAGTCGTGGTCGCTTCGGGAATAGACGGCGGGTTTCCGCTGGCCAGCTTGTTCCGCCATTTGCAGCGCCTTCGCGCAGGCCGCCTCGTGAATGTCACACACCGCGCGCAGTTCCACTCCGGGCAGGCTCAACAAGTTTGCGAGATGCTCCGATCCCTTGACGCCGACTCCGACGAAGCCCACACGGACCCCCGCCATCGGCTTCGCGCTCACCGACGGCGAGTCGCCCCCCACCGGGTTCTGCTCCATGAGGCTCGCGCCGCCTAACGCCGCCTCATCTCCAAATCCGGCGCTGATTCTGGTGAAGTCTCTTCGGGACTGAGAATTGATCAGTGGCGCGGTCATAGTTGGTAGTTCCTTTTACCCAATTTTGGCCCAAAACAGCGTCAAAAGAGGGGGGTAGATAGCGCCAGAGAGACCGGGAGGGTGCGAAGACCTGCTGAGGATGACGCACCTGAACCCCAAAAAAGAGAAGGCGGTAGACTCCTCGTAGAGCAGCGCTTGAAGTTGCCTTTGGGAGGAGGTACCGCCATGAACGAGTCTATCCTGTTGGAGGAGTCGGGTTCCAGCCGGTGAGGACTGAGCGCCGGTTTACCGCTCAGTAGTCTGGAGTTTGGCAGGTCGAGCGCCCCTCGCGCCAGATTGGCGGCGGTCGGGCTGAATCTGCGGCAGGTGGAGTTATTCACTTGAACAGGTCTTGCAGGCGATAGACGCCCAGGTTGTCGAACCAGCAGGCTTCCTGCGGCTTCTGTTGCGCCGCACAGAGCAAGAGGACCAGTTGCCCCGCGCCGTCCGGGACGGTCACGATGCCGCGCGCGATTTCCAGTGGCTTGCCGGGTGGTGGAGCGAAACCGAACACAAAGTCTTCATTCTCTTGCGTCCATTTGCCGTCCGCCGTCTGCCAACGCGCCATCAGCAGACGATGCCCTGCGCCTTTGCCTTCCACCTCGATCAGGAACCGTTCGCCAGGACGAGCGCGGTATTTCTGAATGAAGCAGCCATCCGTCACGCCCTGCATCTGGGCGGCGCCCGCGCTTTTGTCCCACGTGAAGGCGCCCTTCGACTTCTCATCCTGGTACTGCTCAAAGCCGGGAACCGCCCCGGACTGCCAGTCCGGCGCGACGGCAGTGGTGGCGTTCTCGCCCGTTGGCTTCTCCTGATCGAAACCGGGATTGATCGCCAGGTTCTTAGCGGGAGTACGGAGCGCAACGACCTGTTGCAGCGTAAGCGCAGGATCACGCACGGTATTGATCGTCGTCGTAATACCGGGCATGGCCTCCTCCCAGAGTCTGTCTCTCCCGACCGTGTCTTTTAACCTTGGGTCAAACCCGCCCGGCGGAACATCCGTCCGTTTCCACCAACGGCTCTGTTCGCCATACGCCCAGACGTACTCGTCGGCCACGTCCATCGCCGCGTTCAGGTTGATGCCGAGCCGTTCGAGTTGTGTGCCGCCGGGCAGCGGCGCGATAGAGTAGGTATCGGTGGGCCGATTGAGATAGCGATCCAGGTAAAAGCCGAAGCCCGCCGTGACCTGTCGGGCGTATTTGGCGCGTAGTTCCGGGGCGCAGAGCCGCATCAGCGGGCCGTTCACATTGCGAATCTGGTTGTAGAGCGCGAGATAGCCATTCCGGTCGTCCGGGTAATAGCCGAATTCGCAGGCATCCACCAGTTTGAGCGCGGGCGGGGCCGCGTCCAGCAGGCCATTCAGGAAGTCAGGCCAGAGGCCGTATTGCGCGCCCTGCAGGGCGACGAGGGGGTCCGGCGATTTCGCCTCCTTATGGTTCAGGCTGAAGAGCCACATCGAGAGGAACGTCATCTCCGGGTACTGTTTCGCGATAGCCTGCATCGTCTGTGCGCCGCGTTTGCGGGCCAGCGCACAGGTCTGCGCGAAGGTGAGGGGCGAAGCGGGGTTCCAGCGCCACTGTTCGGCAGCGTAACACTCCGTATCGAACATGATGCCGCGCGT
>JBBRGS010000140.1:0-9545 GCA_038240635.1 Armatimonadota bacterium
GGCGGAGGAGACCTGCTCGGCGCCAACGTTCACCTGCTGGAGGCCCTCGTCGAGGTTCTCCATGGCGAGGTTGAGGGAGTTCTGGATGAGGGCGAAGTCGCCCTGGAAGTCGCCGGTCATGCGGGCGGTGAGGTCGCGGGCCGCCACCTGTTCCAACACGCTCGAAGCGTCCCGGATCGGCTGTTCCACGGCGGCGAGCATAGCGTTCAGGCCGACGACAATCGCGCGGAAATCGCCTTCGAGGCCGGCGGCGTCGGCTCGCGTGGAGAGCGCGCCGCTCAGGGAGGCGTCCACCAGCGCCTTCACGTCGCCGTTGACTCTCACCACCACGTCGCGGGCCTGCGTGAGTTTCTCGGTGATGCCCAGGAAGTGGTCGCGGGCTTCGGTGGTGTGGGAGTCGGCGGGGTCCACCTCCATGTGGAAGGTAAGGTCGCCGTGCGCGAACCGGGTAAGGCAGCCGGAGACCCGCTCCACGTGGGTGGTTTGGAAGTCGCTGAGGCGCTTCAGGGCCGAGATGTCCTGCACCACTTCAATGTGACCGACCTTCTCGCCCCTGGTGTTGAGCAGGTATGAGGTGTCCACCTGGAACTCCATGCCGAGTTGGGCGAACGTGGTGCGGAGTTGGTTGTTGCGCAGCCGGGCGATGCCGCACTTCTCGGTTTTGCAGATGCCGGCGCCCCAGTTGCTGCATTGTTTGCCCACGACCTCGCTGCGCTGGATGCCGAGCATGCTCTCCACCGGTTTGTTGATGAACGTCCAGTTCATCTCCATATCGGTGACGGACAGGGGGTAAGGAATGGCGTCCAGGAGGCCTTCGTACCAGAAGATGCGCTCGTGGGTGGCGTCGAGGGTGTTGTTGATGCCTTCCACGATGCGCCGGAAGCCTCCCTGGAACCGCTCCGCTTCTCCAAGGGTGTCGTAGTGACCGGAAGCGGCGGACTGAGTGAGGCGGTCGGTTTCTCCGATGAGGGCCTGCAGGTTGTCCCAGACGCCGATGAAGGCGGGGATGAGGCGGTCGTTGGCGCAGCGCTGGCCGATCTGCTTGTAGGCGGCATACATGCTGAAGTCGCCGACCGCCAGTTTTTCAAGGGCGTCGAGGAGCTTAGTGAGCCGCTGCTGGATGCCGTTGACGTTGTCCGCCAGTTGGGCGAAAACCCCTTCGTAGCGGCCATTCATGGTGCGGGTGTAGTCGTTCACAGCGAGGCAGGCCAGGATTTCCTCGGCTTCATCAAGGGGGGCCGCCACCGCGTCGAGCATGGCGTTGGCTCCGCCGGCAATCGCTTTGAAGTCGCCCTGATACCGGCTCGTATCGGTTCGGAGGCTGAGGTCGCCCTGGGTGGCGGCATCCACCTGGCGCTGAATGTCTCCGACGAGGCTTCGCAGGGTGTCGTTCATGGAGCGAAACGCATCCGCCAGCACGCCTATCTCGTCGTGGCCGGTGTAGCGGATCTCGTGGTTCATCTCCCCGGCGGCAATGCCCCGCGCGGCGCGGGCTATCTCCTGCATGGGCCGGGCGATACTCCATGTCAGCAGTCCCGCCGCGACCATGGCGCCCCCCAGAGCCAGCCAAAGGGCGAGCCAGAGGGTATGGGTGGCTGCGGCGTGACTCTTGTTCATAAGAACCAGTTGAGCATCGGCCTGGGCTTTTGCCGCGTCCTGCTGCGCGTCGATGGCATCTCGAAACGCCGCATACGTCTTCTCCCCCGCGCCGAAACTGAGCCGACGGGCTGCGTCAGGTTGCCCCGCCGCGATCAGCGCCATCACCTTTTCGTGGGCGCCGCGCCAGGTGTCACGGGTCTGTTCCAATTGCACCAGAAGGGTCTTTTCCACAGTAGAATGAGGAAGCGCATCATACGCTTTCCACTCCTTGCTAATGGAGTCCCATTTGCCGGCCAGTTTGGTAAGCGCCCGCTGATATCCCGCAGAGTCCTTCGCCTGCTTTTGGAGGAGAGCCGTGCGCTCCTCACGCTGCACTGCGAGTTTGTCCTCGCTCATCTCCCGCAGTTTCAGGATTCCGGCGTAATGGATACCGATGATGTCCTGTGCGTTTTCCCGCGTTTGCTGAAGCGCGGAGGAACCGAGTCTCGTGAGGAAGAAGCACAAGGCTCCTCCCACCGCAAACGCAAGCGCCAATTTCGCGCCGATTTTCAATCGGTTAACTATCACTGTCACTCTCCCTGAGCGAGCCGTCTCAGCTGCTCCCGTAACGAGTCACGCCACCGCCTGTGGCGCCTGTTTCCCTGGTGCGGCGCCCTCTCCCCTTTGCGTCTCTGCCTTAACCCACTTCAAGGAAAGAAACCGAGGGGTTGTCTCCAGCCTTCGAGGCCAGCCTTGGCTTCAATATCTCCTTCGACCCATGGCGCCGCCGCCTTAAGAGCGCATGGAGGAGGTTCGCGGCTTCACGCTGTAGAGGCCGCAAGCCGCGCATGACATGAAACGACTGGCGTTGCGGCCTGGGTGGCATCACGGCGCGAAAGCGGGAGCGGGTACCGTCAGGCCCCCGCTCCCGCAGCGTAGTACTCCATGGTCGCCCCGTCCGCGCCGGAGGCGGTTCGGCTTACCCCTCGCCCGCCAGTATCTTCAACTCCTCCAGATCGGTGGCGGACAGCACCTTGTCAATATCAAGCAGCAGTCGCACGCGGCCTTCCGCCTTGCCAATCCCCAGGATGTAATCGGTGTTCACGTCGGACCCAAACGACGGCGCTTCCTCCACCTCGCTGGCGGCGATGTCCAGCACCTCGCTCACCCGGTCCACCACGATACCCACCTGCACGCCGTTCGCCTGCACCACGATGATGCAGGTCTCGTCGGTCTGCTCCACCGCTTCCATGCCAAACTTGCGGCGCAGGTCCACCGTGGGAATGACTTTGCCGCGCAGGTTGATGACGCCCCGGACATACAGCGGCGTGCGCGGGACCGGCGTGATCGGCATCATCCCGATGATCTCGTGAACCTTGAGGATTTCCAGGCCATACTCCTCCCGCGCGAGGAAGAAGGTGAGGAACTTGCCGCTCACATCGGGGCTTCCGTCGCGTCCGGAGACGCCGGTGGGGCGATTGAGCGTTGCGGCGCCGTTCATGAAGGTCTCCCTGGCGCGTATTTCGTGAAGGCCCCGCGCCGGGCCAGGTGGATGACAGTGGATGGCAATGGATGACAGTGGATGGCAATGGATGACAGTAGATGGCAATGGATGACAGTGGATGACAGTGGATGACAATGGATGACAGTGGATGACAGTGGACGACAGTGGATGACCCAGGGACAGAGGCGTTCAGGCCGCCGCGAGGACGGGCTGAGAAGAGGCGATTCGTGCGGAGAGGCCGGAAGGCGACTGCCGCGCCAGGGTGGCGATCTGCGTGGTGTCGAGGATGAGGCCCACGCGCCCATCGCCGAGGATGGCGCCGCCGGAGACGCCCTGCACCTTGCCCACGCCCTCGCCGAGGGCCTTGGCGACGACCTGCTGCTGGCCCAGCAATTCATCCACGAGCAGGGCGCACCGCCGCCCCTCATCGCCGATGACGACGAGCAGGCCGCGCGTGGGGTCTTCCACCGCGTTTTCGATGTCGAAGAGGCGATGCAGGCGGAAGACGGGCATCAGCTCGCCCCGCAGCATGACGAGTTCACCGCGCCCCGCCACGGTGGAGAGGGCGGAGAGTTCAGGCCGGAAGCTGAGATAAATATTCACGGTGGGGATGATGTACCGTTCCTCGCCGATGCGGACGAGCATCCCGTCGGTGATGGCGAGGGTGAGCGGCAGCCGCAGCGAGAAAGTGGAGCCATGCCCCGCTTCCGAGGCGATCTCCACGCGGCCCCGCAGCGCCTCCACGCTCTTCCGCACCACGTCCATCCCCACGCCGCGCCCGGAGATGTCCGTCACCTGATCCGCCGTGGAGAAGCCGGGAGCGAAGATGAGGTCGTACACCTCGGCGTCGGAGAGGCTCCGGTCGGCGTCGAGGATGCCGCGCGAGACGGCCTTGGCGACGATGCGCTCGCGGTCGAGGCCCTTGCCGTCGTCCCGGATTTCCACCACCACGTTTTCCCCGGCGTGGAAGGCGCGTAGCACGACACGCCCCTGGGCCGGTTTCCCCGCCTCGACGCGCACCTGAGGCGACTCGATGCCGTGGTCCACGGCGTTTCGCACCATATGCACCAGCGGGTCCCGCACCACGTCCACCATATTGCGGTCAATCTCGGTATCGTCTCCCTCGGTGATGAACTCCACCTGCTTGCCGCTCTTCTGCGCGAGGTCCCGCACGAGCCGGGCCATCTTCTGGAACGTCGGCTTGAGGGGCACCATCCGCATCGACATGCTGAGGGCCTGCAACTCGCGGACGATTTTCCCCGCGTGCGCCACCTTGCGCGTCAGCTCGTGCTGATGGCCGGAGAGCACGCCGGGGTCCTGCGCGACCATGGACTGCGCGATGACGAGTTCGCCGACCATTTCGATGAGCTGATCGAGGCGGTCGGTGCGGACGCGGACGGAGGTCTCCTCGGCGTCGGACGATTTGGGCCGCTGCGGTCCCCGCGCCTCCGGGCTGTCGGGCGCACTCGTCGCTTCACGGAGGGGGGAGGAGGCCACGGGAGACGGCGCGGCGGGAGAGGTCCCGTTGGCGGAGGCGCGGATTGCGGCGTTCGCTTTGGGGATTGCGGCTGCCCCGGAGACAGGGGCGAGGGCTTCCCCGGCGCCCGCCGCGTCGGGGTCGGCCAGCACGGCCATCAACGCGCCGAGGTGACTCGGGATCTCCTCCGATCGCCCGGCCAGGGCGTCCTTCAGGGCTTCGAGGAGCTCCTTCAGCATGTCCGCCGACCGGAGCGCGAGGTCGGCGTATCCCCCGGTGAGGCGGATTTCCCCGTCGCGGGCGCGGCTGAGGAGCGACTCGGCGCGGTGAGCGAGGCCGGAGATCGCATCAATGCCGAGGAACGCGGCGGTCCCCTTGATGGTGTGGAACGCGCGGAAAACGGTGTTGACGGCTTCGGTGTCGCCGGGGTTCACCTCGATGCCCAGCAGCGCGGCTTCGGCGCCTTCGATGAGTTCCTGACATTCGGTGATGAACTCGCCGAGCAGGTCCACATCCGCGTCGGCGGGCAGCAGCGACTCGGCGGACAGGCTCGACTCAGCCGACAGACCGGACTCAGTGGAAAGGTTCGGCGCGATGGGCGCCGCGGTCGGCTCTGGCGCGGAAACCGGGGCGGGGGCTTCGGCGGGCGGGGCGATGGGCGCTTCAGGGACGGGCGCGTCCGGCTCGGCGTGAGCCTGCGGCCTCAGCCCCATTTCCACCGTTTCCACTTCAACCAGCGCGGCTTCGAGGGCGGCGTTCACCGCCAGCATGGCGACGGCGGGGTCGGGCGCTGCTTCATTCAGTACGGCGTCGAAGATCGCCAGCGCGTCCTTCACATGCAGCCGGGCTGGTTCCGGGAGCGCCTCATTCGACACGAACGCCGCCAGCGCGTCCTTGAAGCGGACCATGGCGGGCAGGTCATCTTTGTCGAGGGCGATGAGCATGGCGGCCACGTCGTCGAGGTTTTCCGGGGTGGCCTCCTCAAAGTCCATGTCGTCGTCATCGTCCGCCACTTCGTCCAGCGGGAAGCCGAGCGCGGCGCGCAGATACCGGGCGGCTCCCAGCGCGATGGCGTCGTCGTCGGCTTCCACCGCCTGCGTCAGGCCGCCAAGCGACGCCTGGATCGCGCTCACCAGGGCGGGCGGGTCAGCGAAGTCGCCTTCGTAGAGGGCTTGCAGGCCCTGGAGGATGAGGGCGAGGGCGTCGGCGTACGGCGTCTCTTCCAGTTCGGCGTAGCAACTCTCCAGCGCCACGCCGACGGGAACGAGTGTTTGCGCGTCGTCCGGGTCCACTGCCGCCATCGCCACGCGAGCCTGTCGCAGGGCGTTCAACAATTCAGGGTTCACGCCGTCCATCGTCTCATCATCCCGCCCGAACCGAGCGCCGGGCCACGTCGCATCAACCGTTAACTCTCGCCTAACTCTCGCCTAACTCTCGCCTAACTCTTGCCTAACTCTCGCCTAACTCTCGCCTAACTCTCACCTAACTCTCGCCTAACTCTCACCTAACTCTCGCTGCGCCGCGCCACGTGACGGGCGTCGCCTTCGGTCACGGCCATGGAGAAGGGGCCGTCATCAGAATGAAAGCCCATCTGTACCCGGTTCAACCCTTCCGGCAGAGGCAGCCGCAGGTCTGACCCGCTGACCACGGTGGGCAACCCCATCTCCGCCTTGATGCCGGCGGCCTCCAGGTGGGCGGTCACGCTGCCCGCGACCACGTTCATCAACTCGCCCGCCACGTCGCCCATGTCCGCGCTGTCGAAGGGGATTTCAAACCCGGCGAACTTCAGCGCCAGGGCTTCGGCGGTGGCGCGCGGCAAGTGCAGCATGAGCGACCATGTGCGCTCCCCGACCAGCGACAGGATGCTGACGATCTGCTCGCGGGATTCATCGGCCTGGAGGATGCCGGTATAAGCGGGAGCGGCGCCGAGAAACATGGCGAAGGTGGACATCACGGCGTCCCGGACGCAGATCAGTTGCGGGTGTTCTTCGAGAATCGGCTCCATAACGCTCATGAAGGTCTCCATCCCTGATCAACAGGGTAAAAAAATGGCTATAAGTGAAATGAAATAACGGTGGATTTAGCTCATGAGGCGGTTGAAGAAACCGGTTGGCTTGACCGAGCGGTCGGGGACCTCGTTGATGAGCTTGCCGATCTTGCGCTGGAGGTCCTGCACGGTGAACGGCTTGCAGATGTAGGCGGAGGCGCCCGCGCGGCCCAGGGCTTCGTTCATTTTGCCGACGGTCTGCTCGCTGGTGACCATGATGATGGGGATGTGGAGATTCTTCTTGTTGGCGCGCACCTTCCGCACGAAGTCTATCCCGTTCATGCGGGGCATATTCCAGTCGGCGAAGATGATATCCACCGCTTTGGGGTCGAACTTTTCGAGGGCGTCCAGGCCGTCCTCCGCCTCGATGAACTCGAACTCGGCCAGTTCGGCTTTCCCCAGCGAGTTCATCACCATCGTGCGCATGATCCGTGAATCGTCAATGACCAGCGCGGTCAGTTTCTTCATCCCCGCCTCCCTTTCACCGTTCACAGTGTCGAGTTGGAGCCGCCTCGCACGTTCCGGGGGGCGGCGCTCCCAATGGATGTTTCGGATGCGGCCGCGCAACCTTAAGCGGAGGACCGAACCCGGCCCGGTGGAGCAAAGAGACGGGGAGGTGGAAACTGACCACGCTCCTTAACTCCGGCTTAACTCTCTGGCGGCCAGGCCGATGAAAAGGCTGTCGCGCCTCCGTTGCCGGACAGGGTCGGAGCATCTACGAGCCTCCCGCCTGGTTCAGCGAAAGCGTTCTCGCACCCGACCAGCCCGCAGATGACGGTCCACTTTTTTCCACAGGCGCCTCACAAGAGCGCGTGTTCATCCGACGCGCCGGTCATGCCATTCAACGCCCTGACCGACCCATACGCCGCCACACGGAAGTTTTCGCGGCGACTCTCCAGCCTCTCACAACCTCTTGCCACTCTCACGGAAGGGAAACGGCAATGAACTGGTTCCACAACCAGAAAATCGGCGCCAAACTGCTCATGGCCTTCGGCGTCACCGCGATGATCGCCGCGGCCATCGGCCTTGTCGGCGTCCTGAATCTCAGGAGCATCGATACCTCCTACTCGAAATTATACGATCAAACGAGCATCGGCCTCACCAGCCTCAATATTCTCTCCACGAAGTATCAGCGCATGCGGGTCGCCATGAGGGACGCGCTCCTGGAAGAAAAACCGGACCAGGCGCGGGCCTACCTGGACAAGGCTCAGCGCCTGAAGCGGGAAATAGACACCACGCACGAGAAACTCTCCAAAACCCTGGCTTCGCAGGCGTCCAAAGCCGCCTACACCGAATTCACGCAGGCGGATGACGACTACCAGCGCTTCCTCGATACATTCGTTCAACAGGTGGAGACAGGCCGGAAGGCCGAAGCCATCAAGGGCATGCGGACCATCGGGTTCCCCATCGCACAGCGGGAAGAGGCGGCGATCACCCGCCTGGATGACGTGTTGAGCAGTGAAGGCGCGGCCCACTCCAATGAGGATTCGGCGCAGGGCCAGCGAGCCATCCTCATGATGGTCCTCCTCCTCGTCTTCGGGGTCGCCGCAGCCATGGGGATGGGTGTCATGATTTCCCGGCTGATCGGAAGGCCGCTGAAGGCCGTCGCTGAACGGATGGAACAACTCCGCAGCCTCTGCATCACCAACCTGGGCAAGGGGAGCCAGGCGCTGGCCGAAGGCAATCTCGACTACGCGATGGTCACCGGCACGCCCCTGCTCCAAGCGGACACCCGCGACGAACTCGGCGACCTCGCCCGCAGCGTCAACGGCGTGATCGAGCAGACACAGAACACCGTAGCCTCCTTCGAGACCGCGCGGGAGAACATCAAGGGTGTCATCGCCGACATGGCGAAGGTCGCCCAGGCCGCCGAAGCCGACGACCTGACCGTCCGCGCCGACGCCACCCGGCATCAGGGCAGCTACGGCCTGCTCGTGGCCAACCTCAACGCCGCCCTCGACGCCGTGGCGACCCCCGTCGCCGCCATCAGCGAGCGCGTGGAACGGCTGCAAAGCCTCTGCGTCACCAACCTTGGCAAGGGGAGCCAGGCGCTGGCTGAAGGCGATCTCGACTACGTGATCGAGACCGGCACGCCGAAACTCGACGTGAAAACGAACGGCCAGATGGGGACCCTCGCCCGCAGCGTCAATGGCATCATCGAGCAGACCGTGGCCACCGTGACCTCCTTCGAGGCCGCGCGAGGCGTCCTCCGCTCCGCCATCACCGACATTGACACCCTGGCGAAGGCGGCGGCGGAAGGCGACGTGACCGGCCGCGCCGACCTGAGCGCTTACAAAGGCCGCTACCGCGACATCACTGACGGCGTGAACCGTATGCTCGACGCGGTGGAGAAGCCGCTGACCGACGCCCAGGAGACCCTGAAACTCATGGCGGTGAACGACTACACCCGCCAGATGAAGAGCGACTTCCGGGGCGTCTTCGGCGAGTTGGCCCGGAGCATGAACGACGTGCGGGACCGGCTCCTCACCGCCCAGGACGTGGCCATGCGGGTGGCGGCGGGCGACACCAGCCGCTACGAGGAGTTCAAAAAACTCGGCAAGCGCAGCGAGAACGATCAACTGAACCCGGCCTTCACGGAGATGATGGGGAACCTGCGCGGCCTCATTGAGGAAGCGACCCGGCTGTCTCAGGCCGCCGTGGCCGGGGAACTCTCCACGCGAGCCGACGCCAGCGCCTATCAGGGCGGCTTCCGGGAAATCGTCAGCGGCGTCAACGACACGCTGGACGCGGTGGAACGCCCGATCCGGGACGCTTCGAGCGTGCTGGAACGGGTCGCCGCCCGCGACCTCACCGCCCGCATGACCGGCGACTTCCAGGGCGACTTCGCCCTCATCCAGAACTCCCTCAACCTCGCCATGGAGAACCTCGACGAGGGCCTCCAGCAGGTGAACGTTGGCGCCGAGCAGGTCTCCTCCGCC
>JBBRGS010000141.1:0-9507 GCA_038240635.1 Armatimonadota bacterium
ACGGCGGGAGGAATCCCGCGCCGGGGCGCCTCGTCCGCCACGATCGCATCCACGCGCGACGGCCCTTCCTCGGCGGCGCGGCGCAGGCGGGCCCCAAAGCCACCCTCGAAGAAGCCGGGGCGCGCCGCCCAGACCGCGAAGACGAACGGCAGGCCGGTCCACGCGAACCACTCGGCGCCGAGGTCCACATACGGAACAGTGGGATGGGCCGCTCTCAGGCCGGGGTCGCCGATGAGCAGGGCGGCGTCACACGCCTCCAGCATGGCGTCAAGGTCCGGTAGCAGGTGGACCCACTCCGGGTGATTCCCGTATCGCTGGGCGAGGAGCACCCGCGTCAGGGCCGACGACGTGCGCGAGCTGGTGTCCAGCGCCACGCTCGTCACCTCCGCCAAAGGCTTCTTATGGAACAGCTTGATGCTCCAGACCGGCCCCCGCGACGTGACGCCGACGCCTGGCAGGACCTCCAGCGACTCGTCCCGATACGCCTCCACGCTGGAGATGAGCGCGGCGTCGAGGCGCCCCGCGCGCAGGCTATCGGCGAGACGCGCGGGCGTCTCCTCCACGAGGACGACATCGGGCGACGGCGGCTCAACGAACGACCAGACGAGCGGGCGCGCGTTGAAGTACGGCGCGCCGAGGCGAATGATCGAGCCTGTAGAGGGATTAGAGATAGACATCGAGGACGGTGAAAGCGAAGAGGACGACGCTCAGGACGCCGTTCAGGGTGAAGAAGGCGGCGTTGAGGCGGCTCAGGTCATCCGGGCGGACGATGCGATGCTGCCATGCGAGCAGGCCGCCCACCAGCGCCAGCCCGATGTAGTAGAGCGGGCCGAGACTCACGCCGACGGCGGCCTGCGCCAGCCGGGGCAGCGCCAGCAGCAGGGCGAACATTACCGCATGCAGCATCTCCGACAGCCGGAGCGATGCCGCGATCCCCAGACGCGCGGGCAGCGAATGGAGGCCGTGCGCCCGGTCAAACTCCATATCCTGGCATGCGTAGAGGATGTCGAACCCGGCGGTCCAGAGCGTGACGACGGCGCACAGGAGGAGGGCGGGCGGGGCGAGGGCGCCGGTGACGCCGATCCACGCGGCGGCGGGGGCGATGCCGAGCGCAAACCCCAGGATGAGGTGCGACGCCGAGGTGAACCGCTTGGCGCCGCTGTACCCCCAGATGACCGCCAGCGCCACCGGCGAGAGCGCCAGCGAGAGGCGATTCAACTGCGCCGCCGCCACGAAGAAGAGGGCCGCGCTGCACAGCACGAACGCCCACGCCTCCGTGAGGCCCAGGAGTCCGGCGGGCAGGTGGCGCGCGCGGGTGCGGGGGTTCAGGGCGTCCACATCCCGGTCCACGATGCGGTTGAAGCCCATCGCGCTGCTGCGGGCGGCGACCATCGCCACGACGATCCAGAGGAGTGTGCGCGCTTGCAGTCCCCCGGCGGCGGCGAGGACCGCGCTCATCAGGGCGAACGGCATGGCGAAGAGCGAGTGCTGGAACTTGATCCAGTCGAGGAGGAGGGCGATCTTTCGCATGGCGACGCTCACGCCTCCTGACCTTCATCGGCCTGGCCGTCGCCCCAGGGACGGGCCGGATCGTCCGGGTCGCCTTCGGGGAGGCGCCGGAGTTCGGCTTCGTCGTCACCCCAGTGGTAGGCGTCGGGCGGCGGCGCCCCGGCGTGGACCAGGATGCGGTTCACCACCATCGTCACGAGGTCATCCACGCTTTGAGGACGATGGTAGAACGGCGGCGCGGCGGGCAGGATGGTGACGCCCATCTCCGAGAGGGCGAGCATATTGCGAAGGTGGAGCGTGCTGAACGGCGTCTCGCGGGGGACGAGGATGAGCCGCTTCCGCTCCTTGAGCGCGACATCCGCCGCGCGGGTGATCAGGTCGTCCGACACGCCCGCCGCGACCCGCCCCAGCGTCCCCATTGAGCAGGGGCAGACCACCATCGCATCGCACGCGGCGGAACCGCTGGCGAACGGCGCTTTCAGCGACCGGGGGCTGAACGCTTTCACATGCGCGGCGCGGGGACCCAGAAGGCGCACGGCGGCGTCTCCGCCGGAGCCGGGGTCGGCGCCCATCTCGAACTGCATCACTTCGCGGCCCCGCGCGGAGAGGACGAGGTAGAGCGGGTCGAAAAGCGTCAGCGCGGCCTCCAGCAGGCGCACGCCGTAGACGCCGCCGCTCGCGCCGGTGATGGCGATGAGGAGGCTCGGTTTGCCGGTGGAGGGTGGGCGGTCGCCGTAGGTCATGGCGCGCATGGATGAAGCCGGGGGGCGCTCATCGGGAACGCCTCCAGTGGTCAGGATGATTGCGCGGGTCGAGCTTATCCTTTAGGCCGAGTTGGGGCCAGAGGAGGTCCACTTTGGCCTTCACGTCGTCGCTCATCACGAGTTCGGCGGGCCAGTCGCGGCGGAAGCCTTCATTGGGCCATTTGCGCGTGGCGTCGATGCCCATTTTGCCGCCAAAGCCGAGTTCGCGGGAGGCGTGATCGAGCACGTCGGCGGGGCCTTGCGTCAGCAGCACGTCGCGCTGGGGATCAATGTGGTTGCCGACGCGCCAGAGGACTTCGTGGAGGTTCTGCACGTCGGCGTCGTGATCGAGGACGACGATGCACTTGGCGAGCGCCATCTGCCCCAGGCCCCAGAGCGCGTTCATCACCTTGTAAGCGTGGCCGGGGAACCGCTTTTTGATGCTGACAATCACGAAATTGTGGAAGATGCCATCCACCGGCAGGTTCATCTCCACCAGTTCGGGCAGCTGCATCTGAAGCAGCGGGAGGAAGAGGCGCTCGGTCATCTTGCCGAGCCAGCCGTCCTCCATCGGCGGCCGACCCACGAGAGTCGTGAGGTAGATCGGCTGGCGGCGGTGGGTGATGGCGGTGACGCGGAAGACCGGATACTCGTCGGCAAGGGAGTAGAAGCCGGTGTGATCGCCAAACGGCCCCTCGGTGCGGCGCTCGTACGGGGTGACGTACCCTTCCAGCACGAAGTCGCTCTCGGCGGGCACCTCCACGTCCACGGTGCGGCACTTCACCATGCGGACGGGCTTGCGGCGGAGGAATCCGGACAGCAGCATCTCATCCAGGTCTTCCGGCATGGGGGCCGTCGCGGAGTAGACGGTGAGAGGGTCGCCGCCCAGCGCGATGGCGATTTCCATCCGTTCAGGCGGGCGCTTCATCCCCTCCGGCGGCTCGAACTCCCCGGCGATCCCACCCAGGGGAGGCGCCAGTCCGGCCCGGCGAGGCTGAACCGTCGCGCCGGGAGCCTCCACGTCGCCGAAGTGTCGCGCGCCGACCTTGTGAATCTGCCAGTGCATGGCGGTCGTCGTCGCGTCGAAGACCTGCACGCGGTACATTCCGCAGTTGCGCCGCCCGGTGCGGGGGTCCTTACTGAAGACCAGTGGCAACGTGATGTAGCGGCCACCGTCCTGGGGCCAGCACTGGAGGATGGGGAGCGTGGTGAGGTCCGGCGGGTCCATCGTCACTTCCTGGCACGGGGCGGGGCCTCGAACCATGCGGGGCGCGGCGCTGAGGAGGCCGAGAGCCTTCCTGCCGGTGGTCAGCGCTTCGGCCAGCCCTTTGGGAGGCGCGATTTTGACGAGGGCGCGGATTTCGTCCGCCACCTCCTCGATGGAGCGCCCGCCGAGCATGAGCGACACCCGCTTCCACGAGGCGAAGGCGTTCATCAGCACGGGAATGTCCGAGCCAATCGGGTTCTCGAACAGCAGCGCGGGGCCGCCCCCCTTCACCGCTCGGTCGGCGATCTCGCTCATCTCCAGCGCCGGATGAATGGGCGTGGTGATCCGATGGAGTTCCCCCGCCGCGTCGAGCAACGTCACCAGTTGACGCAGATTGTCGGGGATGGGCGCGAGGGGAGAAGGCATGAGAACGATTCGGGGAGTCGCAGGAAGGGACAGAGAGTCACACTGAGCTACAGGGAATGGACCGGGGAACCCCAAAGAAAGAGTAGCGCCGCGCCGGGAACCTCCCCAAGCGGAGGACGGCGCCGACCGGCCCTAAGCGCCCGTTCCCCGCCGACAGTGACTGACTCGTGACACCTTCGCCGCCTCGATGCCTACTACTTCCTTCATCTCACATGCGCCGCCGCTGTTCGGCAAGGGTCCCGAAGACGATGTGGTCTTCGCCAGCCGGGTTCGGCTCGCGCGCAATCTGGCGGCGTATCCGTTTCCAGGCAAAACCGGCAGCGGCGAGCTCCAGATGGTCTGGAATGAGGTGCAGGCGACTTGCGTCACCGACAGCCCCGCCGGGCCTCTGCGGTGCGTGAACGTATGGGAGTTGGAGCCGGTGGATCGGCGCTGGCTCGTGGAGCAGCACGTCATCAGCCCGGCGCTGGTGGCGCACCCGGTGCACCGGGGGGTGGCGTATCGTCAGGACGGCCTGGTGAGCGTGATGGTGAATGAAGAGGATCACCTTCGGATTCAGGCGATGCGGCCCGGCTTCGATCTAGCGGAGGCGTTCGCCCTGGCGGATGCGGTGGACGACTGGCTGGGGGAACGGCTCGATTACGCCTTTCACCCCGATTTTGGGTTCCTCACCACGCACGTCTCCAACCTGGGGACGGGGATGCGGGCGTCGGTGATGTGTCATTTGCCGGCGCTCACCCATCTGGAGCGGCGCGAAGGCGTCTTCGACGCGGCGGGACAGATGGGCGTCACCATTCGCGGCCAGCACGGTGAGGGGTCGAAAGGGCTGGGTGATCTGTTCCAGGTCTCCAACCAGTTTGGCCTGGGCTGGCGGGAGGAGGAGATCGTTCGAAATGTCTCCGCCACCGCGCGCCGCCTTGTGGAAGCGGAACGGGAGGCGCGGGAGCTGCTGGTGAAGGAACGGCGCGGCGAACTGGAAGATGAGGCGTGGCGCGCCTACGGAACCCTGAAGTACGCCCGCCTGCTGGACGAAGAAGAAGCCCTGCGGCTGCTTTCGCGGGTACGGCTGGGGCAGCTGCTCGGCCTGATGACCCCGGTGGACAAAACGACGATCAAGGCTCTGATGGCGATTGTCCAGCCCGCGGTCCTCGAAACGCTGGTCGGCGCGGCTCGCGGGGTGAAAGGGCAGAGCCATCGGCGGGCGGAATTCATCCGTAACGTGCTGCCGGGCTGAGCCTGGCGACCCCTGCCCCCGGAAAGGCGGGAGGGCGACCGCGTGAGTCTTCCGCGTCAGGGCGCCGGTTTGAGGGCGCTATTGCAGATCAAAGCCCCGCCATGCCGCACGGTCCACCGTCATCCCGCCGAGATCGGTTTCGGCGTTGACCATCACATGAGCGGGATTGCCGAGGGCCTTGAGGGGCACCGTGAAGTCGAAGGCGTCGTCCTCCCAGAGGCAGTAAGTGACGGGGGCGGGGGTTTTGCCGTCAAGCCGGAAGGTGAGGCTCAGGGTCGCGGCGCCGCCGGAGTCGTTTCCGTCCAGCCGGTGCAGGTTGACCTGGTACTTCGCCCAGCGGGACAGATCGCCCCGCATGACGACTCGAACGCGCAATTCGTCGCCGGAGCGCATGACGGCGACCTCCTCCAGATCGGCGCCGGGCTGATAATCCCGCGTCAATTTATCGTGGATCGGGTCCACCGTCACCTGCCAGGGGGTGGCGTAGCGCGGCCCGCAATGGAGCGACCGGGCGCCTTGTAGGTAGCGGAACTCGCCGAACAGTTCATTGCGGCGGACGAAACTAAAGAGGAACCGCGCGCCGGGCTGCACCTTCAGCTGGGAGTCGTAGGCCCACAGGGCATCGGCTTTGGACTTCACCACGGCGCGGGAGAGGGGCAGCGTCCTCCAGCGCGTATCGAGCTGGGCAAGGGCTTCGGGCGGGGGCAGGTGCAGTTGAGACCGGTACCCCTGAGGGGTGGGCCATGAGCCGCGGTGCACAAGGAAGGTGTGCAGGCGGGTTTGGGACAGCCGTTTGAGGCTCTGGAGCGCTTCCACCACGAAGTTACCGATCACCGCATGGTCGGGATGTTCATCGTTGGGGTGCGTGAAGAAGAGATCGGTGGGCTGGAACGCTTCGAGGATGCCACGCAGGTCCTCCGTCAGGTTAACCCCCGTGTAGGCGGCGTGGGGATGATACGCCAGGCGGTACGGGTTATGCGTTTGTCGGGTGGAGGCGGAGGCGAACGGGTTGTTGGCGGACCAGTGGCTCATCCAGAGGGCGGAGAGGCCCCGGTCGGGGTAGCCGAGGAAGATCACGTCGCTGCGCGGGACGCCGAGGCGTCGGAGGGCGTTGAGTGTCTCACTCTGGCGCAGCTGGCCAAAACGGATGTAATCGGCGGTGGTGGGCCGGAGGGTTCGCAGGCGGCGCTGCACCGCCCAGGGGAAGTCATCGCCATTGGTGACGATGACAATTTTGAGGGGGACGCCGCGCTCCGTCGCCAGGCGGATGAGGCCGCCGCAACCGAGCGTTTCATCGTCAGGATGAGGGGAGACGATCATCAATCGCTGATCGTTCTCCGGCTCCGGGAAAGCGGGGAGAATGAGGTTTTGGAGGCTGCCGTTTTCCCGCCGGAGCGTCCAGCTGGTGCGGGCGGCGGAGACCACCAGGGTGGCCATAAGGATGAGGCAGAGAAGGCCGAGGAAGGAGAAGAACCGTTTCAAGGAGGTCCGTGGGGGAGGAACGGGAAGGCGCGAGTGAGCGAAGAGCGGCGAGGCGCAACGCGTGGCAACGCTCCTGCAGCGCCCATCAGGAAGAGCGACATGAGAGCGGTTTCGTTCCCGGTGCGAGGGCTGGCTCGAGGTCGGCGGGCTGGCGCCTGCGGAGAGAAGACATTGAGCGCTTGAACCGCCGCCCCATTATCGCGTTCGGCATGGGGGGTGTCAAGATCGAGGGGACTCAGGCGACTCAGGGGACGCAGGGGACGGAGTAAAGTCCTTCGCTCGGATCTTTCGTATGGAGGAGACGGGCGGTTGAAACCGCTGCAACCAACGCACAAAGTCGGCCTTCGCCGACCCCTGCCCTGCCGAAGCCTTCCGTCCAGGTGCGATGCCCCCTACCTCACCCCGGCCTTCGGCCACCCCTCTCCCACAGGAGAGGGGCCAGTGGACGGCGCTATTCTCATGCTCCATCATTCCTCCCCTAACCCGCGCAGCGATCCCCTAACCCGCGCAGGCGCGTTTCGTGTGGGTGTGCAGCGGTTTCAACTGCCCGGACCCCGACCCTGCGCGGCGCCTCCAACGAATATTTTATCTGAACTGAGTGACTCCATCCGATGGCCCCTACCCACTCCACAAGTCGAACAGTTTACCCGCCACGACATCCGGCGAATCTTCAGCCGGGACAGGCGTGGCACCTCCTTCGCCACGCAACCAGGAGAGTTGACGTTTGGCGTGATTTCGTGTGTTCTTCTTCATTAACTCAATCCCTTCGGCCATTGAATAGCGACCCAAAATCGCACCAATGATCTCCTTATAGCCATGACCCTGCAATGCGGGCAGCGCCGGGTCATAACCCTGGACGAGAAGACCTTTCACCTCTTCCACCAGGCCGTCGCGAATCATCTCGTTCACGCGGCGATTGATGCGATCATACAGCTCCGCGCGTTCCCGAAGGAGGGCGACCCATGGTCCCGCGCAGGCTGGAGTTTGCGCCTGGCTTTCGTGCTGCCATTGGGAAATGCTCTTCCCGGTTCGCTCGAACACCTCCAGGGCGCGGACGATTCGTTTGCGGTCTCCGGGAGAGATGCGAAGGCTGCTTTCGGGGTCCACCACGGCCAGTCGCGCGTGAAGCGCGTCAAGCCCCAGGGTATCGGCTTCGTGAAGGAGTCGGTCCCGCACCGCGAGGTCGTCATCGGGGCCTTCGGCAAAGCCCCGCATGAGCGCGAGGATGTAGAGTCGCGTGCCTCCGACGATCATCACGCGGCGGCCCCGTCCAAAGATGTCGTCCACGGCGGCGAGAGCGGCGGCGCGATAATCGGCCACCGTGAATCGCTCACCGGGATCGGCCACGTCCACCATGTGATGCGGAACCCGGCGGCGTTCCTCGAGCGTTGGCTTGGCGGTGGCGGCGTCCATCTTTCGATAGATCGCCATCGAGTCGGCGGAGATGATCTCCGCGTTTAATCGCTCCGCCACCCGCAGCGCTACCTCGGTTTTCCCGACGGCGGTCGGTCCCGTAAGAACGTAGACGGGTCGGGGTCCGCCCGCTACCGGCGGAAGGACATCGGGCATGACGGCCTAGTACTCGCGATGGAGGGCGAACTCAGTGATCGCGATGAGACGCTGGTAGGCGCGCTGGGCGGCGTCCGTGGGCGCGGGAGTGATGGCCCGCAGAGCGTCGAAGGCTTCTTCAGTGAGCCGCTCCACTTCGTAGAGGGTGTACTCCTTCGCGCCCAGCCGCTCCAGGTGGCCCCGCAGCTCCTCAATTTGATCGGGGTTCATTTGCGTCCGGTTGCGCAGGTGTTCGAGGGTGCGCTGTTCGGCCCCCTCGGATTCCTCCAGCGCGAAGACGACGGGCAACGTCTTTTTACGGCGGAGAAGGTCGCTGCCGACGGGTTTACCGGTCACAGTGGGGTCCCCCCAGATGCCCAGGTAATCGTCGCGAGCCTGGAAGGCGTGCCCGAAGGCGTTACCGTACCGATCAAAGGCGGGCATGGCGTCGGGGTCTCTGCCCACGATGGCGCCAAGCGAGCAGGCTTCGCGGAGGAGCGCGGCGGTCTTCCCGGAAACCATGCCCCAGTATCCTTCGAGGGTGACTTCATCGCTCTCCTGAAGCCGGATGTCGAGGTGCTGGCCTTCGGTCATGCGGAGGATGGCCCAGGTCAGCCCCTGAAGCGCCCGCACAATGAGGGCATCCGGGCAGCCGTTGTCCCGCAGGCGCAGGAGGGCGCTGTTGACGAGGGCCTGCATGTGGCTGCCGGTGTTGATCGCCTGCGGGATTCCGGATACGACCCAGAGCGTGGGCCGGTGGCGGCGCTCCTCATCGGCGTCTTCAATATCGTCGTGGACGAGCGAAAAGTTGTGAATGAATTCGACGGCGGCGGCGAGAGGGAGGGCGGTCTCCACGTCGCCCCCGACGCATTCGGCGCAGGAGAGGAGGAGGAGAGGTCGGGTGCGCTTTCCGGCCACGCGACGGCGTTCCTCGATCTCCATTTCGCGGCCTTCCTCATCGCGGCCCCCCAGGGCGTACTCCACGGCGATGCGGAGCCGCTTGGGGCTGTCCGGCTCGTGAGCGGCCTCCAGCGTCCGAATCATCTCCGCCTCGATAGCCTGAATCAGGCTCGCGTCAAACGGTTCCGGTTGGTGTGGGTCGGGGGTGGCTGCGTGATGAGACCTGATCATCGTCCGATCCTCTCGTTGGCGTCGGGGTGAGCGTCCCTCGGAGGCGGCGCGGGTGAGCGAAGCGGTATTCCTTCAGGCGGTGGGATCGGCGCGGGGATGGGGGCGAACGGCGGCGCCGAACAAGTCACGCACTGGGATGCGGAAGCCGGGGAGGACCGGCTCAGCGTCCAGCTCCCCCTCTTCCGTCACCAATTGTACCAGTTCGCCAGGGCGAAAGACTCGTACCG
>JBBRGS010000142.1:0-9499 GCA_038240635.1 Armatimonadota bacterium
GTTCGGTGGCTTCATTCGCCTCTCTTCACTGCGCCTGTTTCCCTCCCCAAAGGAGTCTCACTTGTCCCCTGTCTGGCTTTTCGCGGGAGCGATGGCCGCCCTCCTGATGGGCGCCGGTCTGAGCGGCATGGACGCGCACGCCGCCCCGCCCCGTTCCGCCGCCGACTACTACGTCTCCCCTTCCGGCAATGACCAGTGGAGCGGACGACTCCCCGCGCCCAACGCCGCGCGCACGGACGGCCCCTTCGCCACCCTGCCCCGCGCCCGCGACGTGGTGCGACACCGGATCGCCGCCGGGCTGACCGCCGACCTCACGACGCTCGTGCGCGGGGGACGCTACTTCCTCCCCGACGGGATCACTTTCGGGCCGCAGGATTCCGGCGATGCTCGCCACCGCGTCACATACGCCGCGTATCCCGGCGAGCGCCCGACCCTCATCGGCGGCGTCTCACTCACGGGCTGGAAACCGTACCGGGACGGCATCCTCGTCGCCGCGCTGCCGAAGCAGTACAAGCCGAGCCAGCTCTTCGAGGATGGCGAGCGCCTCACCCTCGCCCGCGCGCCGAAAACCGGCTACCTGCAGCTCGAAAAGCCGGTGGACGGCCAGCTCCAGCGCGCCTTCATCTATAAGGAAGGCGACCTTCATCTTTCCAGCGACCATGGCGACGCCGAGGCGCGAATCTACATCTGGCCCGGCGAAAACTGGTTCTCCGCCGACAAGCCGATTGCGAAGGTGGACCCCGCGACCCGCACGATCACCCTGGGCAACGACGAAGGGTACGAGATGAAGGCGGGCAACCGATACTTCGCGCACAACGCGCTCTCGCTGCTCACGGCGCCGGGGGAGGCGGTCCTCCACCTGGGCGAGGGACGCGCGTATGTCCGCCCGCGCCGCGCCACGGCGACCCCGCACATTGTGGCGTCCACCGCGCCGACCCTGCTGACCGTGATGGCGCCGGAGGGGAAAACGGTTCGCAACCTCCACTTTGAGGGGCTGAACTTCTCCATCTCCAACGGGGACGCCGTGCAGTTCTCCGGCGCGGAAGAGTGTTCGCTCACGCACTGCGTCATCGAGAACGGCGCCCAACACGGCGTGGCGCTGCAAGGCCGCGCGCAGGGGATTCGCATCACCGGGAACGAGATTCGTAATCACGGCTACGTGGGGGTGATGCTGGAAGGCATGGGCGTCGGTTCCGACCCAAAGCCGACCCCCGATGTGAACCGCGACAACGTGGTGGCCGACAATCATATCCACCATTGCGGGCGGCGGGTGGGGCACGGGAGCGGTGTCCAGCTCTCAGGGAGCGGCCACAACCAGATCGTCCACAACGAGATAGACCACATGCCGCGCTACGGCACGACGATCAAGGGGCAGCGCTATCAGATCATGCGCGAGGCCAATCCCGCCGTCACGTGGGAAAATCATTACGAGTATCTCCACTCCCGGAACAATCTGTTCGCCTATAACCACATTCACCACACCAACGAGGACAGCCAGGACACCGGCGCGATGGAGTCGTGGGGGCCGGGGCGCGATAACGTGTACGACCACAACCTGATCCACGACACCGGCAACGCGCAGTTCAACCTGCAAAGCGGGATGTACCTCGATGACGCGAGTGACCTCTTTACGCTGACGAACAACGTGATCTACGGCGTGCGGGGCGTCGGCGGGGACCAGCCGATCTACGCCAAAGGGGTGGGCAACGTCATCAAAAACAACCTCCTCATCGTGGGGCCGACGAACTCCAGCGCCATCCGGTCCCTCTTCATGGCGGACGAGCGGGCGGACCATCACACGTACGAGCGCAACCTGATCGTCTTCGAGCCGCGCGTGCGGGACGCTTCCGAGGCGATTGGGCGGCTCGGTGTCGGCGTCTCGGAGCTGCACCCGGTCGGCAAGACGCTAACCTGGATGGTGGACGTTCCGGCGGCGGGCGCCTACGACGTGTGGCTCTACTACTCCGCCGACAACGGATTCGGCGCGATGGACAACCGCTCCACGATGACGCTGGATGCTGAGGCGCCCGTTGGGCTGGCCCATGTGCCCAACACCGGCGGCTGGGACACCAAAGCGTGGAGCCGCGCCGCCCGCATGACCCTGCCCAAAGGCCGCCACACCCTGAAGTGGACTAACGTGAAGGGCGGCGGCCTGAACTGGGACGCCACCGTCTTCACCGAGGACGCCGCCTGGAAGCCCGAAGGCGAGACCCTGCCGCCCGTGGCCGCCGGTAAGCATCTCGTCGTGGTGCAGGCGGAAGCGGCGGACGAGTTTTTCGACGCCGGGGGAACCCGGTCCTTCTACCAGTTCGATAACTGGAGCGACGACCGCGTGAGCGCCTCCGACCGGAACCTCTTCTGGAACCCGGCGGGGACGGTCGGCGTGCGGGGCGCGCCCGGCGGGGAGTCGTGGGCGGCGTGGCGCGCGATCCTCGGCGGGAAGTACGACGCCCATTCGGTGGTCGCCGACCCGCTGTTTGTGAACGCGGCGAAACGCGATTATCGTCTGAAATCGGGGTCTCCGGCGGAGAAGATTGGCTTTCAGCCGATTGACATGAGCGAGGTCGGGCCGAGGAAAGGCCAGGCGCTGCGGCGCTGATCCGGCGGTCGGCGGGGTGATCCGTTTCGAGGGCGCGACGCATCGGAGGGGATCACCCCCCGCTTCCGCTCTCCGGGCTGAGAGGTAATCGGGCGAGGAGATCGGGCAGCCGATTGGCCGATTTGAAAATACTTGAGGCGGAACGAGGTTCCTTCCGCATCCCGCAGTGCATGGTGTCGTTACGGAGATCGCCGAGCGTGTCCCATGCGTCCCGCAGAGTGGAGTAGTGATCAATCTCAAGCAGCCGCTTCATCAATTCCGTGTCCTCTGTGGGCTTATTCTGGGAATGTTGGGACGCCTGATTGAGAGCGCGTTCCACGCATTCCCGGTCCTCAAAATCCGGCTTGTTGAGCGCCTGTCCCGCCCAGCTGACCAGCCACTCGCGAGCCAGGGCGATAGCGGGAAGATACTGGGCATGTTCGATATACCATCTCACCAACCGCCGCTGCGATTCCAGCGTGTTGTCCATAAACGGTTCGTAAGCCGTTGTGATTTGTTCGAGGAGGAGGTGGAAGGGAGGCGCCCATCGTTTTAATTCCTCAGCGCCGGATTCCAGCTTTTCCGTCAGTTTGCGGGCCTGGTCCGCCACTTCGGAGGGGCGAGTCAACGCCAGCGCCTGGGAAAGAGCGCCCAGAGCGTCTCCCATGCCTTTCAAATGTCGAGGCAACTGAGACCGATCCTGAGTCGCTCCCTGTCGCCATGTCAGTTGGTGCGCTTCCTTCAGGCGCGACGCCAACGCCTGAGCATCGCCGGTTTTGATAAATGTATCGGTGGCGGTCGTCCATTCCAGGAGTTGAACCAGGGGCATCAAGTCAAAGACAGGCGTCTCATTGTTCTCATTCCGAGCCTCAAAAGCGCCATAGATCAATCCTTCAATGGTCACGCCTCGCGCCACTCTGAGATAGCTGGCCGCCAGGAGCGCCAGCACCGGCAGGGATCGGAACCCATGAGTGATGTCGAACAGGACGTGATCCCCCGCGCTCAGGCAGTCGGTCATCTTCTGGAACAAGGCCCACATGTCATCGGCCTGACGCCCTTCAGGGATACCCCGAATGGGAACCAGTTCCACCTTTCCATCGAGTTGTGCTTTCAAAGCCTCCCAATTCACCAGTTCCGCTTTTGGGGTGAGGAGCACGTAAAGGGTTTCGGGGCTGTGGAACTCCACGATGGCTTCCTGAAAAAAGCGTGTCGCGCAGGATTGCTCTGTTGTGGCATTGACATAGACCGTTTCCTGATAGTTGCCTGTGCCGAGGAAGGAAATGGCTTTCGTAGGCATAAATTTACCCTGAAGTTTAAGAGCTGAACACGTGTATAGACGCTCAGCGAGAAAGGGATTCCGGACGTTCCCCGGCGCCTCTTCTTTTCGCCTGCTTGGTCGTTACTCCTTCCTGTAGATTAGAAGGGCGCTTCAGGCGAAGACGAAAGGGAGGACCCATGACACGCATTTTCCCGCTCGCTCTGGCGGCGCTTCTGCTCGGCCTTGTCGCGGGGGAGCCGGGGGCGGTTCCCAATCCCCTCGCGCCCACCGTGGAACCGGGCGCCGGAGCGGGGGGCGCTCGCGCCTGCTACTGGGTCTTTGGAGAAACCGATACCCCCCTGGAGGGCGTCCCGTCGCACTACATCGGCGCCATTCGGGGCCGGGTGACGGCCCTCTCCCCGCCCGCCTGCGTGGACCTGCCGCCGGGCGGTCAGGGCGGGAAGCGGGTCCTCCACCTCCAGCCGGTTCCGGGAGTGAAGCGGTATCACGTGCTGAAAACGGAGGGGCTGCCCGCTCCCCAGGCGACGGTGACCGTGCGGAAGCGCGGGAACGGCGCCCTCTGGTACTGGGTCGTCGCGGTCAACGCCTGGCGACGGTCCCCCATGAGCGGGCCGTTCCCGGCGCTCAATACGGAGGTAGATGCGCCCGACAACGAGATCCGCGTGACGCCGGTCCCGAACGCGACAGCGTACAGTTATTACGTGACCCGCACGCCGAAGCCGCCGCTGGGCCGGGACAACACCGGCGTGGCGGAGTTCGTGGGGCCAACCGTCACGCACACTGGCGGCGCGGCGCACGTCCCGGCGGGCTTCCCGCCCACCCCCGCCGAAGAGCCGCCGTCGGGATATGGGAATTTTCTCCTCGGCTCCACGGAAGGCGACACGCTGGAGGACACGGGCCAGCCGCTCAGCCGCGTCCTCCCTCCCTCCCTCAACGAGACCGAGCGCCAGCCGCTCACGATTACCCCCGACGCCACGGGAGACTCCCGCAACCCGCTGAACGCGCTGATCAGCCTCCGACCGCAGGTCGCCGCGCCGCTCGCGCCGGAGCCGTCCTTCGCGTGGACCGGCTTCTATCCCGTCTGGCTCGACACCCGCGTGGAGTCGGGCGGCGTCAATCATTACCAGAGTCCCCCGGCGGGCGGCGGGAACTACAAAAGCACCATCGGCTCGATGAATCTGGGTCTCACGTCTCACACGCAGAGCCAGTACGCCAATCTGACGGGCGAACTCACGACCTACGGGATGGGCGACTCGATCTGGCTCGCGCCGATAGTCTCGGTGCACGGCGGCACGCGCGACGGGGGCGACGAGGGGACGGAAATCCTGCGCTCCCACATAGATCGGGTGGCCAGGGAGGCATGGCTCACGCTGAAGGCGGACGCGCCTCCGGGGTCGGTCGGGCTGCCGGTTGAGGGAGACCTGGGAGAGGCCGGGGCCGGGCGAACGCTCCTCAACGCGGGGCAGGCGGTTCGCAAGGGGCGCATCGAGTTCGTGGATAACGTGATGGCGTACGGCCGGGGAACGGACTGGACGCCGGATATGGCGGGGCGCTGGATCAGCTTCGATGTCGACTCTCCGCCCATGCCAAAGGAGGGGCCGTGGTCAAAAATCACCTCCGCGGGCGGGCCGGGGGGCGGGGTGCGTCAATGGTACGAGGTGGATCAGGTCCTCAGCCCCACGCAGCTTCGGTTTCGCGCCATCACGGGGTGGAGCGATCACGTCAATCTGGGATTCTCCCGCTTCATCCGCGATCCGCAGACAGGGAAAGGCCCCGGAACGCTCTACACGAACCGGCTGGCGAACTTCACCCTCCCCAACGACCGCAGGGCCGCCTCGGAAGCCGGGGGTTATCTCCTCGCGCCCGGAACGTCGCTGGACGATCCGTATCATCAGGAGAGGACGCTCCGGGTGGAGCCGTTGCGGGAGGCCTGGAAGGCGGGCGACGCGCTGGTCGTGGCGGCGGGGCCGCAGACGACCGTCACGCAGGGCTGGTTCGTCCAGTTTGGAGACTACATGCCCCAGGACGTGATTCAGGGGCTGGAAGTGATGAATTACGGAGAGCGGACGGCGAACGGCCCCGGTGTCCACATCGGCAGCGAGCCGAGCACGCCGGGCTGGCAGGTCGGCCTTCAGGTGACTCTGCCGGACAGCGGCGCGGGCAACGGCATCGTCATCAACGGCTCGAAGGCGCGGGAAGCGGCGATCCTCGCGCCGCCGGACCTGCCCGCCCTCCGATTCAGCGAGACGACCGCGCCGTGGCTTCAGGGCGATTCGGCCACGAACAGCCTGCTGGTGAAGGCTCCCTCCGGCGCCATCCCGCTTCAGGTGAATGAGGCCGGGAGCGTTTTGAACGGCCGGACGCGGGTGAACGGCGCGTTGTCGCTGGGGCCGCACACCGCGCTGGCCGGCTCCGACATGACGCGGGGCAAAGTTCGCTTCACCGGAGACGGCAGGCGCACGGAGTTCCGGGTGAGCTTCCCTCAGCCGCACGCTTCGGAGCCGGTCGTCTGCTTCAACACGGACCTGTTCCTGAAGGATGCGCTGCGGAAGGTTTCGCGGGACGGGTTCACGGTGGCGTTCGAGACCCCGCCGCCCGCCGGAGAGGCGATCACCGTCTGGTGGATGGCGCAGGAGTGACCCGGCGCCCGTGTCCAGGGCCGGAAGAGGGGAACCCAGGTTCCCGACGATGTGATCTTCGGATCGCCCTCACCAGAAGCGACCGCATTCCGAAGGCGCGAAGGAAACGGCTTTGGAACAGGAACCGCTGCGGAAACGGGTATGATACAAGCGGAGGCTATAATGACGAACCGCTCTCTGTTATCTTCTTCTTTGGAAAGCCGATTGACAGACAAGCGTCAGATTCGGCGCGCGCTGGACGCGATCAACCGGCGGATCGGCTTCGCCCCGGACCCGGACGCGACACTGGAGACGGTGCGAGCCGGTCTGCGACGGGATGGCGTCCGCCCGGAGGAGAACGTCCTCTCCCGCGACCTCATCGCCGCCCGCTACGAAGACGAGTAATGGATGGGCCAAACCGTAACGCGGCGCGTTGTTGGGGTGGGTCCAGGGGAGTCCAGGTTCCCGGCGGGGCTTCTCCCGCGCCGACATTCGGCGTAAGATGAGGGTAAGCCTTCGCCTCTCTCCCCTTCCATCCCCCCTCTCATGACGTTTCTGACTCTTTGTCTCCAGTGGACTCGCCCCGCCCGATCCGCCTTCCCGCGACTTCTCGGAGCGCTCCTTGCGCTGGTTGCGCTGGCGACCCTGGCCGCGCCCGTCGTCGCCGACCCTCCCGCGCTGTGGGGCGTCACTGCTGACGCTTCCGGGGTCGTGACTTATACCCCCGCCGGGCCCGATGCCGCTTCGCCCGGTGAGGAACGCCTCCCGCTCGTCGTGATCCACGGCCTCAATAATACGATTCACAGCCCCGGCATCGCCGCCCTCGCCGAGAGCCTGGCGCGCGCCCCCCGCATCGCTGGATACTACCGCGTCTTCACGCTGGAGTATGACACCGCCGCCGCCCTCGACGGCTCCGGGGAAGGCTTTGCCGCCGAACTTCGCCGCGTCACGGGACGCCATCGGTTCGTCCTCATCGGCCACAGCATGGGCGGCCTGGTGGCCCGCGCGGCCCTCGAACTTTACGGGCGGGACGGTTCCGGCTACGACCTCCTCGCGCGGTGCGCCCGACTTATCACGCTGGGGACGCCGCACCACGGCACGCCGGTCGCCAACAGCGCGTGGATGGACATCACGCTGGGCGGCGTCCCCCTCCTCGCGTCCCTGCGCGCTCAGGCCGAAGCCTCCACCGGCCTGTCCGGCGCCCTCCCCGGCGTGCGCGATCTCGCGTGGGACGACTTCGACGGGAACACTCCCGCCGCCGCGAAGGGGAACGCCAGCGCCGTCCTCGCGCGGCTGAACGCGGCCTTCCCCGCCCTCGCCGCCTTCACCGAGTGCCGGTACGTCATCTATGGCGGCGTCTCCACGGCGTGGCCCCTGCCCTTCGCTCTGCTGGAGTTAGGTGGAAACCCGGACCTCGCGCTTCAGTATCGGGCGCTGGGCCTTGTCCTCGCCCAGCTGGCGGTCCCCGGCAGCGACACCTACGCCGCCGGGGACGGCATCGTGCCGCTCACCAGCGCGCTCTACCTCGTCGCCGCTCCCCCCAACAGCCCCCACGAGCCGGTGGGCCGCGTCACCAACACCGCCACCGCCGGAGACGACGGACGCTTCCTCGTGGAGGTGAACCCGGCGGCGATTCTCGCCCGCGCGCCCGCTGTCCGCTCCGTTACGGTCTTCCCGGACACCCTCCACTTCGAGTATCCGGTGGCGCCCGCCGTCACCGCCGCCCTGTGGCAGGAGCTTCGCCTGACGGATGAGGCGACCGGCGACATGAACGGCGACGGCGCGGTCTCCATTACCGACGCGCTGATCGCCCTGCGGTGCGTGGTGGGGCTGCAAGCGCCGACGTTCGCGCAACGGTGGGCCGCCGACTCTGACCGGGATGGCGCCCTCCGCATCCCCGAAGTGATCCGCATCCTGCGACGGATAGTCGGCCTGCCGGAGTGAGGCGCCCCAGGCGGCTCTGACCCTGGCGGTTGACCCTAAGGCCGCCGGTTGTGTAAAACGGTGTGTCGAAAGTGAGACACGCCTGGGTCGCCGGAAGTGAACAAGGGCTGGACATCACGCTGACTTCCGGTTATCATGCGAGCGTCTATTCAGCAGGATAGAGAGTTGGGACCAGGCGCGATTGGGCGCGCTTCGGTGGGGTGATTTTTTGCCGTGGGAGGCGCAATGAAAACGGTGTTACTGGTCGAGGACGATCCGCTCCTCAGCAATACGGTGGAGACGTTTTTGGAGGAGACAGACTACCGACTTTACATCGCCTCCAGCGCAGAAGAAGCCCTGATCGCCGGCCGGAATAAGCGGAAAATTGATCTTCTGCTCACCGACATCTTTCTGGGCGACGGCATGAACGGCAAGGAACTGGCGGATCGGCTGTGCGCGGTCATTCCGGGCCTGCGAGTCCTCTATATGTCCGGCTACTCGGCGGAACTGCTTCGGCCTCTGGGCCTCGACGACGGGTCGAATCTGCTGTCCAAGCCGTTTTCCAGCGCGGACCTGGTGAGGCGCATCGAGGGGGCGCTGGCCGAAGAGCGCGCCTGAACGGCGGCTCCGAAGTCGGGCGGCACGCCGGGGATCAGGTCAGCGTCAGGCCGGGTATCAGGTCAGCGGCACGCCGGGGATCAGGTCAGCGGCACGCCAAGGTCCCGCAGGGTTTGCCGCAGCGCTTCCCGCAGTTGCGGCTCGGCCACCAGCCGATGCTCGGAAGGGACTTCCGCATCGATGCGGTAGGTGACGGAGGCCGCGTTCATGCCGGTCACGCCCCGAAGAGCGACGTTCGTGAGGGGGGAGCCATCCTGAGCCAGTCGCTTCCCGGTGGCTTCCGCGACGCGCGTCATCGCATCCATGGTAGTGTCCGCCGTGACCGCCGCATCCACGACCACGCGATACGGGCCGCGCGAGTAGTTGATCACCTGCCCGATATCGCCATTGGAGAGGATGATGAGGCGGCCGGTGTCGTCGCGGAGGCGGGTGGTGCGCATCCCGGTCTCCTCCACGACGCCCAGGTTTCCGCCGATGCTGACG
>JBBRGS010000143.1:0-9465 GCA_038240635.1 Armatimonadota bacterium
CCTGGGAGAGGCGACTCCCTTCATCACCATGACGGCGCTGAACCGGGGCGACGGCCTGCCGGCACTGGAGCGGCGCATCGTGGAGGCGGCGGTCGGCGAGGGGCTGGAACCGGCGCAGGTGTGGGTGAGCAGCGTGCGGCATCGGGCGGCGCTGGAGGGCGCGAAGGGATTGCTCAGCGAGGCGCGCGCGACGCTCCGCCGGGGCCTTCCCCTTGACCTGATCGCGGGGGATGTGAAGGCGGCGGCGGAGCGGCTGGCGGAAGTGACCGGGGAATCCGTAACGGAGGACGTGATCACCGAGATATTCCGGCGCTTCTGTGTCGGTAAGTAGCGCGGCCCACAGAGAAGCGTGGAACGGTGTCCGCTACTTCTTCGGATGGGTTTTGGTGGGGGTGAGTTTCATGCTGGCGTCCACTTTGGAGTGTTTGGTGGCTTTGGAATGGGATGCCTTCGCCTCGGCGGCGTTTTCCCGCGCTTCTTCGGCGACGGTCACTGTTTCCTGGCTCGCCACCTGGCCCGTGTGCGCATCCACCATCACTTCATGGAGGCCTTTGGCGTCCTTAACCATGACGGCGTACTGCTGCTTGCCCTCTTCGTTTTCCAGTTTCACCGATTTCACCCGTCCATGAACCGATTTCGTCGCGGCTTTTCGCGCGGCGGAGACGCTCACCAGGCCCGCCGGGGCGGCTGAAGTCGCCGGGTGATGCGTCTTTTTGGCGAAGCCCGGCGCGGAGACGAGGACAGCCAGTACTCCGGCCATCAGTGTGATGTTGTGACATTTCATCAGGCGCTCCTTGTTGAGTTGAAACAGTGACAGCGGGAAGTGGAAAGTTTTCGACTACCCGGCAAAGTGATTGGAGGCGTTTATAGTTATTCTATCGGGCGGCGGTATTATTAGTTCCCGACAGATCAGACAGTCTATCGGGAACTCTGCGAGCGATCAAGCCGGACGGGGTACGCTACTTCGGCTTTCGGTCCCCCTGATTGCGTTTGAAGGCCGCGCGCAGGAGTTTCTCCCGGTCGGTTTGTGTGGGCGACGGGTCGGTGTCGGGGTACCAATTGTCGTGCTCCACGCTCCAGCCCTGCCATTCGCGGAAGGCGTGGTAGCACCAGCTCCAGCCGTTCGCCTCAAACACGTCCAGGGCGTCTTTGAGATACCGATACGCGCCGTTGTCGGGCGCCCAGCGGATGGCGCTGAACTCCCCCACGTAGATAGGGACGCGATACTTCGCTGCGAACGCCTTCACCGGCGCCATCGCCCGTTCCATCTCCGCCTTATCCCACTGTTTGCCGTCAATCACGCCCGGATACTTCACCCCAACCGGCTTCCCGAATACCCCCTGATGCGTGAACGCCTGGGGTTCGTAATAGTGGAAGCTGTACACCACATTCTTCATGGGCAGCGGCTTCCAGTTCGCAAAGGCGCTGGCGGCCGCCCACGGCGCGGGTTCAATGACCAGCGTATGATCGGGATCAATGGAGCGTACGAGGCGGGCGGTCTTCAGCGCCAGATCATTCCACGAGGGGACGCCGGGCGCCAGCGTCCCTTCCGACGGCTCGTTGGCGAGATCGTAGCCCCACACGGTGGTATTGCCCTTAAATCGCCGGGCGATCTTCTCCCACACGGCGATAAATTGGTCCTGCCACTTAATATCCTCAAACAGGCGGCAGTCGTAGTACTGATTGCGGCCTCCCGGCGTGGAGTGGAGGTCCACCAGAACCTTCAGGCCATTCGCCTCGCACACAGGCAGCATCTTATCCACTTGATCGAGCGCGCCATCGAGCCAGGCGTCGTACGCTTCAGGGGTGGCGTTATCCGCCGCGCCGTGCGGAAAGCCGTCCCACGTGAGCTGCCACCGCACATGATTGGCGCCCCACTCACGGCCCAGGACCTTCAGGCTGTCGGCGGAGATGTCGGGGGGGATCATCGCGCCGCGCCATCGCCGAGCGCTGTACCCCTTCAGGACCGAGGCGATTTCCGATTGCGGTTTGGACGTGGCGGAACCGGTCTTCGGCGAAGCAGATGCGGACTTCTTCGCGGAGGGTTTTGCCTTCGCGGCGTCGGCGGCTCCGGCTCTCGGTTGAGCGGCTCCGGCCCTCGGCTTCACGGAGGCGTCGCCCTCTTTGTCCGCCTCGTTCCACACGTTCAGGCGGTCCAGCGCCACCTCAGCGCCGGTACTCTTCGCCGACATCTTTCCGGTGACGATCACGCGCAGAACGTGGGGTCCCGGCGTCAGTTGTTTGGAACTCCAGAGCAGGGCGCCGTCCGTCCGTTCAGGCGCGTACGTGTCCAGCCGCGTCTCCTTCCCGCCATCGAGGGAGACGGTGGCATGGCCCTGCGCGGGACCCTTCAGCCCGTGGAGGTCGGCGCGGTCGCCAGTGAACCGTATCTCGCAGGCGCTTCCGGCGGCGCGGGCGGCATGAACGTCATGCTTAAAGGCGAGCGCCTCTTTTGAACGACTTTCCCAGGCGCCGGTGTAATGAAATCCGGCGGATTCGACAGCGGGATCGCCGTCGTTCAGGACCGACGCGGGCGGCGACCAGAGGCGGACGTAATCCACCTGGAAGAGGTTGGGGAAGACGGTCCCTTCCGGCTTGTCCCAGCGCATCCCGCTTTGCAGGATGAGGTACATCGGTTTGTCGGTGATGTACTCGGCGGCCACCGATTTCCGCACGCGCCCGTCCTGATACCAGAGGGCGACGCCCGGCCCCCACTCCAGGCCGTAGGTGTGCCACTTCGTGTAATCGTCGTGGTAACTCGTGCTGTCCCACTCCACCGGGCAGCAGGTCCCGTAGGCGACGCCGTTGTGCATCCGGTTGTCGGTCCCGAAATATTCGGCGATGTCGAACTCTGGGGGCCAGCCGTCGGAGAGGGTCCAGAAGGCGGGCCACTGGCCTTTTCCGGCGGGGAACCGCGCGCGAATCTCTACATACCCATACGTGTAGCGCATCTTCGTGTCGGTGTGAACAAACCCTTCGCTGTACGGGTACCCCTCAAACTGTTTCGGGTCATCGCCTTTACGCACCTGGAGGAAGAGGCTGCCCCCCCGCACCCATGTGTCCTCATCGGTGATCGTGCTGGCGTACTCGTTGTTGTGGTGATGTCCTCCCCACGGCATCGCGCCGGACTTCCATTTCGAGGCGTCGAGTTTCGTCCCGCTGAACTCGTCATGCCACTGAAGCGGCCAGTTCGGGCCGGGCGGGGCGGCCTGAGTGACCCCGGTCGCCGCCACCAGCATAAGCGACAGGAAGCAGAAACGAAGGAGGGCTGGTGCGCGAAGGGAGGAGGACATACCGGCGGCTTTCGTGGGCGGAGGCCCTCATCTCATGCGAAAGATGAGGGCCTGAAGGGCTGTTTTCGCAGTCGCTGTTACTTCTTCAGGGAGGCGATAAACTCCGCCCAGAGCGCGTCAACATCCTGGCCGGTGAGGCGCTTGAAGACCGGGATCGGATCCTCCTTGTGGCGCATCGCGCGGTCGAGAGCCGGGACGAGCGCTTTGTTGTACTGGTTGGACACCCAGGCGAGGAAGGCGCCGGTGGTGCGATAGGCGTCGGTGTAGCGGGCGGTCTGGGGATTGACGACCGGACGGGCGTATTCAGGCTCATACTTCCAGAAGCGCATGTAGTCGGCGATGCCTTCAACGAGCCAGCCTGGCGTGGTCGGGACGCCGGGGTACTGCTGGATGATGTGAACGAGTTCGTGGATGACCATGCCGAAGTCGTCAGGATGCTGCCGGATCCAGGTCGCGCTGAAGGTGATGGCGTTCCCTGATGCGAAGGCCGGATTATCAATGCGGGGCTTGAACTTCAGGGTGAGGACGCGCGGGGGCTTGTACTCTTCGGTGGCAAGGAAGCGGCACAGGATCGGGTGCCACTCCTCCACGAGTTGACGCGCCTGCTCGGCCCAGGGCTTCAGGTCCGGCGCCTCACTGGTGTCGAGCTGGACGCGCGGGGCGGCGATGGGCTTGCCGGGGGTAAGCGGGTTACGGTACCGCGCAAGGGCGTCGGCGGTCATGTTCGGCGCGGGCTGCGTCGGCTCGGCGGCCGGGCTGTCGGCGGCGAGAGCGGGGAGTGTGGCCGCCGCGCAACCCAGGGCGAGGGCTGCGACAAGCGGGCGGAGGAAAGCGTCGGGTTTGAAAGGCAAAATCATCTCCTGTGAGGGGGGTGAATGTGTGGGCAGGGGTACGAGTAGTGAAGGAAACGGCTGGGTTATCGCTCCACAACGGTAAGGGGGAGCCGCTCCCAGTAGCGCTTCAACTCCGGGGCGCGCCAGCCGGTGTACAGCGAGTCCCAGTCTGATCGCGCGAAGTGAGGCAACAGCGAGTCGGCGACGACGGGATGACTGATCGGCTGGTACCGGTAGTCCACCGAAAGCCGCAGGCGTTGGGGGTCCTCGTTGGGCAGGGCGCGGTGCACGGTGTGACTGTGGAAGAGGAGAACGTCCCCGGCGCGGAAGTCCACCGAGCGCCACACACCGGGAAGCAGGGCGGTGTCGATTCCGCGTCCCCCGGCGCCGTCCGCCGCGTGAGTGTCCAGTATTCCCAACTGATGAGACCCCGGCAGGACGGCGAGGCTTCCCAGGATTCGGGGGCAGTCGCCGAGCGGAATCCAGGCGGTCCAGGTCTCCGGCGTCCCCCGGATGTGGATATAGTCCTGATGGGCGGGTGTGGTGAAGCGGGTATTGGCCGGAAAGATGACGCGCGCAATGTTGCGGGGGTGAACGAGGGTCGGCTCCCCGAAGAGGCCATCAAGAAGGGCGAGGAGCGGCGCGGCGTGAGCGAGGGCGTGGAACGCTTCGAGGGCCATGAGGCGGTCGTACACCTCAAAGTAGGCCGGTTCAGGTTCCACCACCTTCAGGCCCGGCGCGGCGACTCCCTCCATCAGCGGCGCGTTCGCGTCGAGCCAGCCCGCCTCGCCGCACAGGGTGAGGATGAGGCGGCGCAGTTCGAGTACCGGCGCCGGGTTGAGCAGCCCGCGCACGAAGAGATAGCCGTCGCGGGAGGCGCGGTCGCAGAGATCGTCCGGCTGGCCGAGGAGCGGCGCGGAATCGTCCATTTCCGCAGTAGCGGGCGCGGCGTCGTATAGCCCTGTGGGAATCGGGTTCATTATAGCTAGACCTCTGGGCAGAAGGGCAGATGGTTAAGCGTCGCCGAAGGTTAAGTGTCGCAGAAGGTGAAGCGTCTCCGAAGGTTAAGCGTCGCCGTAAGAACGGGTTCCCCTGTAGCCGGGATTTTCCTGTCCGGGCCGGGCCGCACAAATCGGTTTCAAAAACTTCATGGAACCCCGATGACGGCGTGTTTGTTTGTTAGGAGTAGGATGACCTGGCGACGGGTATAAAAGAAGTGTCCTTCTTCCGGCTTCCCGGAAGTTCAGGGCAAACCTTTTCATCACACGGACGGAAACCCCGATCCCCGCGTGCTCCAGCCTTCCCCGTTCCAGCGCTCGCGGGAAGGCGAGACTTTTCGGCTTCCCCGCCTCATCGCGGACAGTTTTCTTCTCCACCCTCTCCCCACCACGGGGGGATCGTCCCTTTCACCCACATCGGAGGCTACTATGACCCTTCAAACTCGACCGTTCATCGCCGCTGTCGCCTGCGCGGCCCTCATCGGCTCCCTCGTTCCTTCCGTCGCCAACGCCAGTTCCAAAGGGCGACGCAACACCGCCATCGGCCTCGGCGCGGCGGCGGCGCAGCAACTCCTCACCGGAAAAACGACCAGGGGCGTCCTGCTCGGCGCCGGGGCGGCGTACGCTTATAAGAGGTATGAAGACGCCCGTCGCGACGAAAAACGCTCCAGCCGTGTGACCTCCAGTAGCTCCCGCGCCACCCGCAACCGCTACGGTGGCGCCTCCGCCAACTCGACCTACCGATCCCGCAATGCGACCGACACCACGCGGGGCCGCTACGGCAGCTTTGTGTTCACCGGCCCCTTGGCCAAAGACGCCACCAACCTGACAAACCGTCGCATCACCGTGGACCATAACGGCGTTATGCGACCGGTGGACGTGCCGAAATCCGCCACCATCGTGCAGGCGGGCGCCACCGCCTCCGTGCATGACCTGAAGCGCGGCGACGTAGTGCGCGTCACCGCCGACAAACTCGCCGCCAATCAGTGGAGAGCCACCCGTATCGAAGTCCTCAACAGCATTGACGCTCAGCCGCGCGTTGGAACCGCTGACGCGACCGTGGACACCCCGCGCACCCGGCGAGTCGTCACGACCCGCACGGAAACCGTCTCTCGCTACACTGGCGTCGGCATCGTGCAGAGCGTGAATGACAACGGCCACAGCTTCAACATCAAGGCGGGCAGCAATCTCCGCACCATCTACTCGGACGACGCCAACTTCGATGGCGTGACCGGCGTGAGTGAAATCCGCGTGGGAGACCGCGTGCGGATCAACGGCGACCTTGAAGGCAAGGACGTGTTCGCCCGCGACATCACGCTTCTGTACTAAGACAGACGCTTCTACGCTTCACGCGAACCGCCGTTGAGCGCGGAAAACGAACGGGCCGGGACTCGATGTCGAGTTTCCGGCCCGTTTGCGCGCGTGACGCTCATCGGTTGTTTTAGTAACCTTCTACCGTTTCTTCGACTTGACGGGGAGCTTGTGAAGCCGCGATCCGCCGCCGCCGGTCGCCGTGACATTCACCAGCGGGAGGTCTTTGGAGCGCTCGGCCTCCTTGTCGCGCGACGGGTCCCATCGGATGGCGGTGAACCGGGCAGGGTGGAGGAGGATCGCGGCGGCGGGAAGCCGTTCCGCCAGATTTTGGCGTTCGGCGGCGCTCCAGACTCCCCGCATGGCGCTCCCAATGAGGCCGTGCTTCCAGTCCCGGTGGCGGCTGGTGGCGGCGAAGCGGTCCAGCGCCGTGGCGTCGAAGCGAAGGTCCCACCGAGCGCCGTCGTCCTCGGAGAAGAGGGCGGCGTCGCCAATGTGAACGCCCATCAGCGTGAAGGCAAAGTGGAGACTGTTGTCCTCCAGAGCCGCCTGTAGGTCCGCCTCGGCGGCATCTTCGGGGATCGGGGAGTCGTCGGCCTTACGGAGGGTGGCGGTTACGGCCATTTGTCCCTTGGTCATGCGCAGCCGCTCGTTCTCGGCTTCGGTCAGGGGATGCGTCTGCATGGAAGACTCCTTTCGTACACGGAGGCGTTAGGCGGCGGGGGGAATGATTCCTTTATCGAGAAGGGCGCCGCGCTCGATAAACGGAAGGCTTCGGGGGAAATCGTAAATCCGGCGAGGGCGCTCAATTAGATGGCTCATCAGGTGAGGACGCTCCACATGAAGAAGAAATGGCACGCGCTGCCGGCCATCACGAACAGGTGCCAGAGATCGTGCGCCGTGAAGCGGCCGGGCCAGAGGTGCGGCCGATCCGCCGCGTAAATCGCCATGCCGACGGAATAGAAGAGTCCTCCCGCGATGAGCCACGCCCACCCGGCGGCGGGCAGGAGAGCGCTCAGCGGCTTCAGAGCCACCACCAGCGCCCACCCCATGCCGCCATACAGGGCGAGGCGCATCCAGCGCGGGGCCGACTTCCAGCCATACAGGCTCGCCACGCCCATCAGGGCCATCGTCCAGACGGCGGAGAGGAGGCTCCAGCCCCACGGCCCTTGCAACCCGACGAGGCAGATCGGCGTGTAGGTCCCCGCGATCATCACGAAGATGGCGCAATGATCGAGTTTTTGGAGGCGGAGCGTGCCGCGTTCCGAGAGGTGGAGGGAGTGATAGAGGCCGCTCGCCGTGTAGAGGAAGACCATCCCGGCGCCATACACCGCGAAGCTCACCAGGCGCCAGACGCCTTCCGCGACGAGGAGCAGCAGCGCGGCGCCGACGAGGGCGAGACCAGCGCCCACCAGATGCGACGCGGCGGCGAACGGCTCCTTCAGCAGCGGGCGTCGGGGAGGCGCGGGAGACGGCGGAGACGTGTCGGAAGGGTTGGAATCGGACATGGCGCCCTCCTCTCATGGCGGGAGAGTCGGATTCGGGAACAGCGAGGCCCCCGACTCCACAAGGGAATCGGGGGCCAGGACGACGACGACTTAACAACGCTCTGAAGAGCGCGCTACGCGGACGGCGTGATGCAGCCTGCAGGCCGAAGCCTAAAGAGGCTGGACGTTCAGGGCTTCCACCCCACGACGGCCTTCGCCCGGCTCGTAGCGGACGGGCTGACCCTCCTGGAGGGTTTTGAACCCGCTGCCGCTGATGTTGGAGAAGTGGACGAACACGTCGCCGCTGCCATCCTCGTTGGCGATGAAGCCGTACCCCTTCGCCTCGTTGAACCATTTTACAGTGCCGTTAACCATTTGCGTTTCCTCTCCCCAGATAACCGTTCTCAACCTGAGGTGGATACGCCGCTGACGGCCCCGCCCTTGCTGAAATCTGATTCCTGGCTTGCTAGTCGCCCGCGAACTGTCCTGAACTCGATAGCGGGCCGAGTTCAGTATACCCGATTCCGCGAAGAGACACAATGCGGGGCAGGGGACCTGCCATTGCCCTCGAACAGAGAGGCGCTCGATTTCTCCAGTCACCATGAGGTTCGCATGCCTTGCCGTCTCCCCCTCATCGGTCTGATCGCCGCCGCGTTCATCGCTTCCCCCGCTCGCCCTATGACTCCGGACCTTCCCCCGCTCTACGAAGAAGAGATCGCCGCCTCCAACCCAATCCGCTCGGAACAGGCCCATGAGTTGGAAGCCTACCTGGGCGCCTTACAAGCGGACCCCGCGCCCCTTGGCGTTCTCTTCCACCCCAATTACACCTCCGAACGCGCCTACAACGCCTCCACACAAAGGTTGCGTCGCGCGCTCGCTTCCAGCATCGGGTACCCACCTCCCGGCAAAGCCGATCCCACTCCACCCACCTTCACCCTCGTCGGCAAGGACGCCATCGCCACTTATTACCGGGTGAGCGCGCCCGTTCTGCCGGGGGTTCACGCGGCGGGCCTTTACCTCATCCCGAAAGGCGTGAAGGGACGCGCGCCGCTCATCATCGCCATGCATGGCGGGGGAGGCTCTCCGGAACTCGCTCTGTTCCACGGGGGAACCAACTACCACGATATGGCGCGCGGCGGGGCGAAACGGGGTTATGTGGTGTTCGCGCCGACGCATCTGTTCAACGCCGATGGGTATCCGGGAGATATTCGTCAGCGGATGGACGCCCGCGCCCGCTCCGTGGGGACAACCCTCACCGCCATCGAGATCGCCAAAATCACCCGGAGCCTCGACGCCCTGCTGAAGCGCCCAGAAGTGGACCCCAGGCGCGTGGGCATGGTCGGCCTCTCCTACGGCGGCTTTTACACTCTCTACACCACCGCGCTGGACCTCCGCATCCGCGCCGCCGTCGCCTCGTGCTTCTTCGGGGATGTGGCGGAACGCCTCCGCGCCGCCGAGCCGCATGGCTGGAGCGATATGCGGTTTACTCACGGCCTCACGCTCTTCCGAGACCCTCAGTTGGTCGCCCTCATCTGTCCGCGCC
>JBBRGS010000144.1:0-9462 GCA_038240635.1 Armatimonadota bacterium
TTCCGCAGGTCGAAGACGAGGACATGCTTCTTCGCGTCCGGGGTGAGGCGGGCAAGCGTCGCGGGGTCCGTGACCGGCGCAAAGCCGGTGATGACTTTGCCGCCGAGCAGCCGGGCCGACTTCCCCGCCGCCCGATACTCGGTGGAGGCGCTTGGCGTTCCCGACTCGTCCGCCGTCAATTCAAACGAGCGCGTGAGAACATAATCTCCGTTGCGGACGGTGACGGTCGCCCCGCGAAAGGCGTCTCCCTGCCGCTTGCGGGCGGAGCGAATGGCGTCGCGGGCGGCTTTTAGGGTGGCGAACGGGCGACGGGTTGTGCCGGGACCGGCATCATCACCGCCGGGGGCCACCGTAAAGGCGAGGGGAGCGTGGGAGGGAGGCATGGGCGTTCTCGCGGCGCGGGCGGGAGGCATGGGCGTTCTCGCGGCGCGGGAGGGAGCACTCGCCGCCACGGCGCATAGGCTGAAGAGAAGAAAGCAAGGGTTCATGGGAAGCGACCAGGGGAGAGCCGAAGCGGGGCGAGAAGAGTTGAAATTTGCCAGGGAGAGTTTTAGGGAGCAGGGGCCAGTGTGGAGCGTCGTGCGCCCAATTCATTCGCTTGCTTGCGGGAGCCGGGCGAGTGTGGTATCCATGATCATCCTGTCGAAGGTGTAACATCGCGTGGCGCGGGGCGTCATAATTGAGGAGTCCCCCCTTTTCCCGCGTCACAGGAGCGTTCCCCTCATGATGGTTCGACGAAGCCCCGGCGCCTCCCGCCTGTTTCGACACCCGTTCGCCGCAATCGTGGCGGCCGGCCTGACGCTCTCCGCGTTCGCCGCATCCGCGCCGGTCCATGCCGCATCCGCCGCCTCCGTGCTGCCTCCCGTCACGTCCCTGAAGGGGTGGAAGGCCATCGGCGCCCCCCGGATGTACAACTCCCGCACGTTGTACAACCTGATTGACGGCGAAGCGGAGGCTGTCCTCCAGTACGCTTTCGCGGGGTGCGTTCATGCCGAATACGCGCCGGTGAAGTCGTCCCGGCCCGTCCTCACCGTGGATGTGTTCGATATGTCCGACCCGCTGAACGCTTTCGGGCTGTTCGGCAGCGACCGCATCAGCGGCAAACCCATCGCCATCGGGGCGGAAGGGGTGCAAATCCCGCCGAGCGGCCTCAACTTCTGGAAGGGCCGCTACGTCGTCCGCACGGCCATCGTGCAGGTCAACCCGGCGAACAAGATCGCGCAGCTCAACCTCGCCAAAGCCATCGCGGCCAAAATCACGGGCGGCGGAAGCGCTCCTCCCCTCGTGAAGGCCCTGCCTCCGGGCCGCCAGCCCCGCAGCGAGAAGTACGTCCGCGCGAATGTGGCGGGCCAGTCCTTCCTGAAGAACGCCATCACCGCCCGGTACCCGTCGCAGGGCCAGGGCGCCGAGCTGTTCATCGCGCAGTATCCCAGCCCCCTCGCATCGAAGTCCGCCCTCGCCGCCTACAAGGCGTATGAGAAGCGGATGGGGACCGGCCTCGCCGCCGTCGCGGGGCTGGGCGAGAGCGGCTTCAAGGCCAACGACCGCTTCGCCAAAAACGTGATCGTGGGGCAGAAGGGCCGCTTCCTCGTCGGGATGCACCACGCGAAGAACCCCACCACGGCCCTCAGCATGGTCCGCGCCACGCTCACCAAAGTAAAGTAGGAGGCGCGCTGTGAAGAACGCCCCCTCTCCCTGGTTCTTCATCTCCGGCCAGGCCTGGCTGCTGGTAGCGCTGGCGCTGCACCTGGGCCGCCACTACGAGCGTTCCTCGCCGGAGATGGTCTCCTTCTTCGGGCTGGGGCGGTGGTACGATCCCCTCTCCTACACCCTCGTCAACCTGATCGTGTTCCTCTTCGGCGTTGCGCTGTTCATCATGGCGTGGAGGCCGGAGAGGAGCGCTCCCTGAACCGTCCCGCACCGGGACCGTTCTCACGCTATGAAGGCTCAACCCGGTTCACCTCTGGAGGCGTACGATGGCCGATGACAAACGGAAAATGACCCGGCGGAAGGCGCTGGAGATCGCGGGAGGGGCGGCCCTCCTCGGCGGCGTCTACAGCCTCTCCTTCATTAAGGAGGACGCTCCGGCGACGCTCCACCTGCGCGCCCCCGTGAAGCCCCACGGCCTGGACCTCGTGGCGGTGGAGGGCACGCCGAAGGATTACGCCGCCATCACCGAGCGCGCCATCAACGAGTTCGGCGGCATTGAGAAGTTTGTAAAGAAGGGCGACCGCGTGGTCCTCAGCCCCAACATGGGCTGGATGCGGACCCCCGACCAGGCCGCCGCCACTCATCCCGACGTGCTGCGGAAGGTCGTGGAGCTGTGCGAGCGGGCCGGAGCGTCGCGCATCACCTGTGTGGACTACACCCTGGACGACTGGAAGCTCGCCTTCGACATCTGCGGCGCAAACGACGCCGTGAAGGGCACCAAAGCGACCCTCCTCTCGCCCACCGAAGCCCAGATGTATCGCTACGTCAACATCTCCGGCGCCGTTCCCACCAAGTTTGTCACCGGCGAGGCGTATGAGGCGGTCCACGCGCAGAACCGCATCCTTCAGCGCATCCCGAAGGAGATTGTGGAGGCCGACAGCTTCATCGTCATCCCGGTGGTGAAGGACCACGAAGCCGCCACCATCACCATCTCGATGAAGAAGCTGATGGGCAACATCTGGAACCGCAAGGATTACCACCGCTACGGCCTGCACGACTGTATCGCCGAACTCAACTGCGCCCTCAAGCCGACCCTCATCGTCGCCGACGCCACCCGCGCCCTCCAGACGCGCGGCCCAAAAGGTCCCGGCGAAGTCACCGTCCCCAACAAGGTCGTCGTCGGCGTGGACCCCGTGGCGGTCGATTCGTATTGCACCCGGTTCCTCACGACGAAGGGCGTCACGCCGGACGCCGTGCGGCACCTCGTGCTGGCGGCCCAGCTCGGCGTGGGCGAACTGGATGTGGACCGGCTGAAACTGAAGGAGATCGCCGGGCCAACAGCGGCATGACCCTCTGAAATCATCCCCCGCCGGACACCCCTTCGGCGGGAGGACAGGGAGCGGAATGGAACGGGATCACCCCATCACACGAAGAGACCTGCTGACGGCGGCGATGATGAGCGCGGCCTGCGCCCCCGCGTGGGCGGCCACGACCTCCAATGCGAAGGCGACCTCCGATGCGAAGGCGACTTCGGACGCGCCGGACGCCGCCGAAAGCCAGCACAGGCGGATCGGCGTGGGTCCGACGAACACGGTCAACGGCCACACGACTCATCCGGACGCCCAATGGTTCGGGAACGCAGGCCTCGGCTTCTTCCTTCACTGGGGCATCTCCAGCGTGGACGGCGGCGGCGATCTCTCCTGGTACATGATGGGCGACACCCCATGGGATGTCGGGGCGAAGAAGCTGCCTCCCGAAGAGTACTGGGCGCTCGCCGAGCGGTTCCAGCCGAACAACTATCACCCCGAACGGTGGCTGCGCGCGGCGAAGGCGGCGGGGGCGCGCTACGCGGTCCTCACCACCCGGCACCATGACGGCTTCGCCATGTGGCCCAGCGACCACGGCGACTTCAGCACGAAAAACTACCTCAAAGGCCGCGACCTTGTACGCCCCTTTGTGGACGCCTGCCTCACGGTCGGCCTCAAGGTCGGCCTCTACTATTCGCCGCCGGACTGGTATTTCAACCGGCGCTTCATGTCGTTTCGCTGGGACGCCGACGGCTCCCGACCCAACCGGCCCGCGTGGGACACCCGCCACCAGCCGACCACCCTCCCCGCCGCCGACTCGGAGGAGCGCCGCGCCCACGACGCCCGCTACGCCGACTACATCCGGGGCCAGGTGGACGAACTGCTCACCCGCTACGGCAAAGTGGACCTCCTCTGGTTCGATGGCGGCCCGGCAGTCGTGGCGATGGAGCGCATCCGGCAACTGCAGCCGGGCATCGTCGTCAATCCGCGCATGCACGGCCATGGGGACTTCGAGACGCCGGAAGTCTCGTTCCCGGTCACGCGGCCCAAAGGCTGGTGGGAGCTGTGCGTGCAGTTCAACAACGCCTGGGGGTACACCCGCGACGAAAACTACAAATCGCTGGGCTGGATGCTCGATCAGTTCGCCCGCGCCCGCGCGTGGGGCGGCAACCTTTTAGTCAACATGGGGCCACGTCCCGACGGCGAGCTCCCCGACAACGCTTACGCCCGCATGAAGGAACTGGCCGACTGGATGCGGGTGAACCGCGCCTCGGTGATGGATACCCAACCCGGCGACTGGCCGGAACGGTGCAACGTCCCGATGACGCTTCATGGCCGAACGGCGTACCTCCACGCGCTGCCCGCAATGAAGGATTCTCTGGAGCTCAAAGGCGCCACCTCCGCCACCCGCGCGCGGCTCCTTCGCACGGGGGAAGCGGTCCCCACTGAACACGAAGGCGACACGATGCGCGTCACGCTGCCCGCCGCCCTTCGCACCGACACCGACGACGTGGTGGCCCTCTCCCCGCCGCCCCGGCGCCCGCCCGCATCCCCTCAAAGCCACGCCCCGTCTTAGGCGGATACACCCCTCACCCAACGCTCCTTCTTCTCCTATAGCAAAGGACACTCCATGCAATATACTCCCTTCGGCGACACCGGCATCGAGCTCTCCCGGCTCGGCTTCGGCGCCATGCGGCTCCCCATGCGCGACGTGGACGGCGAAAGTCTGGTGAACGACGACCTCGCCATCCCGATGATGCGCCGCGCCTTCGAGCTCGGCGTGAACTACATTGACACCGCCCTCTTCTACTGCAACGGCCAAAGCGAAATCGCCGTCGGCAAAGCCCTCAAAGGGTGGCGCGACAAGGTGTACCTCTCCAGCAAGTACCCCATCGGGGACAACGGAGGCTACCGCAAAACGCTGGAACAGCAACTCACCAAACTCGACACCGATCACATTGACTTCTACCACTTCCACGGCATCGGCGAGGGGTTCCTCACGCACCCGAAACGCGACGAACTCCTCGCCGATGCCGTCAAAGCCAACGAGGAAGGACTCGTCCGCAACATCGCGTTTAGCTTCCACGACAAGCCGGAAGCCATGAACCGGCTGGTGGACCTGGGAGTCTTCAAGCAGGTCCTGTGCCAGTACAACCTGCTCGACCGCGCGAACGAGGACGCTCTCGCCTACGCCCAATCCAAAGGGCTGCGGACGGTGGTGATGGGGCCGGTCGGCGGCGGGCGCCTGGGCGGCATGGACCCCGAAGCGGCGGCGCGCTACGGCGTGACGGTGAAGAGCAGCGCGGAACTCGCCCTGCGGTTTGTGCTGGCCAACCCGAACGTGGACTGCGCCCTCTCCGGGATGAGCGAGATGTCGCACGTCGAGGAGAACGCGGCGGTCGCCTCCAACCCGCTGCCACTGAGCGAAGCCGAGCGCGACGGCATCGAAGCCGCCACGAAGGAGAACGCCCGCCTGGCTGAGCTATACTGCACCGGCTGCGACTACTGCGTGCCGCACTGCCCCGAAGAGGTGAACATCCCGCGCATCTTCCGCGCGATGAACGAGTACCGGGTGTACGGCTTCAAGGAACACGCCCAGCAGCTGTATGACGAGATCGGGCGCAACGATCACGTGAAAGGCTTCAACGCGATGGCGTGCGTGGAGTGCGGGACGTGCGAGGAGTACTGCCCGCAGGCGCTGGAGATCATGGAGCAGCTGAAAGAGTGCCGCGAGGTGTTCCACAAAGCGTAACCGCTCATCCCCCCGCCCCTCGCGCGCCGCGCCATGACGCCGAGGGGCCGGATACACCTTTCGGCCTCCCCTGATCCTCGATCCTGATCCACCCGGTTCACCTGCCCAAGGAAAGCGAGAAACGACTATGGCCCTCAGTCCTCCCGAATCGGCTCCCGACCCGACGCCCGGCGCGCCTGTCGCGCCCTCCGCGAAGGACTCTCCCCCCGCGCCCGGCGCGACGGCGGGAAAGCGCATCTACACGGCGGAAGAGAAACGACGGATGGCCACCGCGCCGGGCAACGCCGCCGCCTTTCGCATCGTGCGAATCCGGCGCGCGGTGCAGGTGATCACGTTTCTCATGTTCACCCTGTTCTTCTTCATGACCACTGCGACCAATCAGCACGCGTGGGGCATCCCGAAGAACCTGTTCATGTCACTCGACTTCCTCAACACGCTCAAGAACGGCATTGCGAGCCACCACATTGCCGTCTACGCCATCGGGCCGGGGTTGTTCATCCTGCTGCTCACGCTGTGGGGCGGGCGCATCTTCTGCGGCTGGATTTGCCCGCTCGGCACCCTGATTGACATCTCCGACCGGCTGCTCTACCGCAAGGGACGCCTCTTCCACAACAAGGATCGAACCGAAACCCAGCGTTTCCGCAACTGGAAATACATCTACCTCATCGTGGGGGTGGGCGCCATCGTCTTCGGCGTGGACATCCTCACCTTCGGCGACCCGCTTTCGCTCATCACGCGGACCTTCACCCTCGCCTTCTACGGCCCCCTCGCCTGGCTCTGGAACGGCGGCCTCAATGGGCTGGAAACGCTCGGCGTGGACCGCCTCCTGTATCGCGCTTCCGGCGTGGAGCTGACCAACCTGCACATCCCGCACGCCGTCTTCTTCAACGGGATGCCGATCCTCCTCATCTTCATCGGCGTCATCGCGCTCTCGTTCTGGCAGGAGCGCTTCTGGTGCCGCAACCTGTGCCCCTACGGCGGCCTCCTCGCCCTCATCTCGCGTGTTTCGTGGCTGCGGCACTACATCAAGGAATCCGGCTGCATCCGGTGCCGCAAGTGCGAGGCGCAAAGCCGCATGGGCTGCTACGAAAACATGGGTCCCAAGGCAAAGGGGGAGTTCAAGCACGCGATCAGCGAGTGCATCCAGTGCTTCCGCTGTGAGACGATCTGCCCGCCGGACGTGATCCAGATACAGGCGAAGGTCCCCGCCAGCTTCAAGGAGGCCATCGGCGCCGCGCCCGTCGGGGAAGCCCCTCGTCCGGCGCCGCAGACCGAGATAGACCTGGGCCGCCGCCGCGTGATGGCGTCGCTGGGCGCGGGGGTCCTGGTGGGCGCGTCGGCGAAGGCGGGCGCGAGCAATTACCAGGGCGTGATGAAGCGGTATCCGCGCAACAACAAGGCGATGCGGCCTCCGGGCGCGCTGCCGGAACACGAGTTCCTCTCCGCCTGCACCCGGTGCGCCGAGTGCATGAAGGTCTGCCCCACCAACGCGCTTCAGCCCGCGCTCCTCGAAACCGGGCCGGAAGGCATCTGGACGCCCATCCTCGTGCCGAGCATCGGCCCCTGCGCCGAGAAGTGTACCGCCTGCGGAGACATCTGCCCCACGCACGCCATCCGCCCGTTCACGTGGCAGGACAAGCGGTACAAGCTCAAGCTCGGCCTCGCCAACGTCAACCGCAGCACGTGCATCGCCTGGAACGGCGGGCGCGACTGCGTGGTCTGCGCCGAGGTCTGCCCCTACTCGGCGGTCATCTTCAAGGACACGTGGGACGACACGCTCCAGAAGGACGCCGCTCGCCCCATCACCGATCCTGGCAACCGGGGCAAAATGAAGCGCGTGCCCACCGTGGACGAGAAGCTTTGCACTGGCTGCGGCATCTGCGAAAACCAGTGCCCCGTGCTGCCGGACCACTCCATCGTCGTCTACACCTTCCAGGAGGACCGCGAGTTCAACGCGCCGCACGAGACCCCCATTGACGGCTTCCTGCGCCGCAACTGGGAGAAGCGGAAAGTGGTGGGCAAGGATATCGAGTACGCGAAGACGAAGGAGGAGTTCAGGAAGCACATCGAGCTGGCCGGGCCGGGCGAAGGCGCGGCGAACGGCGGCGGGGGCGGCGCCCTCTAGTGGAGGCTGTCCTGGCGTGGAGCGTCGCGACGGCTCACGCCTTCTACCACGGGTTTCCGCTGCCCGAACCCAATGCTCAGGTCGTCTCCATCGAGTGGGTGGTGGAGACGGCCATGCGGCTCATGGACGAAGCTGACACGACCGGCGACGAAGCCCGTTTTGGAGAGGTCCCGCACTGGGCGCACCTGCTGAAGGCGACGCAGGACGCTGAGGGACGCTGGCCGCTCCGGGTGGAGGTTTTCACCGGCCAGCCGGTGGGCGAGGCGCGAACCACGGCTCCGGCGCGGCTCTTCCGGCGGCTGGGGCGAACGTTGCGTTCCTCGGAGTTTGACGCGGCGGCGGCCCTCGCGGAATCTGGCGAAGCCATCCGTTAGCGATGCCGGAGAATCTCCCTTGCCTGGCTCATCAATAGCCGCCTGACACCTTTCACCCCGGCAGGGGTCCTATTCAACAGGAGTTTCCAAAAGTTTCTCGCGGGCGGCGATCCCGTCTTCTGCGCCTCGTCTCCGCGCTTCCCGCCTTTCATGCCACAGCGCCATTTGGCTCACCGCCGCGAAGGAGGTACCCGCGCCATGACTCCCCACTCCACTCCTCTCACCGAACCGCGCACGCTCAACCGCCGCGAGTTCGTCCGCACCCTCTCCGAAGCCGCGATGGGGACCAGCCTCCTCGCCGCCGCCTTCACCGGGTGCGCCCTCACCCCGACGCAAAAAGCCGAAGCCGCCGACGCGCTGGTGGACAAGATGGGCAAGATGAAGAAGCGCACCCTCAGCAAGCGGGTGGGCGGCATCAAGGTCGCCCCCATCGCCATCTGCCAGGACTGGCCGCAGGAGCTGTACGCCCCCGCGCTCGCCGTCGGGATGAACTTCGTGCACAAGGCGGGCTACTGGAACGAGATGCCCGAAGCGTTCAAGAACCTGCCTCGCGAGTCGTACTACACCGACATCACGGTGGACTCCACGCCGAACAACCCCGACGACGAAGAGGGCGCGTATCGGCAGGTCACGGAGTCGCTGAAGAAGAACAACCTCCGCTACTACGACTTCATGCGGGCGCATTACGGCTGGAAAAGCGTGAAGGATTACAAGGAGAAGCGCGGGACGTATCGCGCCTTCCAGCGGCTGAAGAAAGAGGGCAAGGTGAAGTACTTCGGGGCCAGCCAGCACGACTGGGTGCCGTACCCGGAGATCATCGACGCCGAGATCGCGGAGGGGCTGGTGGATCATATCCAGTTCTTCTACAGCTACGCCAGCCCGGCGGAGGTCCGCGCCATCACGGAGAAGGCGACCAACGCGGGCATCGCCATGAACGCGATGAAGGTGTTCGCGCAGGGCCACGACAAGATGCGCGACGACAAGACAAAGCAGGCCGAGATGAAGGCGCCGGACATGATCGGTCGCGCCTGCCTGCGGGAGGCCCTGGCGCTGAAGACGAAGGCCGGCAAGCCGCTGCTGGGCTTCTGCGTGACGGCGCTGCGCAACATGAGCATGTTCGAGGAGAACGTCGGCGCGGTGACGGCCAAAGTGGCGGCGCTGGACGGCTTCACGGCCCTCGCGTAATCGAACAGACCTCGCGTCACGGTTGTACGGCCCTCGCTCCATCGAACGGCGGGCCGGGATTCCCTCCCG
>JBBRGS010000145.1:0-9331 GCA_038240635.1 Armatimonadota bacterium
CGCGGCGGCTTCAGAGCAGCAGGGCGTGGGGATTGATCAGGTGAACGGGGCGATGAGCCAGTTGGACGGCCTGACGCAGCAGAATGCGGCGAACTCGGAAGAGAGCGCGAGCGCGGCGGAGGAACTCTCCAGCCAGGCGGAGGAGATGCGGAGCATGGTGGGGAGTTTCGCGCTGAGCGGGTCATCGGCTTCGACCGGTTCATCGGCGGGTCGTCGGCGTTCCTCGGCTCCGTCTCGCCCGGCTCCGGTGTCGTCTCGCCCGGCTCCGGTGTCGTCTCGCCCGGCTCCGGCGCGGCTGAGCGGGAAGCCGAACGGCACGGCGAACGGTCACGGCTCGGCGCCCCGGAACGGCAACGGCGCGGCGTCATCGAATGGCGCGAAAGGCAGTGGCGCCGGGAAGGTGGCGGCGGTGGGGCTGTCAGCGGAGAAGTTCATCCCCTTCGACGACGACGACATCCTCCAGAACTTCTGATCCGACGACCAGGCGACAAGTGAGACGCGCGCAGGGGACGTCCCTTCATCGGGACGTCCCTTTCGCGCGCCGGTTCACCGTTCCGGCGAGCGCCTCACCCTTTGACGGCCCCGGCGGCCTTCGCCACGACGCGAACCGTGCGCCACTCGCCCGTCTTCATCTCCAGCGGCAGCCGGTTTTGGGACAACGGCGCGGCTTCCCGATCTGTCTCGATGTGCGTCACCCAGTGGGCGGACTGCACCGGAACGTGGAAGCGGACTTCACCTTTTTCCGCCTGGCTTCCCGCGTTGAAGAAGCGCGCCACGATGCCGCGTTGAGGGCCATCTTCGGCGGGCTTGAGCGCCCACAGCAGCGTCTCCTTCCCCGTGACCGTCATCAGCGAGAACGCCTTCTCCGGGAGCGGACCCACCGTCGGAGAGGAGAGCCGCTCGCAGATCAGGGGATTCTGGCGCTCCAGCGCGAATCGCATCGCCGCGCCGGAATCAAACGGCGCGGAGGCGCCTTTGGCGTACGGGCGAAGCGCGAACCGCTGCGTGAACCGCGTATCGCCGCCCTGCCGGAGCATCCCCAGGCTTTCGCCGTCCACCTGCCCGCCCATGAGGGGATAGAGCGCCGGGGTTTCGGTGTCCAGGCGGCCCACGGTGGAACGGCCCAGCCGGAAGAAAGTGCAGTCGGCGTTGGAGAGGGTGACGCCGCCGTCCGGCCCGGCGATATCGGCGAAATGGTTCAGGGTGAGCCAGTCGTAGCGAGCGTTTCGCTCGGCGTACTGGCCGCCCTGGCCGACGAGTTTCGCGCGGAGGATGGCGCCCACCTCCTCGTGATGCGTGTCGGGATGGGGGATGTCAAAGGCGAAACTCCAGTCGTGGACGCCGCTGAAATTCTCCTCGATCACGTTCTCGATGTCGAGGGAGGCGGCTCCCGCCCGCAGGGTCACGCGGGTGGTGTGGCGGAGCGGCTTTTCAGCGGTCGCCTTCACGGTGACGGAGACGGGACCGCCGTTCTCCACCTCTACATGGCCGCCTTCACCACCCATGTCGTTCGCGGCGCGGCCATCCACCGGCTTCACCCAGTTGTGTTTGGGCGTCGTGGCCAGGCGCAGTTCCGTGATCGCGCCGGTCGGAGTGACGCGCGCGGTGAGCCGACCGTTCTCCAGCAGGATGGAGCCGTCCGCCTGCGGAGTGGCTTTTGGCCCGGCGGCGACCGATTCCGACGCGCCCTCGTTGATCTGAAACACCTTGTAGCCCACAGCGGGAACGTCCTTCGCCAGCACGCGAAGGAACGTCTTTCCGTCGCGCTCCACCCGCTGGAACGGCGCATCCCGCCCGGTGGCCAGGTCGGTGACGCGGAGAGTCAACGGCCCCTCATGCGGCAGATCGGCGACATCGTCTCGCGCCATGCTCAGGGGATTGAAGACGACGAATCGCTCCGATCCGGCGGGATGGGCGATGAGTCGGCTGAGGGCCTGTCGGGCGGGGTCATGCAGGGCGTCCACATACGCTTCGATCTCGTGGGCGAGGCGTTTCTGCCAGGCCGCGCGCGCCTCGCGGGGGACGGGGCCGTCGCCGGTCCAGTCGTGCTCCCAGAAGAGGCCGAGGTCCTTGAAAGCGAGGTCACGCTGTTCAACGAGGGGGGTAGTCACGTCCGCGCCGTAGAGCTGGCAGAGGCTGGCCATCGCTTCGGCGCCGCGCAGTTTCTCCACGGCTCGCTTCACCCGCGCGGTGACTTCGGCCATGGAGGCGCAGTACAGGTCCCACTCGTTGCCGTAGGTGACACTCTCGGCGGGGAGTTGAGCGGCGTGATGCGCCTCGAAGTCGCGGAAGAAATCCTCCTCGTTAGAGACGATGACCTGCCGTTCGGGCGTCGTGAGGGCGCGGGCCGCTTTGGGAAACAGGTCCGTTAGCGTCTGGAGATCGTCCTGGCCCTGCCCAAAGATGCCGATCACCGGGTACGGGTAGCGCCGTTTGAACTCCGCGTTCTGGGTCACGTACTCCACGGCGTTGGCGGGGTCGCGGGCCTCGGCGTACCCGCCCAGCGACTGGTTCGTCACGCCGTTGGGCGCTTTCGGGTTGATCATGGAATTCCACTTCATCAGCACGCCGGAGCCGTCGGCGCCGCGATAGTAGTAGATGTCGTGGGCGCGGTCATTCGCGTGGGGCAGTTTGGACGCGCAGCCGCAGATGCCGCGCCACGACCATTGGGCGCCGCTTCCGGCCCACAGCGCGCTCAGGCCGTACGGCAGCGTCTGGTTCTCCATCGCCACCGCGAGCGGAAATCGCACGTGGTAGCGGCGCTCCAGCTGGCCAGGATACAGCATGCCGCGCAGGACGGCCTCGGCGGGCTGGCCCCCGTAGCACGAGACCAGGGCGTTGAGTGGCGATGAGATGGCCCCCTCGCGGACCCGCTCCATCAGGCGGTCAAAGTCGGCTTTCGGCTTGTTCTTCTCATACTCCCAGAGCCAGAGCCAGCCGTCGCAGTTCCACTTTGCGCGGTACGGCGCCGGATCGTCCTTCGTCGCTTCGATGAGTTTGAGGTAGTAGTCCAGCGTCTCGATGAAGACGCGGCGATAGGTCTCCTCATCGGCGGTCCAGAAGTAATCGGTGTGGTCGTCGGGCGCGAGGTAGATGCGCGTTTCCGGCCCCTCTTTCGCCGAGGCGAAGCCGTGGATCGCGCACAGCAGCGGGAGCGAAAAGAGGATCAGGGTTGCGGTGAAGGGTGAGGCCACGAGATGTCTCCGAAGGGGAACGCGAAAGGCGCGGGGATGCATCTCCATTAAAGAGTAGCGGACGAAACCCCTTTCGCTGGAGAAATCTTCGCCTCCTATGGGCATTCCATCGGTCGCCTGGACCTGGCCTCCTCATTTCTCCATCTCCCGTCGCCTTTGTAGGTAACTCGTCATTCCCATGACTCTCTCATTCCCGCTCGCCGCCCTCCTCCTGTGCGCTTTTCCTCTGTCCGCGATGACGCCTTCCTCCGCAACGCTCCCGCGCCCCCGGCCCGGCTTCTCTTCCGCCGCGTGGCGCCTCACCGACACGGTGCATGCCCCCGCCGAAGCCGCAGCGATGGGCCGCCTCGCCTTCGATGGCGACCCCGCCACCCGGTGGACGACTGGCCGCCCCATGTGCGCGGGCGATCAATTCACCCTCGATATGGGGAAGGTCCAAACCGTGGCGCGCGTCACGCTGGACACCTCGGCGGCGCCGGACGACACTCCGCGCGGCTACACCCTCGAAGGCTCCCTGGACGGCAAAGCGTGGACGGAACGGGCGAGGGCCTCGGCGGAGGAGGTCCGGCGGGCGCGCTTCAACGGCGTCTTCACGATCCGCTTCCCTGCGGCGCGCACTCGTTATCTCCGCATGACGAACCATGAAGAGAAATCGGATCGCCTCTGGTCGGTGCAGGAGCTGGCGGTGTATGGCCCGCCGGTCTACACGGAGCAGGTTCGCGTGGCGGAAGGCGGCTGGGGCCGGATGATCCGGCTGAAGGCGAGCGCGTCCCCTTCGGTAAACGCTGATCCGCACCCCCAGGCGCCTTCCGGCTCTGTGACGTTCGTGGTGCGAAACGCCAAATCCGGCGTCCAGGAGGCGTGCCGGGGTGAACTCATCCGGTAGGTCGTCCAGGACATCCCGGAGGGGCAGGCGTATGGAGGAACCTATGGAGCGCCACCGAAAACCGATGGCGCATGAGGTCCTCACCAATGTCTTGATGGGCTTGATCAGCCTGTTCCTCCTCCTCGTCGTCGTGGGAGAATCCCGATGGATTACCAAGGGTCACAGAGCCTGGGCCACGCATGAGAAGACCGACAGAGGGAGACATACCGGACCTCCCATCTCCACTCCCGCCCACCCCGCTCTTTGAACTGGCTCTCCTGTTCCTGCGCCTGGGGACGACGGCGTTCGGGGGACCCGCCGCCCACATCGCCATGATGGAGGAGGAAGTCGTTCGGCGGCGGGGCTGGCTCACTCACGCTCAGTTCCTCGACCTCCTCGGCGCGGCGAACCTGATCCCTGGCCCGAACTCGACCGAGCTGGCGATCCACATCGGCCACCAGAGGGCGGGCTGGAAGGGGCTGGTGGTGTCGGGGGTGTGCTTCATCCTCCCCGCGGCCCTGATCGTGTCCGCTTTCGCCTGGACGTACGCCCGCTTCGGTCGGCTCCCCCAGGTGGAAGGCGTCCTCTACGGTGTAAAGCCCGTGATCATTGCGGTGGTATTTCAGGCCCTCTGGGGCCTGTTGCGCTCGGCGCTGAAAACCCGAACGCTCGTCGGGGTCGCACTCCTCACAGCGCTCCTGAGTCTCCTGGGGGTGAGTGAGGTGGCGGCGCTGTTTGGGGCGGGCGTCCTGGTGGGTGGTCTCAAGGGGTGGCGGGAGGAGGGGACGCGCCGCCAACTCCCCTGGCTCCTCCTCCCCCTCGGCCTCGCGGTCGGGATTGTGTCCTTCCCCTTCTACTCCCCTTCAATGGGAGTGGCGGCGTCAGGTCACGTCCCCTTCGGCCTGACGCCTCTCTTCCTCTTCTTCCTCAAGGTCGGCTCCGTGCTCTACGGAAGCGGCTACGTCCTGCTCGCATTCCTCCGCACCGATCTGGTGTCACGGTTCGGATGGCTCACTTCGGGACAACTCCTCGACGCGGTGGCTGTAGGCCAGGTGACGCCTGGCCCCGTTTTCACGACGGCGACCTTCATCGGCTACCTGTTGGGCGGCGGGTGGGGCGCAGTGGTGGCGACCCTCGGGATATTTCTCCCCTCGTTCCTGTTCATCGCAGTGAGTGGACCGTTGATACCGCGCCTTCGGAAGTCCCCCGTGGCGGGAGCGTTTCTGGACGGCGTGAACGCCGCCGCCCTCGCCCTGATGGGGGTGGTAACGTGGCAGTTGGGGCGGGCCGCCATGGTGGACGCATGGACGACGGGGCTGGCGGTATCGAGCGGGTTCCTCCTGATTCGCTACAAGCCCAATTCGGTGTGGCTCATCCTAGCAGGGGCGGTGGTGGGCTTTGTTTTGCGCTATCATCCTTGAGCCGAAGACCGATGATGCGTCCGTCTCCCCGCCGCCCTGCCACATTAGGGCGCCGCCGAACGATTCGCTCTTCGGGAAGGAGGCGCTCTGCGTGAGCGTATCGTTTGGCGCTCCCAAAATTCCGGTTATACAAAGGAGTTCCTTCCAGGATGTGGAATATCAAATTGTAACGAAGGAGAGCGCTCATCCCCTCGGCAATGGAAGCCTTGACCACAGGCCCGATACCCCGCCGCTGACCTCTGGCGGCCCAACCCGCGGGAACTCCACGTTTTCAGTCATCCGTTCGCCAGGCGGTGTCTCCCTGGCGCCGTGCCCTCACCGGGTACGGAACTCAGTATCGTTCGCGAAAGGAACGATCATGAAACCTTCCACTCGCCTGGCCGCGTTTTACGGACTGATCGCGGTTTTGGTTCTGGTCGCCGCCGGAAGCTGGCGCGCCTCTCGCGCTCCTCAGGGTCCAAAGGCGCTCCTCCGGGCCGCTCAGGCCCTCATCCCGGCGGCCCGCGTTCATTCAGGCATCATGCCCATCACGATGAAGGACGGCTCGATCATCAAGGTGCGCATGACTCTCCCCGTCGGAGCGAAGGACCCGATCTTCTTCCTCGTTGGTAAGGACGGCAAAGAGATCCCCTACCCGTGGGACACCAATCCGGCGCACATGAGCCTGCCAGCCTACATGCACAAACCGCCCACGCCGGAGCAGGAAGCGCTGCAGGCGATGGTCCAATCCAGCGACGCCAACCAACAGCGCCTTTATCAGAGCATCCACGCCCTGGACGACCGGGACAAAGCGGCGATGGCCTCCGCCGAAGGGGTGACAGCAGACCACCTGGACGACGCCGGGGGGACCGCGCTCATCGGCTACCTGCTGGAAGGGGAGCGCATGAGAGCGGCGCCGAAGGACGATGAAGGGGCGATCCAGGGGACCTACAGCATGGACGGCCACCTCCTCTCAAGCGTCGTCGTCAAGGACAGCGAGTTGAAATCCCCCTTCCCCACAACGTTCTCGGAACGAGACGCCTCCAACATCGTCCTCCGGCGTACCGGGCAGGGCTTGCTGAATATAACGGTATGGATTCGCGGTGAAAACGGTCAACCGGACAAAGCGCACGGGTACACGCTGCCGTGGTATGGCCCCTCGTTTCGTCCATGTTTTGAAGGCCGGACTGATGATACCGGCTGCCCGGAGACCCGGAATGGAACCGCGCCATGAAGCGCTTCTCGTACAGGACGGCAATGACGGTTCTGCTGGCGCTGGTTTCCGCTGGATACGCCTGGGCGGCCGGAGTACTGGCTATAAACGCTCCTGCCCAGACCTACAAACCCGGTCCCTTCGTGCACGTGAAGTGGACCTATGACCTCAGTTATCCGGGAGATGGCAAAGAGCGCTTTGGCGACGGTTACGAGCTCTATCTGGATGGTCGCCTGGTCCGATCCAATGGGGTAGGTTGCTTTGACAATCCCAATATCCCTGTGATGGATTGCCATCCCCGGGTGTTCTCCACGTACCCAACGACAGATACCGTGAACCGCTGGGAGTCCGTCTACCTGACAGGTTTGGAAAACATGGTGAGTGGTAGCTGGCATTCGTTCGTTGTCAAGGAGTATGTGCGAGTTTATACCCCCGGCCATTACACGTCTTACACCCCGGAGTTCCTTCAGCGTACAAAGCGCTTTTGCTATGACCCGCGTTCGGTTGTGCTACTGACTGACTCTCCTGTTCTTTGGCACGTGAGCGCCTCCACAGACGAGTGGACGGAGTTGTCGGGCGATACCCTCAGCGGCGTCACAGTCAACTACCTATCGTTCCTCATCGGCGCATGGACGAATGCCCAGACCTACTACTGGTACACAGGAACGGCGGGTTTGGCGAGCAATCAGAAGAACTTCGACGCCACACCGCTGACCAACCCGTTATGGCTTCCGAATGACACCGATCCGTTCACGCACCATACATTGCTGACTGTGACCGATCGGGGTCCTGACGAAGAGTATATTAACCCCAGGAGCATTCAAACAGACGTGTACCTCGGAGTTCACCACCGTTTTGAGAACTATGTTGTCATGAATGGTGTGCCCGACCTTAATGGTGTACGTCATGGTGTCATGTCCAGACAAAAAATCCGGGATATACCCGGCGCGCAAGTCTATGGAGGACCGAACGGGGCCGCACCGGGATCAATGTCATTTACAATTCAGATGCCATCGTGGTCATGTTCAGTGCAGATTGGTGGGATGTCTATCTGGGATATTCCGCTCTCATTTGGAATGAACTATACATTCCCAAGTTGGTCGAGAACATACGCAAACCCAGTTTATATACCGCCAGGTTATTTCAGCAAAGCTCAGGAATGGGAGTACTCCCAAATTCAAAATGGTAAATGTATAGAATACGCTTCCAGTGGCGTGATTAACGCCCAAAAGGACTTCCAATGGAAAGCGGCTCCGCCCTATGGCATGGAACCAAGGCAAGTAGAATGGAGTAATCCAGTGAAGGTCTACACTTATTAGAACTGTTCGGGCAGGTAGCCTCCCAGGCAAAGGTGTTCTTATATGACGAACTCCCGCTATCGGGCTTTAGGGCCGTTGGTGTTGAGTCTGTGCCTGTGCCTGTGCCTGCTGGTGAGTGGTTGTGGCTCCCGGCCGTCGCCGCGCCGATTTGAGAAAGCCGTCGCTCCCAATGATTTCTCGGTTCCCGTGGAGCGCCGCGCCGAACACGCATGGGGAATGGAGGCCCACTGGCGCCTGATCGAGGAAGCCGAGAAGCGCACTCAACTGCGACCGCTGGTGACCTTATACGCCCAACGGCTGGCCGAGCGCCCTAACGAGGCCGACGCCCTTTTCGCCTGGGGCTATGCGGTCCTGCGTCAGTACTCTTCAACTCGTCCTCAAAACGCTCCCCAACCGGTTGCTTCGGGGGAAACCGATACCGCGCTGCCTAAAGCCGCCGCCGCGCTGAGACGGGCGAACCAGAGGGCGCCCGCCCGACCAGAACCTTATCTTGCACTGGCGGTTTACCAATTGATGTATGGTGATGAGCAAATTAAAAAGAACAAGCGGATCGCCTTGAATCTCGTGCGGCTGGCCCGAAAGCGGGCGCCCAACTCCTCCATCGTTTACGAAATCCTCGCCTATGTTACTGAATACAGGTCAGACCATCCGGAGACGGCGATCCCCTACTATCGCAAGGCTATCACCCTGGACCCTACAAATACAGGACCCTACTGGCATATCGCCGCCATCTATTACAATTTAGGTGATCGTCATCGAGCCTCGCTCGTGTTCAAGGCGCTGGACCGGATCGCTCCGGCGTATCTCAAGGCCGACCCGACTTATCAGTCGTACAAATCGGCCTGGATGCCCCAGTGAGGTATTAGAAAGGCATCCTCATGGGGCGGTCACTGCCGTCCGACGGAGCGCAACGGGCATAGCGCCCGGCCAGAGGCGCCTGGAGGATATCGCCCTTCGCGGAGCGCGCCATTGTACGAGCGCGCCAAGGTTAGCCGTCCTCGCCAGTATGCGGTGGAGTCGGCCGCTTTGACTCAACCAGGAGCCGATCTTTGTAGCGCTCCTGCATCTCCAGATCGTAATTGACGAGGCGCTCCGGATCGTGTTGGCCTCGCGCGGAAATGCGTCGCTGCGCTTCCCGCACCCGCGCAACCGCCGGAACGTCATGCATCACGCTGGTGAGGAAGGAGGGGCGCGTAAGAAAGGCCGACGATCCGTCGCGATCCGCTCAATCTCCTGAATCTCATCCGGCGAGAGTCCCGACAGGACCTGCGCGGCCGTGGCTAGCAGCTCTTCCGCGCGACTCCGGTCAATGGTAAGACGTATGCGCTCACCCTCCGGCA
>JBBRGS010000146.1:0-9330 GCA_038240635.1 Armatimonadota bacterium
GAGATGCAGTAAAATGGAGAGGAGGAGCGCGCCGCGCATGAGGGGCGAGGCGATGAAGGCTTTCACGAGTGTCGGGAACTCCTCATCATTAGCGGCGGTAGCGGCTCAGGCGACAATGTGGAAGGGCGCGCCGCGTTCACTTCGCCGCCTTTCTCTGTTATCTCCGTGTGGAGGCTTCTCATGGTTGCGCTGCCCTTCCTGCGGGGTAATGATACCGAAGGAAATTCTCCGTTACCTCGCCGCGCCTCCCCCTGATCTGACTTCTGTACTGACTACCGCCTCACTCTTATGGATGCTCAAACTCTCGAAACCCTGGAATTCCCCCTCGTGCGGGACCAAATCCGCCGGTTCGCATCGTGCAGCCTCGGCGCGGAGGAGGTAGATCGGCTGCGCCCCGATACGAGCCTCCGCCGCATCCAAAGCCTCCTGCAGGAGGTCCGCGAAGCCCGGCGTCTGATGGACATGCGCGGCTCGTTCCCCTTCGGCGGCGTTCGGGACATCCGTCCGGCGCTGGAGAAGGCGGCTGTGGCGGGCATCCTTCAGCCGGAGGAGTTGCTGGAGATCGTCGGGACGCTTCAGGGCGCGCGGTCGCTTCAAGCGTATATCCTCAAATCCGCCGAACAGGTCGCCTTGCTGGCGGACTGGGCGAAGACGCTCCAGAACTTCCCGAAGATCGAGGGCGAGGTGCAGCGGTGCATCACGGTGAAGGCCGATGTGGCGGACCAGGCGTCCCCCCAGCTGGGGAGCCTGCGTCAACGGCTGCGGGCCACGCATCATCGGATGATGGAGAAGCTCAACTCCATTTTACACTCCGGCGCGATGAAGACGCTGATCCAGGAGCCGGTCATCACCCTCCGCGACGGGCGGTACTGCATCCCGGTGAAGGCGGAGGCGCGGCGGGAGTTCGGCGGTCTGGTACACGACTCCTCGGCGAGTGGCGCGACCGTCTTCATGGAGCCGCAGGCGGTGGTGGAACTCGGTAACGAGCTGCGCGAACTGGAACTGAAGGAACAGCAGGAGGTTGAGAAGGTTCTTCGCAGCCTGGCGGCGCTCATCGCGTCCCAGCTCGATCCGATTTTGGCAAATGTGCGAACCCTCGCCCGCCTCGATCTGATCTCCGCCAAAGCGATCTGGGCCAACGAACACGACGCCGTGGAGCCGGAACTGGACTCCGAAGGCCACGTCACCCTCCTGGCGGCTCGTCACCCGCTCCTCACCGGCGAAGTCGTGCCCATTGATGTGGAACTGGGCGGCGAGTTTAACGCGCTGCTCATCACCGGCCCGAACACCGGCGGTAAAACCGTCACGCTGAAGACCCTGGGGCTGCTGACCCTCCTCGCGCAGGCGGGCGTCCCTATCCCGGCCAATGAGGGCAGCCGAGTCGCCGTCTTCCGGCAGGTGTTCGCGGACATCGGCGACGAGCAGAGCATCCAGCAGTCACTCTCCACGTTTTCCAGCCACATTCGGCGCATCGTCGGCATCCTGAGCCGCGTGGACCGCCAGAGTTTGGTCCTGCTGGATGAAGTGGGCGCGGGCACCGATCCGACGGAAGGCGCCGCTTTGGCGAAGTCCATCCTCCGGTTTCTGTTGAAGCGCGGCGCGCGCATCGTGGCGACGACGCATTACGCTGAGTTGAAGGAGTTCGGTTTCACCGAGCCGAGCTGCCGCAACGCCAGCGTGGAGTTTGACGAGGAGTCGCTGCAACCGACGTATCGCCTGCTCATTGGGGTGCCGGGCAGCAGCAACGCGCTCCACATCGCCGCCCGACTGGGGATGCCCGACGAAGTGGTGAGCGCCGCCCGCGAGCTATACGATCCCGAACGCGCCGCCCTGGATGACCTGTACCGCAGCATGGAGGCCGACCGCCGCGCCGCTGAAGCGAACGCCGCCGCCGCCCGCGCCTCGCTGGAAGAGGCTGAACGACTCCGCAAGCGTTCCCTGGAGGAGTATGACCGCCTGATGCGCCGCAAGGACCGCGAGACCGAGCGCGCTGTCAACGAGGCGAAGGAGATCGTGCGGCGGTCGCGGGACGAGGCGGCCTCCATCCTGGAGCAGTTGCGGCGGCAGGACCGCGAGAGCAAAGTCACCGAGGTCGCCCGCCAGCGCCTCGATCGCATCACCGAGCGCGTGGAGAAGCGCCGCCGTCGGCAGGACGAACGGCTCCCCCGCCTGCCGGAAATCCCGGTGGAGGACGCGGACCTCGTGGAAGGGGTACCGGAGCCGGGCGAGGAGGTGCTGCTGTCGCAGTTTGGTCAGCGCGGGGTCCTGCTGCGGCGGGAGAACGGGCAGAGCGAGGTACAGGTGGGAGCGATGCGCCTCACGGTGCCGACGAAGACGCTCCGCCGCACCCGGAAGGAGGACAAGCCCGCCGACGCGCCGACCGGTTCCAATCTTGGCGCGGTGTCGCTCCAGCGGGCGCTCAACACGTCGCCGGAGCTCGACCTGCGGGGCCAGCGGGCGGATGAGGCGCTGCTCAACTTCGAGCGATACCTGGACGACGCGCGCGTGGCGGGCATCCAGACGGTGCGGATCATCCACGGGAAGGGGCTGGGCGCGCTGCGGAAACTGGTGTGGGAGGCCGCGAAGGACGATCCGACGGTCGGCATGGTGAGCGAGGCCCCTGAAGAGGAGGGCGGCGCGGGCGTGGCTGTCATCGCGTTCAAGTGATCCTCCGCGTCCGAGTGGAGCACACGCTCACGGAAGCCCTGAACGGCGCAGAGGCGTTTGAGGAGGCGGCCCGGCGGCTGCGCGCGGGCGAACTCATCGCGTTCCCAACCGACACGGTGTACGGCCTCGCCGCTGATCCGTTGCAGCCGAGGGCGTTGTCTGCGTTGTTCGCCGCCAAGGGTCGCCCGGACAATAAGCCGATCCCGCTCCTCGTGGGGAACGCCGACGGGGTGGAGCGCGTGACGACGGAGGTGTCGCCCCTCGCGCGGCGGCTGATGGCGCGCTTCTGGCCGGGGCCGCTCACGCTGATCCTCCCGGCGGCGGCGTCGCTTCCGGCGGAACTGCTCGGCGGCGGCGCAACGGTCGGCGTGCGGATGCCGGATCACCCGGTGGCGCTTGGAGTCCTGCGCGCGTTTGGCGGCCCGCTCGCGGTGACGAGCGCCAATCGCTCCGGCGAGCGCGATTCGGTGGACGCGGACATGGTGGAGGCGGCGTTGTCGCAGCGCTTCACCCTGCTCCTCGACAGTGGCCGCGTCTTCGGCGGCGTCGCTTCCACGGTGGTGGACCTCACCGGCGCCGCGCCTCGCATCCTGCGAGTCGGCCCTCTGTCGCATGAGGCCCTGGCGTCGGCCTGGGAGGAGAATTCGGCGTGAGGCGAAGGCGCCCGAAGCGCAGCGACGGTGTGCTAGACTGAGTTTATGACGCTCACCTTCCCCCATAGTCTCACGCTCGAACCGATGGACCGTCATCACGTGAAGGACGTGGTGCGGATCGAGCGGACCTGCTTTCCCACGCACTGGCCGGAAAGCGCCTTCTTCAACGAGCTGACCAACCGGTGCGCGCGCTATCTGGTGGCGAGCGTCGGCGATGCGGTCGTCGGCTTCGCGGGGATGTGGGTCATCATGGATGAGGCGCACATCACCACCGTCGGCGTGGAGCCGGACTATCGGCGGCGGGGCATCGGCGAGCGGCTGCTGGTGGGGCTGGTGGACACCGCGCGGGGGCTGGGGGCGCGCCGGGCGACGCTGGAGGTCCGCCGGAGCAATCGGGCGGCGCTGCGCCTGTATGAGAAGTACGCCTTCACGGCGGCGGCGGTGCGGCGCCATTATTACGCCGACACGGGCGAGGACGCGATTGTGATGTGGGTGGATGACCTTTGGGCGCCGGAGTTTGAGGCGACATTCCTCGCCAACCGGGCCAGGCTGTTCGACCCTGCGGGTTCACGACACGAGGAGCCGCAGTGATCACGCTGGGGATTGAGACGACCTGCGACGAGACGAGCGCCGCCGTCCTGCGCGACGACCGGGAACTGCTCTCCAACGTGATCTGGTCGCAGGTGGAGACCCATCGCCAGTGGGGCGGGGTGGCCCCGGAGGTCGCCGCACGCTGCCATGTGGATGCCATCAACCCGGTGATCGCGCAGGCGTTGGCGGACGCGGGCATCACCTTCGCCGAGGTGGATGTCTTCGCGGTGGCGAACCGGCCCGGCCTCGTGGGGGCGCTGCTCGTCGGCGTGGCGGCGGCCAAGGCTCTCGCGCTGACGTATCGGAAGCCGCTCGTCGGGGTGAATCACCTCGAAGCGCACCTGTACGCGAACTTCCTGGAGCATCCCGATCTCACGTTTCCCATGCTCGGCCTGGTCGTTTCCGGCGGGCACTCCAACCTTGCGCTGATGACCGGGCATGGCCGCTTCACGCCGGTGGGCCAGACGCTGGACGACGCGCCGGGGGAGGCGTTCGACAAGGTGGCGCGCGCGATGGGGCTGGGGTATCCCGGCGGCCCGGTGATTGACCGGCTCGCGGCGGAGGGGGACCCGGCGGCGTTCCCGTTTCCGAGGGCGGACCTGGGGGGGACGTTCAACTTCTCGTTCAGCGGCCTGAAGACGGCGCTGCTGCGCTTCCTGAAGGCGGACCCGAACGCGCGGGTGGAGGATGTGGCGGCGAGTTTTCAGGAGGCGGTGGTGGACGCCCTGGTGACGACGACGCTGCGGGCGGCGCGGGCACATGGCGTGGAGACCGTATTGGTGGCGGGCGGCGTGGCGGCCAACCGGCGGCTGAAGGCGCGGTTTGCGGCGGCGGCGGCGGAAGCGGGCGTGCGTGTCCTATCCCCAAAGCCGATCCTGTGCACGGACAACGCCGCGATGATCGCCACCGCCGGGTACTACGCCCGGTTGCGCGGCCAGGACGACGGCCTGGGGCTGGAGACGTTCGCCACGGCGCCGCTGGGCAGTTGAAGGACGGGAGTATTACAAGGCTTCAGTTGAGGAATAGAGGGAGACCAGGAGGTCAAAATGGCTGGCGGATCTGACATTCTGTTCGTTTCGGACCCCGAAGGCAATCCGATCAGCGTGATCGTTCCCATTGAACTCTGGAGGGAAATCGCATCCGAAAGAGAAACCGCTTACTTGCTCTCCAGCCCTTCGATGCGTGAGCGACTTCTGGAGGCGAAAGACCGGCAAGGGGGAATGAATTTAGAGGAAACCCGTGCGAAACTTGGAATTTGATCCCTCGGCATTTGAAGATTTGGCGTGGTGGGTCCAACAGGACCGCAAAAAAGCGCTGCGTATCTTTCGCTTAATCGAAGCGACAATCCGGGAGCCGTTTTCAGGGGTCGGTAAGCCCGAACCCCTGAGGCATGAGTTGGCCGGTTGTTGATCCCGACGGATTGATGAGGAACATCGTCTTGTCTATTCGGTGACCGACAAGGTCCTTCGCATCCTGGCGCGCCGGTACCATTATTAGGGGGGACGGGTCGCAACGGTAAGGGGTAAACAGTGAGAAGCAGGGGGATGGCAGCTGGTCGCCCCCTGCTTCTCACTTGCATTCTTCTTTACGGTCTCGCTTTCTTTACTTCAGGCCGACCGCCTGCCGCAGCAGGGCCGTCACGTCCGCGACGGTGACCTGGCCATCGGGATGACCCGCCGGGGCCACGTCTGCGCGTCGTATGGGGTATTCTGTTCACCATCTTTGGGATTTTTCATCACCGGATATTTCCTAATCCCAGAGTCTCTCGCAGGAGTTTGATCACGTCCATCACGTTGATCTGGCCGTCCGCGACTACATCGGCGCTCTGTTGAGCCTCCGGTGGGAGCGCCTGCCGTCCCGCAACGTGTTGGAGGACAGCGATGACATCCTTCACGTCAATCACCGAATCGCCGTTGACGTCACCGGGTAATGGCATCCAACGGTACACCCCGAACTCGCGGAGCGTCGGCGTGTCGGCTTCAGGAAGAGCGTGGAGGGTCAGGCGCACGCGGCTAGCCACCACGTCGGGGAACGAATCGATCTTCTTGTGCCCGATGGTTGTGGTGACGTGTGGGGCGGCGCCCCGGTTCACGTCCTGCCACGTAACGCCGTCCCAGTATTGCAGCAGGTACTGATCCACCCGTTGCCCCAGTGTCGTCATCTCCTGCATGATGGACCGGTTGAACCACGTCGGTCGTCCCATGTCCACTTCAATCCATGTTTCGGCGCTGTTTTTCGGTCCCATCCAGTAGGTGTTCAGGTCCCCGTCAATAGCGTTTTGCGGAGCCACCGCATCCCCGTCCGAGCCGCTCGCCGTAACGACATGGCCGCGCAGGAAGTTACGATACGGGTTGTAGTTCCGGCTGAGGAGTCGCCCCACTCTCTGGACCCGCTCCGCGTCGGCTGGTGGAATCCGGCCGGTTCGATCCGGCCCGACGTTCAGGAGCAGGTTCACGCCTCGGCCCACTGAGTTTTGGTAGATATTGATGAGGCTTTCCTCACTACGAAGATACTGTTGATCCGGGGAGAGCCAGAACCAACTGGGAGACTTCCCGTGGGAATCGTAGGTGCGCGTCGTGGTATCGGCCTCGGCGGGGTAGAAGGCGTAGGCGTTATTTTCCAGGAAGTGGGGAATGACATTCCAGAAGGTCTCCGGCGCGACGCCGTCCTCGTTGCCCACCCAGCGGATGTCTTTCCCGGCGATGGCGGTGAGCGCATTGGGTTGAGTCTCGGCGATGGCCTGAAAGTAGCCCTGCACGTCGTACCAGCGACCGGGGACATTCGAGGCGGGATCGAACCAGAACAGGAGAATGTCGCCGTAGCGGGAGCTCAATTCGCGGAGTTGGGCCTTCATAAACTCGTCGTAAGCCCGGTTGTTTGGGTCGAGGTTGGTAAAGGCGGGTTCATGCTTGTTTTCAATGCTCATGTATAACCCGAACTGGATGCCCGCCGCGCGACATGCATCCGCGACATCCCGAATCACGTCGCCCTGACCATTTTTCCAGGAGGAGTTTTTAACGCTGTAGCTGGAGACATCCGTGGGCCAGAGGGAAAACCCCTCCAGGTGGCGGGAGGTGAGCACCAAGTACTTCATCCCGGAGTTTTTGGCGATTTGCACCCACTGAACCGGATCGTAGTTCGTCGGATTGAAGGTGTCAGGCGAAGCGGCGCCGTCGGGGAACTCTTCCCCAAGGAAGGTGGGCATGCTGAAGTGGACGAACATCCCGTATTCAAGGTCCATGTAGCGGGCCTGTTGAGGGGTGGGGACGAGGTGGGAGATTTGATAATTGGCGCTCTGCTGGGCGTGGGCCATCCAGGGGAGCGCAAGCAACGTCAGCAGGAGCGCGCCAACACAGGAACGATTGAAGCGGGGCATGGAACACTCCCTAATGAACATGGGGCACAGGAAGGCGCTAAGATGAATCGGGTTATTCCTGTTTGGAGATTTTAACATGAGGCTGCCAAGGGCAACAGGATTTCCTAAGGTTCTCCTGGAAACTAACTTTCATCCCTAATATACGCTTCATCATCCCGCATTGCAATGGAGAGAAACGAATAGCTATTCGGTTGTTTCGGCGGAAACCGTCCAAGTCCCCGCTTTGGATCGTTGGAACCCTCGCGCTCCTCCGCCAGATCGTGATTCTCACTTATCGTCCGGTCGCTCTCGCATCCTTTGTCCATATCTGGATACCTGCCGAGTCATGCTCCATGCGCGGACGCCCCGCCAAAGGAACCTGACGGGGCAGTCGCGCAGGGTTGATAGAGCTGGCAGATAGCGTTACTTCAGGCCGACGGCCATCCGCAGGAGCGACGTCACGTCGGCGATGGTGACTTTGCCGTCCGGCTGACCCGCCGGGGCCACGTCCGCCCGCCGCGTCTGGTCCGCCATGGGCGTTTGCGGCGAGGTGGCGATCACCAACGCCATCAGCGCGTCGGAGACGGTCACTTTACCATCGGCGTTCACGTCCCCGACCACCCACGGCTCGCGTTCCGGCTCCGGCGTCGCTCCGTCTCCGGGCGTCACTACCGTGCGCGGCACACCCCGCTCAAGCGCCGCCAGGGCCGTTCCGTTCGTGTCGGTGTTGCGCACCAGGCACGGCGGGTTCTGTGTCGCACCTGGGATCACATACCATCCCGTCCAGGAACCGTAACCGGCTGCCGCGTTATTCCCCCATATCCTGTTGTCAGACGTGCGCACGACCAGCGCCATTTGGCCATTCACCACCGCCGCCGTCGGAGCGCTGGGGGTGCTGCCGCCACCCGGCACAAGGTTCCACCCGCCCGACGTGCCATTGGTGAGGTTGACCCGGTTCATGTAGAGAGCGTTGTCGGTCCCCCGCACGAATACAACGAACTCGCCGTTCCATGGGGTCGTCGCCGGTATGTCGAACGTGCGGCCGTAACCCGGAGGCGGCGCCCAGCCGGGCCAATGGCCGTTCATGGGATCGGCGGTGTGAGTGAACCAGATGCCGTTGTCGGTGCCGCGCACCGTCACGAACAACTGCCCGTTGGCGACGGCGAGGGAGATGGGTGAGGGAGTCCAGCCGCCAGGGATCACCTTCCAGCCACTCCATGAGCGATCGGTGAGGTTCATTGCGTTGAAGTAGATCATTTGATCGGTGCCACGAACGAAAACGTAGAGCCGCCCGTTAAACACAGCGGTGGTGGGGGCGTCGAAGGTAGCGCCGTAACCGGTGGGCAGTTTCCAGCCCTCCCAGACGCCAGTGGACAGGTCGCCGATGTTGTAGTAGATGGCGTTGTCAGTGCCCCGCACCACGGTGTAGAGGTATCGGCCGTTCACCAGTGCAACGGACGGGGTAGAGGGCGTCCAGCCGTTGGAAATAGGCGCGAAGCCGCTCCAGGCACCGTTGGAATCCACCTGGTTGATGTAGATCATCTGGTCCGTCCCCCGCACCGCAAGCGCGCCGACGGTGGTTGAAGGTTCAGATGGAGTCACCACATAATTATCGGGACTACTTACAAAGAGCGGCTCATCAACCCCTTTAAGATATACCCATGTGTAAATGGGTCCGTTCACCGCAGTCGAAGGCACAGGACCTTTCAAAGTCATCACATGCATGGGGTCGCTGTCGGAATCCCAAGTTCCTCCAGCAAAACTTACTTTATCTTCCTCGTCAGCTGTAAAACCTTGGTAGACACTATTAATCATATTTACTGGCAGCGGAGGATTGAACGCTACTTTGAATTCGGTGGCATCCCCTGCTTTGCCCCTCATCACGCTTCCTGGAACCCAGGACATTGTGTAACTATCAGGTCCAGGTGTGTACTGAATTGCAGCCTGTGCGTTCACGAGACCGTAGCCAAATAACGAATCCCAGCCACTGTTCCCAATGTCCCTGGCTGTGATGATCAGCGCCTCTTTCACCTGATTCGCTGTCCAAGTAGGATGGAACGACCA
>JBBRGS010000147.1:0-9098 GCA_038240635.1 Armatimonadota bacterium
CACTCGCCACTTCGGCACAGGTTATACGCCTGCGCGCGGCTGATCGCCGCCAGTTTCGCAGCCTCCGGCACCGTGATAAGCACGCTGTCCATATGGGCCTCCCATTCACAGAGCCACGTGATTGCGGCCATTGACAGTGTAAGTCTCCTTGGACTATACTTCTATAGCTTATATTCCTGTTTATATTCCTATTGGGGAGGAATGTCATGAAGAGCGGAGGGGATGGAAACGACGGCGTGACCCTGGGCCTTTGGGGTGATCAACCCGCCTTATACTTCGCGGAGGGAAGAGACTGGCGGAACAGGGGGGGACTGGGCGCGTTTGTGAAACTGGGGCGGGACCCGTCTGAGGAGGCGGTCTGCGCGCACGCGAGCGCCTGGGGTCCCCTGGGCCTGTGCGAATGCGGCCTGCCGTACTGCCACGAGGGGCAGCCGGAGACGTGCTCCGGTGGGGGTGGACATGGTTCCGGGGAGTACCGGGAACTTGTCTCGGTTCGGGGAGGGCATGCGCGCCGGTTCCGCGCCCTTCTGGAGGCGTACCGCAACCTTCAGAAGGGGTGGGAGAGCGCCGGGGAGGTGTGGCGGTGGATTGAGGGGCCGTTGGGGCGTTCCGCCTGGGATGAAGCCGAAAAGGAGAGGGAACGCTATTCATCGTTCGGTCGGAATCGGAAAGAGTACCGGGCGAAGCCGTGGAAGCCTCCCCGCTCACTGGAAGCGGGGCGTGAGGTCTGGCTGTCCTCCATGACGGAACTGATGGGCCCCGCTTACGCAAACCTGCGTCCGGGGTTCCTGTGGCCTGAGGGGTCCGAAGGGGCGATACGCACGGACCTGCAACCCCAAAACGCAGGAAGGGAACTGTTCATCGTATCGTTGATACGGGAGTTGCAGCAGGCGGTACTGGCGAAAACCACGGCGGTCTGTGACGTGTGCGGCGAGGTGTTCCACGTCTATGAATCGGGTCCGTTTGGGGAGGGGAATGAACGCCGCAGGGTAAGGAAGGACCGTCGGAATTACTGTTCCGAGGGATGCCAGAGTGAAGGGAAACGGGGCCGGAACCGGGAAAGCGCCCTGCGCGCGGCCACGGGGAACCTGATACGTCCCCGAAAGAAAGGGAGCGGGGCGGGAACAGACTGAGTAACCTCCCAGGAATGAGTCTTCAGGCGGCGTACACGGAAGCGGCCCGTCTCATTGAGCGGGAGAGACGGGCCGGGCGGGAGTGATGAGGCTGTGGGTCAGCAGGAGGTCAGCGAGGGCGCTTCAGGCTGTCGGCGGGGGAGTGGCGTCGGTGGGATTCGTGAATGTCGGCGCGGGCGAAGTTCACGTACTTGGCCGTCATGGCCGGATGGGTGTGACCGAGGAGCTGTTGCAGGGTGAACGAGTCGCCGCCATCGCGCAGGAAGGTGACAGCGAACGTGTGCCGTAACGTGTGCGGGGAGACGCGCACGCCACTCAGGCCAATGCGTTTCTGCAGCCGACGGAGAATCTGAGAGACGCCACTGCGGTTGAGGGGTTGGGAGTCGTCGCGTTCGCCGGGGAAGAGCGGTTCATCTTCCTCCCGCAGGGGGCGCTGGGGGTTGCGGGGGTTGCGTTCCGCCTTCCTCAGATACTCGTAGAGAACGGCATGACACTGGCGGCCAAACGGCAGCGTGCGCTCCTTGTTCCCTTTGCCACGCACGCGCAGGTAGCCACTGCCGCGCTCCAGAACCACGTCGCCGACGCGCAGGCCGCACACTTCGGAGACGCGCGCCCCGGTGTCGAAGAGGGTGTAGAGCAGGGCCAGATCTCGTTGGGAGTGGCGGCTTTGGCGAACGCCGTCCATGAGGGCCTGAATCTGTTCCGGGGTGAACGGCTGCACGGCGTCCCTCCGGGCGATGGGCTTGTCAATGAGGCGGGAGGGGGACCTGTCGAGGAGTTCCATCTTCATCAGGTAGTTGAAGAGGGTTTGCAGCTTGCTGTAGTACGTTTCCGCCGTGCGCGCGGAGACGGGGCGCCGGGCGTGAGCGAGGTGAGGATACTTCTCGTTGTTTCCCCATCGGCCTCCCGGTTCCAGGTGGCCGGTTCGCAGGTGAGCGAGGAAGCCCCGGACGGCGGCGGGATTGACCGTCGGATGATCGTGCGCGTCGCAGTAGTAGCCGAACTTTTGGAAGATGTCGCGGTGGGCTTCGATAGTGCGGGGGCTGAGTTGCCGGGCTTCGGCGTCGGCGCTCCAGTCTTCGATGAACCCGGCCAGTTCCGTGAGGGGAAAGGTTTCCCGAACGGCGGGGGGCGGGGCGTCATGGGAGCCATGAGGGGAGCGGCGGGAGGCGCGGCGCGGGAGGGCGCGGGGAGAGGACGTTCGGGAAGGCGCCGAACGAGGAGGCGAGTCAGAGACGAACGAGGAGCTGAGTTTTCCCATGATGAGGTCTCCAGTGGAGAGGATCATGGGATGGAGACGCGAACGATGCGCTCAGTACAGGCGTGAGTGGGCCGCAAACGCCTGTTCCGAATGGAGCTGGGGGGATTCGAACCCCCGGCCTCCTCGTTGCGAACGAGGCGCTCTCCCAGCTGAGCCACAGCCCCATCTCCCCACCCATTAGGTTGCACCCTCACTGTAGCACACGAATCCGCCGGTGTCCAGGCCAAATTGCCCCTCTTGCGCCAGACGTCAATCGATTCCGGCTTGATTCCCGTGGCGCCATCCTCAACGATGAAACAGGTCGTCGCCCCTCATCTTCGGCCCGGCCTCATCCTCTTCCGAAATCCCTTCTTCACTCGCCGAACGCTCTGAAAGGAGTGAGATATGTCTGACCTGAAAGTGGAGGCGCGTGTCCTCCGCGACATGCTTCAATACCAGGAAGGCGCCATCGTCAGCCGCGTGCTGGTCAAGAACCCCGGCGGCAACGTCACCCTCTTCGCCTTCGATCAGGGGCAGGAACTGAGCGAGCACACCGCCCCCTTCGACGCCGTGGTCGTCCTCCTCGACGGCCAGGCGGAAATCCGCGTGGATGGAACACCCTACACCCTGAAGGACGGCGACACCCTCACCATGCCCGCCCACCGCCCTCACGCGCTGAAGGCGGTCGCCGCGTTCAAAATGCTCCTCATCATGCTGAAGGCCGCCGGGGAAGAGTAGCCCTCGCCGGAAGGCCGCCGGGGAAGGATAGCTCCTTCCCCGGCGACCGCCCTGCGCCGTCACGCCGTTTTCAACGCGCTGTCGTACCCCGCGCGGGAGAGTTTCCCCAGCACGTCCGCAGGCGTGACGACGCCCTCCTCGTACTGAACCGTCACGTCTTTGCTCGGCACGTCCACCTCTACCTTCGAGACGCCGCTGAGTTTACCCAGCGCCCGTTGTATCGCGTTCGCGCAGCCCTCACAGGTGATATCCGGGGCGTGCGCCGTCAGTTGAGCCATGGTGTTTCCTCCTGTCTTCTGTCTCACAACGCCGAAAGCCAATTCCTCCGGCGGCGTATTCGTTTCTTACCCGTCACGGAAGCGATTCATCGGGTGTACTTGTATATCACTTCCATCAACTCTTCATAAGTCCGCGCTTCCTCCGCCGGGTCGCCGGAGCGCAGCGCATCCGTAACGCAATGGGCGAGGTGCCCCCGCAGGAGCTGCTTTCCCACGCCCCGCATCGCCTCCTGGACGCTGGCGATCTGGCCAAGGATATCCACGCAGTACCGATCCTCCTCCACCATGCGCTGCAACCCCTTCACCTGCCCCTCGATCCGTTTCAGGCGAGCCAGCAGACGCGCCCGATCCTCCGCCGACCGCGCCGTGGAATGAGGCGCCCCGCTCCCGACCGCTTCCTTCTCCACAGAACCGCTCATGCGGATCTCGCTCGGGCCGTCGCGGGACGAATGCGCGGCTGCGGCGGATCTGGAGGGCTGGTACGCCGGGTGCGGAACCCTCGCAACCGCAGCGCGTTCGTCACCACCGAGACGCTGGAGAGGGCCATCGCCACCGACGCGATCATCGGGTCAAGCGTCCACCCGGTGAGCGGATGAAGCGCCCCGGCGGCGAGCGGAATGCCGAGGCCGTTGTAGACGAAGGCGAAGAAGAGGTTTTGCCGGATGTTCCGCAGGGTCGCCCGCGAGAGTGCGATAGCGTCCGCCACACCGCGCAGGTCGCCGCGCATCAGGACGATGTCCGCCGCTTCGAGGGCGATGTCGGTCCCGTTCCCAATGGCGATCCCCACGTTGGCGGCGGCGAGGGCCGGGGCGTCATTGATGCCGTCGCCGACCATCGCCACTGAGTCGCCGCTGGCCTGAAGCCGCTTCACCTCGTCCTGCTTCTTATCCGGCATCACTTCGGCCAGCACGCGGACCACCCCTACCTGCGCGGCGACGGCCTCGGCGGTGCGGCGGTTGTCGCCGGTAAGCATGGCGACGGACAGGCCGAGGCGTTGAAGGTCCCGAATCGCTTCGGCGGAGGATGGCTTCACGGGATCAGCGACAGCCAAAACGCCAAGCATCTTCCCGTCCGCCGCCGCGTAGATCGGAGTCTTACCCTCTTCGGAGAGGCGCCGGGCGGTCTCAGTCCACTCTTCGGTGGCGACGTTCCGCTCGGCGAGGAGGCGCGCGTTCCCGATGAGCAGGGTGCGGCCCTCCACTTCGGCCTCCAGGCCCAGCCCGGTGAGGCTCTCAAATCGGGTTGGCTCAGCCAGCTCGATCCCACGCGCGGTCGCGCCCTGGGTCAGCGCTTCGGCGAGAGGGTGTTCGCTATGGCGTTCAGCGCTCCCCACCCACCGGAGGAGATCGGCCTCATCAACGCCGGGGGCGGGGGCGACATCGGTGAGGGCAGGGCGGCCTTCGGTCACGGTGCCGGTTTTATCCAGCACGATGGCGGTCAGCGTTCCGGCGGCCTCCAGCGCTTCGGCGCCCTTGATGAGGACTCCCATCTCGGCGCCTTTCCCCGTGCCCACCATGATGGAGGTCGGCGTGGCGAGGCCCAGCGCGCACGGGCATGCGATGATGAGGACCGCCACCATGTGCGTGAACGCCTGAGTCAGGCGCGGCTCCGGCCCCCAGAGCAGGTTGCCCACGAACGCCGCGACCGCGATCATCAGGACCACCGGCACAAAGACGGAGGTCACGCGGTCGGCCAGCCGCTGGATCGGCGCGCGAGACGCCTGGGCATCCCGCACCAGCGTAATGATCTGTGACAGCATCGTATCCCGGCCCACGCGGGTCGCCCGCATGGTGAAGGCGCCCGTGCGGTTCAGCGTCGCCCCGATGACTCCGTCGCCCTCCGCCTTTTCCACGGGGAGGCTTTCGCCCGTCACCATGCTTTCATCCAGCGCGCTGGCGCCGGTGAGGACCACGCCGTCCACCGGGACTTTCTCACCCGGTCGCACCAGCAGCGTGTCGTTCACGCGTACCGTCTCGATGGGGACATCCCGCTCCCCGCCATTTTCGAGAAGTCGAGCGGTCTTCGCGCCGAGGCGAACCAGTTTTGAGAGGGCGGCGCCGGTCTGGCCCTTGGCCCGCGCCTCGAACAGTCGGCCCAGGAGAATGAGGGTGAGGATGACGCCGACCGATTCATAGTAGACGTGCGGCGCCACTCCCTGCGCGGTGAGGACCTGCGGGAAGGCGGTGGCGAAGAGGCTCCAGAGGAAAGCGGCCCCGGTTCCCAGCCCGATCAGCGTGTTCATGTCGGCGGCGCGGTGGCGGAGCGCGGCCCACATGCCTCGGTAAAACTTCAGGCCGCTGTACGCCACCACCGGCGTCGTTAAGGCGAGCTGGACCCACGGGTTCATCAGAAAATGAGGCGTCGGCAGCCATCCCATGCCCATCGCGCCCCAGAAGACCGGCAGGGTGAAGAGGAGCGAAACGACGAAGCGACGGCGCAGGGCTTCGGCCTCCTGAGCCTGCTTGGCGGCCTCCGCGTTGGGATCCGGCGCGGTGTCGGCGGGCGCCCAGGTGGCTTCGTATCCGGCGTCGTCCACCCGTTCCTCAATGGCGTCGGGAGACGCGACGGCGGGGTCGTAGGTGACGCGAGCGCGCCCGGACACGAAGGAGACATCGGCGGCCTGGACGCCTTCGAGCCGTTCCAGCGCGCGGGTGATGGAGAGCGCGCAGCTGTTGCACGTCATCCCCGTCACCGCGAAGTCGTCCTCGGCCAGTCGGGCCGCCGCCGCGTCAGAAGTTGGCGCTTCGGCGTCGTGAGAATGGGCCGCCGCGCTGGATTTAACGCCAAAGAAGAACCAGGCAAGGAACGCGATGACGCCAGCGCCCGCGCCAGGAATGAGGATGTCATGGACCGTCATAGATGCGCCTCCTGGAGGCCGAACAAGAGGATACCTATACCCCCTACCCCTATTATACCAGAGTGACCCCGGCCTTTCAACACGCTGCTTTTCTCCACATCCGGGTCAGTTCATTGAGGTTTCGGGCGGTTGAAACCGCTGCAACAGACACACGAAACCCGCCTGCGCGGGTTAGGAGTTCGTTCATCGGCGGGTTGCCGGATGGCTCGTTAGCGGCGTTTTTTGGCAGGAAGGGAGTCGGCGAAGGCCGACTTCGTGCGGTCGTTGCAGCGGGTTCAACCGCCCGGATATTCAGGAACAAGAATGATTTTACCCTGTTCACCATGCGCGACCGCCTTGACTGATGCGCCTGATTCCAGTAATAACATGAGCGTGACTCCCTTTCTCGCGCATCATCGCATGATCACCTGGATTTACATTACGTAGGCGACGGTTCGCCTACGCCTCGCGTTTCGCCTGACCGTCGCCGCTCTCGCGCTTCCCTTCTTCCCCGCCGGGTTCAATCCGCCCCGCGCGCGACCCGGCTCTCTCCGAAGGTCTCCGCCGTTCATGGCGCGTACTTCGGACTCCCGCAATGGGAACCCTCAGGTGATGCGATGACTTCCGTTCCTTCCGTGATGATCTACGATACGACTCTGCGCGACGGCTCGCAGGGCGAAGGCGTCTCCTTCAGCGTGCATGACAAATTGCGCGCCGCCCGCCTCCTCGATGAACTCGGCGTTCACACCATTGAAGGCGGCTGGCCTGGTTCCAATCCCAAGGACATTGACTTCTTCAATCAGGCGCGCGATATGTCCTGGAAGAACGCTCGCCTCGCCGCGTTCGGCAGCACCCGCCGCCCCCGGTTCGCCCCCGAAGACGATCCCATCCTCGCCGAACTGCTCAAAAGCGCCGCGCCGGTCATCACCATTTTCGGCAAATCGTGGACCTTCCACGTCACGGAAGTCCTCCGCACCACGCCGGAGAACAACCTGGAGATGATCCGCAGCTCGGTCGCTTACCTCAGGAGCCACGGCCGCGAGGTGGTGTACGACGCCGAGCACTTCTTTGATGGCTACCGCGCCGACTCCGACTACGCCCTCGCTTCCCTGGACGCGGCGGTTCAGGGAGGCGCCAGCGTCGTGGCCCTGTGTGACACCAATGGCGGCAGTCTCCCCTGGGACGTGGAGGCCATCGTGCGGAGCGTCTGCGAGCGTCTGCCCGTCCCGGTCGGCATCCATACCCACAACGATTCCGAACTGGGGACGGCCAACTCCGTGGCGGCGGTGCGCGGCGGCGCCACCCAGGTGCAGGGCACCATGAACGGCTGGGGTGAGCGGGTCGGCAACGCCAACCTCTGCTCCATCATTCCGCTGCTTCAGCTAAAGATGGGCCTCCGCTGTTTCTCCGACGACCAACTCGCCCGCCTCACCGAGACGGCCCACACGCTCAGCGAACTCGCCAACATCCCCCCCAATGACCGGCTCGCCTTCGTGGGCCGCAGCGCCTTCGCCCACAAGGCCGGGATGCACGTGGATGCCGTCTACAAGAACCCGCAAACCTTCGAGCACATCAATCCCGAACAGGTGGGCAACGCGCGCCGCTTCCTCATCTCCGAACTCTCCGGTGGCAGCAGCATCGCCGGAAAAGCGAAGGAGTTCGGCGTGGACCTGGCCAAGTCCTCCCCGGAGACCCGCGCCATCCTCGATCAACTGACCCGCATGGAGAACGAAGGATACGCCTTCGAGGGCGCCGAAGCCTCCTTCGAGCTCCTCATCCACCGCGCGCTGGGCGAGCATACCCCCCTCTTCCACCTTGACCATTACCAGGTCGTGATGGACCGTCTCGGCGACGGCGACGACCGCGTGGTGGCCAATGTCAAGCTCACGGTGGAGGGCCAGACCTTCCTCACCGCCGCCGAAGGGGACGGCCCCGTGAACGCGCTGGACGCCGCCCTGCGGAAGGCCCTGCGCCCCGTGTACGACGCCCTGGGCGACATTCATCTGGTGGATTACAAGGTGCGTGTCCTCAGCGCCAGCGAAGGCACCGCCGCCAAGGTGCGCGTCCTCGTGGAGACCCGCGCCCACGATGAGGTGTGGAACACGGTCGGCGTCTCGTCCAATATCGTGGAAGCGAGTTGGCGGGCGCTGGTCGATTCGCTGGAGTACGGCCTGCGCTACAGCAAGACGGCGCGCGGGCTAACCGCCGCCTGAAGGGGTTGACTCGTTCGCAGACGCCCTTCGCGGCCACCAGTAGGGGCGCGCGAGGGGCGGGAGGGCTTCCCGATGACCGTATCCGCACTTCCGAAAATCGAGAGCAGGCCTCACTCCGTTCCCAATGCGACGACAGGATGGACGGCGCAGGAATTCGCCCGGCTCGTGGGGGAGGAGAAGTTTGTCGAACTGATTCGGGGAGAGGTGATTCCGTTGGCGCCCGCAGGCTTCCGCCACAGTCGTCTGGGCGGACGAGTTTTCCGACTGCTCGATGCGTATTGCGAGGAACACGATCTCGGTTATGTCACCAACTCCGATGGTGGATATATCCTCGAAAGGGAGCCGTGGACCGTTCGCAGCCCGGATGTTGGCTTCATCCGAAAGGAACGCATCCTGGACGAGGAACTGGAGGGGTTCATCCCCGGCGCGCCCGACCTGGCGGTGGAGATCGTCTCGCCATACGACAACCTGACGGCGACCGCCGCCAAAGCCGCGATGTATCTACGCGCCGGATGCGGCCTCGTCTGGGTGATGACTCCATCCGACCGGGCGGTACGAGTCTTTCGCCCTGGCGAACTGGTACAATTGGTGACGGAAGAGGGGGAGCTGGACGCTGAGCCGGTCCTCCCCGGCTTCCGCATCCCAGTGCGTGACTTGTTC
>JBBRGS010000148.1:0-9094 GCA_038240635.1 Armatimonadota bacterium
GCAATCAGGATACTGGCGATTTGCGCCTGCGTCAGGCCGTCCCAGGCGACATCGGCGGTGACACCCGCGCGCACAAACTCCACGAGGAAGCGATAGACGCTGTAGAGGATGAAGAAGGAGAGCGCGAGCTGCCCATCGTACCGCTGCCGCCGACTCATCCACGCGAGGACGCCGAACATGAGCAGCCCCGCCGCCGAAGAATAGAGCTGCGCCGGGTGCATCGGGGGCGTCCACCCGCCGGGGTAAGCGGAGTCGTGGAAGCGTGTAGCCCACGGGAGATCACAGGCGTGGCCGTAGCAGCAGCCGTTCAGGAAGCAGCCCACGCGCCCGAAGGCGTACCCCAGGGCGACCCCTGGCGCGGCGGTGTCCATCAGCGGGATGAGCGGCACCCCCTTGCGCTTCCAGACCCAGACCATCGCCAAAGCGCCGCCCACCAGGCAGCCGTGGAAGGAGAGGCCACCCTGCCACGTGCGGAACCAGTCGAGCGGGTGATGGAAGTCCTTCGGGTCAAGGAGGATGAAGAGGGTGCGGGCGCCGATCAGGCCGCCGATGAGGACGGCGAGGGCGGCGTCAAGAATCTGGTCGCTGGAGATGCCTCGGCGACGGCCTTCTTTGACGCTCCACGCCACCGCCGCCACGAAGCCAATCATGAGCATCACGCCGTAGCTGAAGACTTTGAACGGCCCGATTTGAAATAAAATGGGATGCATGAGGCTCCTGAGCGTTGGAGGAGGGAGGCGGTGGCGTCAGTCGGGGATCAGCCCGCGTCCGGCGTGGAGGCGGCCTCTTCCGGGGCGGCGGCTCCTTCGGGGGGGCCGGGCTGCGGTTCGGGGACGGGAAGCGGCGCGGAGGGCGACTCGGCGCGGAGCCACGCCCAGGCGAGGAGGCACGCGCCTACCGTGATGGCGCTGTCGGCCACGTTGAAGTTGGGGAAAACGGTGACGCCGCCGCGTTGCAGGGCGATGAAGTCCACCACGTGCCCCAGCCGCACCCGGTCGGCCAGGTTGCCGATGGCTCCGCCGAGGAGCAGCCCCAGCGCCAGGGCCGCGCTGAATCTCTGAACGTAGCGCGCCCACCAGAGAATGAGTCCCACGGCGAGGGTGGCGGTTCCCACCAGCAGCGCGTTGCCCCCCGCCAGCGCCCCGAACGCCGCGCCGTTGTTGTGCGACAGTTCCCACGCGAGGCCCGGCATGACGGGCAGGGAGCCGTACACCAGCGCCTGGGACGCCCACGCCTTGGTGAGCTGATCCAGCGCGACGACGAGGAGGGCGATGGGATAGAGGAGGCGCTTCACGGCAGGCTCGCGGGGGAGGGAGGCGGCGCGGAGTGAACGGGTTAACGGAGTGTACGGGTTAAGCAGTCCCCTCGAGGCGCTCCTGGTCCTCCACGCAATGGAGCGCGTAAGGCTCGAAGTCGAGGCGGGCCTTCGGAATCTCCTTGCCGCAGATGTCGCAGAGGCCGTAGGTCCCGCGATCCAGTTTCTCCAGGGCGAGGTCTATCTGTCGCACGATGTCGCGGAGGTTGTCGCGCAGGAGGACTCTCTGCTCGCGCTCGGTCAGGTCGCTGGCGATGTCGGCCTGATGGTCGTCGTGCGCGGTGAGTTCTCCGGTTTCGTCCAGTTCGCTGTCGTTGAAGATGCTCCCGGCTCGTTCGGCGTCGCCGGTGTATTTGGCGCGCTCCTTCAACAGCCGGGCGCGGAACTGATCGAGTTTCAGGTCGGTGCGTGCCATACGAATTCTCCCTCATATGCGGCGCGGACGGCGCCGAACGGTTTCAGCCCCCCGCGACAGGGGACATTTCGGCGCCGAGGCGCTCCACCACGGTCGCGCACGAGCCGCACAGGTCTCCGTAAGCGTCGTGACTCCCCACGTCGGGCTTCACGATCCAGCAGCGCGCGCACTTCTCCCCGGCGGCGGGTTGAATGTGAACGGCCAGGCGTTCGCCGTTGGCGGACTCGCTCAGTTCCACCGAAGAGACAAGGAAGAGGGAGGCGAGCCGCCCGCGATACCGATCCAGCAGTGGGTAGAGCGCGGGGTCTGCGCGGAGGTCCACTTCGGCTTCGCGGGGCTGGCCGATGAGTTTCTCGTTTTTGGCGGCTTCCAGCGCGCGGTTCACTTCGTTGCGCACGGCGATGAGGGCGTCCCATCGCTCGGCGAGTTCCGGGCTGTTCCACGCCGGGTTTGGCTCCGGGAACGCCGCGAGGTGAACGCTCTCGGTCAGCGTCTCGTCCACGCCGCGCAGTCGCTGCCAGACCTCTTCCATCGTGTGAACGAGGATCGGCGCGAGGAGGCGCGACAGCGTGTTCGCCAGATGCCACAGCGTCGTCTGAGCGGAGCGGCGCGTCGGCGCGTCAGCGGAGGCGATGTAGAGGCGGTCCTTTAGCACATCGAGGTAGAACGCCGAGAGGTCCACTGCAAAGAAGTTATACACGAGCGTGGTGACGGGATGAAACTCGTACCGATCGAAGGAGGTGACGGCGGTCTCCACGAGGCGGTTGAGCCGGTGCAGCGCCCACTGATCCAGCTCGTCCAGGTCGGCGTACTCCACGGGTTGCTGTTCGGGCCGGAAGTCGGAGAGGTTGCCGATGAGGAAGCGGAAGGTATTGCGGAGGCGGCGGTAGCTGTCCCCGACGCCTTTCAGGGCTTCGTCGCCGAGGCGCATATCGCCGAAGTAGTCGTAGGAGGCGGAGGCGAGCCGCAACACGTCGGCGCCGTACTGCTGCGCCATCTTCAGCGGGTGAATATAGTTCCCCTTGCTCTTGGAGAGTTTCCGGCCCGTCTCGTCCACCGTCATGCCGTGCGTGATGACCTGCCGGAACGGCGCCTCGCCCGTCGTGGCGACTCCCAGCGTGAGGGAGGCATTGAACCATCCCCGGTGCTGGTCGTTCCCTTCGAGGTACACGTCGGCGGGGTAGCGGAGGCCGGGCCGCTTCTGGAGGACCGCGCGGCAGGTCGAACCGGAGTCGAACCAGACATCCAGCACGTCCTCCTCCTTGCGGAACCCTTCGGAGGCGCCGCACTTCGGGCAGGCGAAGCCGTCGGGCAGCAGTTCCTCGGCGGAGCGCTCAAACCAGACATCCGAGTCGCGCTCGGCGACGTGGCGCGTGACGGAAGCGATGGTGTCGGGGGTCACAATCGGCTCATCGCAGCCGCCGCAGTAGAAGACGGGCAGGGCGACGCCCCACGTCCGCTGCCGGGAGAGGCACCAGTCGGGCCGCCCGCCGGCCATCGCGGTGATGCGCGTCACGGTGTCGGCGGGAATCCAGTCCACCTGGCCGATTCGCTCCAGCATCTTCTGTCGCAGGCCGTTGGCGTCAATGGAGAGGAACCATTGGGTGGTGGCGCGGAAGATGACCGGGTTGTGGCACCGCCAGCAGTGCGGATAACTGTGGGTGATGCGCTCCTGATGGACGAGCGCGCCCGACCGCTGCAACGCCTGAGTAACAGCGGTGTTGGCGGCCTTGAGGTCCAGCCCCTCGAACGGGCCGGCTTCGTCGGTGTAGTGGCCGGTGTCGTTCACGGGGTTGAGGACGGGCAGGCCGTACCGCTGGCCGGTGAGGAAGTCGTCGCGGCCATGCCCCGGCGCGGTGTGAACGAGGCCAGTCCCGGTGTCGAGGGTCACGTAGTCGGCGAGGACGAGCGGGCTGTCCCGGTTGTAGAACGGCTCGGTGCGGGTAAGCGGGTGGGTGAAGACGAGTCCGTCCAGCTCGCGGCCCTTCAGGCGTTTCAGGATGAGGGGCGGGTCCGTCTCCCCGAGCAGTCGCGCGACCGACTCCGCCAGGCTCTCGGCGACGAGGTAGGAGTTCAGTTCCACCTCCATCACCACGTAATCGGCGTCGGGGTGGGCGGCGACGGCGAGGTTCGCGGGGATCGTCCAGGGCGTGGTGGTCCAGATGACGGTGTAGGCGTTGGCCTGCCCATCGAAAACGCCGTGGGGATCGTCGCGCAGGGGAAAGCGAACGGTGATGGAGGGGGAATTGTGGTCCTCATACTCGATTTCGTGGTCGGCGAGGGCGGTGCGGTCGGTGACGCACCAGTGGATCGGCTTGAGGCCGCGATAGATGGCGCCGCTTACGGCGAGTTCCCCGAAGACCTGGACGATGGTCGCCTCAAACTCGCTGGACATCGTGAGGTACGGGTTCATCCAGTCGCCGGTGATGCCGAAACGCCGGAACTGCTCGCGCTGGACGCCGACCCAGTGCGCGGCGTACTCCCGGCACCGGCGGCGGAATTCCAGCTTGGTCGGCGTGACACCCTTCTCCATGAACTCTTTGGCGACGTTGTTCTCGATGGGCAGGCCGTGATTGTCCCAGCCGGGGACGTAGGGTGCGTGGAAGCCGCGCATGGTTTTGTAGCGGACGATGAAGTCCTTGGGGACCTTGTTTTGGACGACAGTGCCGATATGCACGTCGCCGTTGGAGTAGGGCGGGCCGTCGTGGAGGACGAAGGTCCCGCGCGGGGCGTCTTTCTCCAGCGAGCGGCGGTACAGGTCGAGCGAACTCCAGAATTGCTGGATTTCCGGCTCGCGCTGGGCGAGATTCGCCTTCATGGGGAAGTCGGTTTTCAAAAGGTTCAGGGTGGGCTTATAGTCCATCAGGGTTCAGGCTTTCCGGCGAAGGGCGCCGAGAGACGGGCGCGGGAGATACGCAAAAGGACCGTGCGAAGGGGCGCTCCACCCCGCTCCGGGACGCGATCACGCGCGCCCCAGGCGACGGCGGAGCTAGCGAATCGAGCGGCGAAGGCGTATCGCGGGAGGGCTGAACGCGGAAGCGCGGTTCATGCCGGTGGCGGAACGGCTGGGACGCAGTGGGATCACCCAGGGTCTCCTGTGGAATGAGCGGGGGATTCAGCCCGCCGGGAAGCGAGGAGCGAAGAGAGGCGCGCGAAAACGGTCGCATGACCAGCGACGGTTCTAGTTTACCTCACGGGCCGCGCGGAAGTCACACGCGATGGAGGTCGTCCCGCCTCCCCGTCACACGCGGGGAGGGTTCGCCGCCTTTGGGGAGAGCCAGGCCTTGAGGCGAGCGGGCCAGTCCGGTCGCATGAACGGCTTCTCGAACATGAGGAAGAGGAGCGCGCAGGTGAACAGGACAAACGGTGTCAGGAGCAGCAATTGCAGCAGATAATTGATCAGGTAGCTCTGCGTGAACGCCAGTTTCAGGGTGACGCGGCCCAGCATCGAGATGAGAGCGAAATGGTACAGGTAGATCGTGTAGCACATCCCGCCGATGACCACGAGCCACGGAAGGCGGAACACGCGGCTCCAAACCGGGCTGAGGAAGCCACCCACCAGAATCACCCCCAGAAAGATCGGGGAGACCGAGTAGACCCAGAGGTTCCACGGGTCGGGGAGCAGCAGGGCGAGGAGCGCCACCGGAACGAGGGCGTTCCAGACGGCTTTTTGAGGCGGGTTCCGCTTCCACTCAGTGACGTACAGGTCGGAGACGAGGAACCCCACCATGAAGTAGCGGAGGCTGCTGAGGATGAACGGGTCCTGCGTGAGGATGGGCCGCGCGCCGAACAGCCGGAGGCCGTCCGCAAGGGCCAGGCCACCCAGCGCCACCGCCACAAAAGCGAAACGCCGGGTTCGAGGGCGAGGGATGCGATACAGCCGCGCGAGCAGCGGCGCGAGGAGGTAGAACTGCACCTCCACCTCCAGCGACCAGGCCACCGTATTGATCTTACTGCCAAAGCTGTACGCAATGTTGTGAACATAGACCAGGCTGGCGGCCAGGTGTGGCAGCAGGTCGTGGAGCGGCCATTTGAGCAGCGCCACTTCCACCGTGAAGAGAATGAGCAAATTGATAATGTACGGCGGCTCCAGGCGCGTCACGCGGCGGCGGTAATATTTGGGCAGCGAGATCGGCTTTCGGCCTTCCAGGTAGTGCGACGCAAACGGCAGCGAGAGGATGAAGCCGCTGATGCAGAAGAAGAGGAGAACGCCCACATTCCCCTGCGCGATGAGGCGCCAGACCCAGTTCGTTTCGGGGGGAGAAGTGAAGTGAACCGAGGTCTTCTCCGTGAAGTACGTGTTGATGTGAAACACCACGACCAGCGCGATGGCGAGGAAGCGCAGGCCGTCAATCTCCGGGATGAAGCCGCCCGACGAGGTGATGCGCGAGAAACGGGCCAGCAGCCGCTCCGACAGGGTGAGCGGCGGCGCGACCGGAGGCGATGTCGGCGGGGGGGGAGCGTCATGGGGCGCGGAGAGAGGGGGCATTAGACCGAAGAGAGCGCGCGATGAAGGAAGCGGGGTTAATCCCTCTTTCACGATGAGGAGCGCGGTCTCCTGTCCATGGGGCGGTTCTCTGGCGGAGTACGTCGCGGGGGTCATCGGCCAAAGCGAAACACGGCGAGGACCGTGAGCGTCCAGAGCGCGAAATTGATCAGGGACGGCGGGTCCTCCAACAGGCTCGTTTCCGGGCTGCCCCCCTTCCCTTTCACGTGAATGAGATACAGGTAGCGGAAGAGGCCGTAGAGCACGAATGGCGAGGTCAACATCATACCGTGGCGCCGCGTCGCCGTCTCGGAGTTGAAGGCGTACAGCGCGTAGGAGACGAGGGTCGCCGCCGTGACCACCGAGAGCATCTGATCCACAAACGGCAGGGTGTAGTCGTCGAGGGAACGGCGGTGGCGGCCCGGATTTTCATCGAGGACGATCAATTCGTTGCGGCGCTTGCCCAGGCCGAGAAACAGCGCGATGAGCGTGGTGAGGATGAGCAGCCACGGCGAGATTTTGACGTGAATGGCGAGCGCCCCCGCCGCCGCGCGCAGCACAAAGTTGGCCGCGATGAGCAACAAGTCGAGGATAACGACGCGCTTCAGGGCGACCGTGTAGGCGAGGGTCAGCGCGACGAACGCCGCCGCCGCGTAGAAGAAGCCGCGCCCCATCCCCCACGCGCCCACCAGTCCGGCGACCGTCAGCGCGAGAGAGGCGAGGAGCGCGAACCCCGTCGTCAGGCGCCCCGACGCCACCGGGCGCCGCCGCTTGACGGGATGACGGCGGTCCTCCTGGCGGTCCCACACGTCATTGAAGAGGTAGAGAGCGCTGGAGAGGACGCAAAAGAGCGCGAAGCCGTCCCAGGCGGTGAGGAGCGCCCGTGAGTTGCCGACGTTGCCGGTGAAGACCAGCCCGGCGAAGAGGAACAGGTTCTTAACCCACTGCCGGGGCCGCAACCCTTCCACCAGGGCGGAGAGGCGGTTCACCCTGTGCGTAGGCGTGCTACCAGATGGCCCGCCGGAGCCATTGGTGGGGGGCCGTCCTGAAGCGCGTCGGCTGGCGAGAGGGGGTTCGGGCATGAGGAGATGAGGACTCACGGGAGAAGAGTCGACTCCACTTTACCACAAACCGCCCTCCCGCCTGTCGCTGCGGCGTTCAGACTGATGGGGCTGCCCGATTCCACCTGGCGCACGGTCCCGCACCTGTCCACGTCAACGGACAGCGTCGGGTTAGCGGTTCAGCCCCACCGCCGCCTGGAGGATGCCGACCACATCGTCCACCGTCACCACGCCGTCGCCGGGAGGCGAGTTCGGATCGCCTTGCAGCGGTCCTCCCGCGCCGTCTCTGCCGCGAACGTTGGCGGACCGACGGACGCCAGGGCTGGTCTTCACGCCACCCACGACGATCTTCAGCCCCCGGAGCGCGTTGGTCACGGTGACGGCGCCGTCGCCATTCACGTCGCCCAGGCCGTCAAAGGCGCCCGTCACGGTGAGGAACGACACGGAGGGCGGCGCGGTCTCCTCGCAGACCGGACCCGTACCCATCACCTCGGTCTGGCTGAAGGTGAAGGCGCGGGGACCCGGCGCGGCGTCGGCGCTCACGCGGAAGGGGAGTTCGAGGATCGGGCGCCCCGCCATCCCCGCGACGCTCGACGTGACGGCGACGAACAGCGTCTGGTCGTCCACCGGGTTGAGGACGAAGGAGGCGCGGTCGGCGGGGAACATACCTTCCGGCGCCGGGAGGAGGCGAGCCTGCCCGGCCACCAGGGAGACATCGGCGGGCAGGGAGAGGCGGGTTTGGTAGCCGGTGATTTCCGCCACCGGGGCCTGCGTGAGGAAGACCCGCGCGGAGACGGTCTCGCCGGGGCGGACGAGGGTGGAGTCGAGGCGGCTGGCGGGAGCGGGAGCGCAGCCGGTTTGTGCAAAGCCGGGGGCGGAGACGCGGGTTAGCGCCATGACGGAGATCAGGACGAAGAGCTTCCGGCGCCCTGAAGCGCACTGGACAGGGGGATGCATGAATGGCCTCAAGATCGGGGGAACCGGAGCGCGGGTTGCGCCTGGAGAGGGCCGTCCCCGGTGAGGCACAGCATTACGCGCTACGGAGTCCGGCGTAGCTGGGTGACGAGGCGCCTGCTCATGTCTATCTACAATCCTGGAAGCCTCGGCGCTACGGAATTCGTTGAACGATAGATCACATCCACAGCGGTGAGGCGTATGTCTCGCCCCTGCGCCTAACTGTTCGACGCAAGCCAGGCGTCGAGGTCATCGGAGGTGGTGAAGTCGAGCAGCGCGTCCGCCAGCGCCTCCACACGTTCCACCGGCAGGCTCCGCACCGCCGCCTCCTGCGCCGCGCTCACGCCCCCCAGCTTCCGGCGCAACTGCCGAAGACTCACGTTCAGTTCGCCTTCCTGCAAACCTCTCACCAATCCCTGCTCCAGCCCTCTCTCCATCCCCTGCTCCAGCCCATCTTTCAGGCCTTCCTGTCGGGCGATCCGCTCAAAACTCAGGACGTAGGGCATCTCTTCCTCCTTCTCATACGATTTCAACTCACTCCGAAACGACAACTCCTGCTCCGTCGTCAGCCCGATGATCCACTCCACAAACCGAAGCCGCTCCAGCGCCGCCTCCCGGCTCAGTCCCAGTCCAAACAACCGCTTCGCCAGGTACACCGTCGCCCGCAGCCGCTCGTTCCCCTTCGTCCCCTGAGCCGCCCGGTGCGCCGCCACCACCACCGTGAACAGGTTCTCCGGCCGCTCCAAAAGCAGCGTCTCCACGTCCAGTTCCAACAGTTTCACCACCGGGAACCGAAACCTCATCTCACAGCCCATCCACCTCCTCAGATATTCGCCGGAACGCCACTGCGGATTGGTGTCTCC
>JBBRGS010000149.1:0-9094 GCA_038240635.1 Armatimonadota bacterium
ACCCAGGGCGAGGGAACGCCGATGGTGGTGTTCAACACGCTCTCCTGGGAACGAAGCGGCTGGGTGTCGCTGGAGGTTCCGGGCGCCGAAGCGGGCTGTATCGTCCTGGACGCCGACGGGGACGCCGTGCCGTCCAGCGTATCGGGCGGCGTGGTGTCGTTCGTCGCGCAGGGAGTCCCTTCGATGGGGTACGCGGTCTTCCAGGTCGTCCCCGGCGGGTCGGAGGCGGCGGAAGAGGTGGAGACGCCGTTCACCGTGGAGGGGCGAGTCGTCACGACGCCGTCTCTGCGGCTGGAGTTTGAGCCGGACGGCTCGCTGTCGCGGGTTACGGACCTCTCGATGGAGCGCGAAGTCCTTCCGGCGGTAAGTCGGGCGAACGTCCTGCAATTCTTCGAGGACAAGCCCGCCAACTGGGAGGCGTGGGACGTGGAGCCTCACTACCAGGATAAAGTCTGGGAGGCGGAGGTCGCCGAGCCGCTCACCGTGCTGGAAAACACTCCCGATCACATGACGCTGGCGGTGACGCTCTCCTACGGTAAATCCACCTTCCGGCAGACGATTCGCCTCTACGCGCACACGGCGCGGGTGGACTTTATCCACGATGTGGAGTGGCGGGAACAGCGGACGCTGGCGAAGGTGGCGTTCCCGGTGGACATCCGGTCGTCCCGCGCGACGTTTGACATCTCGTACGGGGCCATTGAGCGCCCGACACACCAAAACACCAGCTGGGATCAGGCGCGGTTTGAGGTGTGCGGCCATCAGTGGGCCGACCTCTCCGAGGCGGATTACGGCGTCAGCGTGCTGAACGACTGCAAGTACGGCTGGGACGTACTGGGGAACGTGATCCGGCTGAGCCTGCTGCGGTCGCCCATGTCGCCGGACCCGGTGGCCGATCAGGGGGCGCACAAATTCACCTACTCGCTCTATCCGCACGCGGGGGACTGGAAGACCGGCAGCGTGCGGGAAGGGCGAGACCTGAATACGCCGCTGCTCCCGGTCGTCACGGCCCCGCATACTGGTGAATGGGGCGCGCGACGGTCGTTTGCGGCGGTGGACCGGGCGAACGCCCTCCTCGACTGCGTGAAGAAGGCGGAAGACGGGGACGACGTGATCCTGCGGGTGGTGGAAACGCACGGCGCGCGGGGCCCTGTAACTGTGACGCTGGACCGGGCGCCGAAACAGGTGACGGAGTGCGACCTGCTGGAGGAGCCAACCGGGGACACGGTGAAGCGGCTGGCTTCCGGCGAGGGATTCGCATTTGCGATCACGCCGTTTGAGGTGAAGACGTTCCGCGTCACCTTCTGAGAGCGCACTGCCGCAATGCCCCTGGGCGACCTTAAAGCGTCGGTAAATCTGTGGGAACAAGCTCGCCCGTTGCGGCGTCAAAGAGACAACCATGATAAGATGGCGTCAGGCGTTGCGTCCTGGCGCGGGTCATGCCCAATCCCGGTAAAGCCCGGAAACGGAGCATGAACCAAAATGGCGGAAGGAAGGGTCCGAGCGCCGTCGAATAGAGGCGCGCCGGAACGCGTCGCGGGTATCTCGTCAAACGCTCGCGCCACGCCTCCCCTATCTTCTCCGACACTCTACCGGAAGGCCGCCACGGAAGCCAGGCCTGGCTGTTCGTGGAACACTCGCGGGGCGCACCAGGCCCCACCGCCACAGAGATCAGCGTCATCCTTCCAAACGCTTCACCCTCAATGCAATTCGATCTATCGGGGCAAAAGCGGGTTCTGAGGCGGACTGTATCGCACCACCAGAGAGGGAGCACAGTAATGGGAACTCGTGGAAAAGCCTCGAAGGGCTTCACGCTCATCGAGCTGCTGGTCGTCATCGCGATCATTGCGATCCTTGCCGCCATCCTCTTCCCCGTCTTCGCCAAGGCGCGGGAAGCGGCGCGGATGTCCGCCTGTCTCAACAACATGAAGCAGTTGGGCACCGGACTCTACACCTACCTGAACGACTGGGATGAGACGTTCCCGCCGAACCGCTTCCCCCCCAACGGCGGCGACATCACCACCGGGTCGGACTACGCGGGGAGCGCCTGGTACAACTGGCGGCGCGCCCTCCTGACCACCCAGAAAGGCACCGGCGTTTTCCTCTGCCCCTCCAATCCCTACGCCTGGGAACCGGTCGCGCAGGGAGACTGCAAGGGCGACGAGACCAACTGCCGAGGAAAATGGAAAGGGGTCGCGGAAGCGCAACTTCCGGCCTGCTACGCCTACAACGGCGGCGCGTTCCATGAACGATTCGGCGCCCGTACCCTTGGCGACATCAAGAATCCGTCGGAACTCATCTACCTCCTCGAAACCGACTCCGGCTACCCGGACCTCGGCGACTGGGCCTGCGAGCGCGTCTACGTCCACAACACCAAGCGGGCCAACTGGCTCTTCGCGGACACGCACGCCAAATCGTTCGGCCTGCGGCAGCTGACCCAATGGAAGTACTGGCTCAACGACATCAAGGAAAAGCCGTTTGAATGCACTGACGCCAAACTGAAAGCTCAGGCGCCCACCAAAATCTAATCCCCGTTCCCTTGCGGAGCGGGCGCGTAACCACGGAGGACGCCGGGACGGGGCCTGAAGCCCGGCTCCCGGCGTCCTTTCCCATTTCCACTTCCTTTGAGCGGGAGGCGTTCACCCTCATGCGCCCCACAGGGAGGCGCCTCCTCCTCCTCTCACGCAGGAGATCAAGCCGTCATGGAATTGAAGCCTCCAATGGTGATCGCCGCTATCGTGGCGACGCTGGTCGTGCTGTTCGGCGCTTATCTGATGTATGACAAGGGTCAGCGGGCGGGAAAGCGGCCCTCGATGACCATGGAACAGTATCGCGGACAACACACAGGGGTTCCGGCCACCGCCCCAAAATAAGGTCGGCTCCACCTCATCTTGCCGCTTCGGCCCGTGAGGCGGTTCGCTCACGGGCTGTTGCTCACCCATGCCTCTTTCCCAGAATTGGGTTTCATCCCCACACGATGCGGGTATGTCCTCCATGGAAGAGGGACGCTCGGTCGCGTAAGCAGGGGGAGCTGTCGCCCGTTCTCTTCCTCCCGCCGAATCCCTTCAGGGGGACCGGCCTCCAGTTATTTCCCTGATCCCTCAAGTGGAGGAAACCCATGAATCGATTTTTAATCACCCTGGCGGCCGCGGCGAGCCTGACCGTTGGCCTCAAGGCTGTCGCGCAGGACACCACGACCGTCATCACGCCTGATCAAACCACCGTGGTCGCTGAAACGGGCAACGTTGCGACGTACCCCACCACCGGTTGGGACCCCAGCCTGCTCGCTCTCGCCGGAAGCGGCCTCACCCTCGGCTCCGTCGCGATCAAAGGCCTCCTCCGCAAGCGCTCGTAAGGCGCGAATTCCCGCATCCCCACGCCTCTCGGCGGTCGTTTATGTCCTCTCGCGCCAAAACCTGGATCGGCGGGATCACCAATCTGGCTCTCATCGCCGGATTGGCGTTGCTGGGCGCCCCCCCGGGGATGCGGGCATGGGGCGCATGGACTCAGGCTCGCCGCACCGCCGCATTCACGCGCTCCTCATCCGTCGCCGCACACGCCAGGGCTGACCACAATCAGTATGTCAAACCGTCCAAAACGCCCCCGGCCCGAAGGTGGGAGACGGCGGTCCTGCGCGTGCCGAAGATTGGGGTGAACGCCCTCGTGACCGAAGGGACCGGCAAGTGGGAACTGACCATCGGTCCCGGACACCTGATCGGGGCCGCCGGGCCGGGGGGCAAAGGCAACTGCGTCATCGCCGCGCACCGCAATATGTGGGACGCCGCATTCGCGGACCTGCCGAAATTGCGCCCCGGTGATCGGATTGAAGTCACCACGTCCACGCACGATGCCGTTTACGTGGTGGATTCGTCGCGCGAAATCACCACCAGAGATAAAACGCTGCTCATGCCGACGAACAACGCCCGGATCACCCTGATCACATGCGTGCTGCCGTTTGATCGCCAGCGCCGATGGGCCGTGCAAGGGCACCTGGTGGTTCCCGTGGAACAATCCGCCATCTGAACGTCCTCAGCGCGCGGCGTCCTGCTCCCGCTATCGCGGGGTTAAGCCTCTTCAAAGCCCTCGTCGTCATTATCGAACTCGCCCAGGTCTTCGCTCCCTCCGGCGGTGTTCATCGAGAGATGAATCTCGGATTCCACAAACTCGCTGATGATCTCTTCGGTGGCGAGGGCGTCAATTTGTTCTTCCGCCACGGCGATGCGCTGGTCCAAAGTCTCCTGTTCGGCAGGATCGTCGCTCTTTTGCCGCTCACGGGACATCTCCGCGAGGCGCCGTTCGAGCGTATCGCGCCAAATCCGCCACTCCTCGGAGCGGGGTCCGCCGCCCAGGAATTCATGGATGGTTTCCTCTCGCTGGCGTTCATCCCGTTCGTGCATGGTTGTAGCTCCCTCGGGGCCGATGCATCTGATTTGGTACAAATCATGAGTTAACGCTGCACCGCGCCAATTCCTGCCTGTCAACGGGAATTGCCGTTCCCGGCGAAGACGTATTGTGTAAGCACCGATCATGCGATGGCAAAGTGGCAAACAAACATGAAGGAGACTTCCACGCGGTCGCCGAAGCTGGAATCGTCCATTTCCTGACGAACGGAGGCGAGAGGCATGGATCTGAATGCCCTGGTCGGTTCCCGAATCCGAGAGTATCGGGAGAGCCGGAATGTCACCCAAAACGATCTTGGCCGCCACCTGGGTCACACGGATGTCTACATCAGCCAAATTGAAACCGGCAAGCGGCGGATTGGGCTGGATTTACTGGATAAAATCGCTCACGTGCTTGATCTCTCCCCGCTCATCTTCTTTCAGGACGCCAATCCCACCGAGTTGGACACCGACTCCGGGGGCGCGTTGACCCGGCGCGTGGACCAATTGCAGACGCTGACCGAGGAGTTAGTCCACTCGGTGAAGGACCTGAACGAACGGCGTCGAAGGGCATCCGAACCGGACCCCGTGACCGCCGCCATCGCCTTTGTCTCTCAGACTCTCGACCCGCCGGTGCGGCTGCTCCTCCTCGAAATCGCCCGCGCCATTCAGGCCAATCCGACCGCTCTGGATGCTCGCCTTCCCGAATCGACTCCCTCAGGCGGCGTCCATTCGTCCTGAGTCACGCGGGACATCCCAGAGACGCCAGCGCTTCCAAAGGTGTAGGAATGTCGTCTGTTCGCGTGTATGAATAAACGAGGCGCCGAACCCGTACAGGCCCCGCCCCATCCCCCCGATGAGGCGCTGGTGCAGCGCGTCCTGGCCGGGAGCGACGAAGCGTTTCAGGCGCTCATGCTGCGGCACGAACCGGGCATTTACCGTCTGGCGTACTACTGGACCGGCAACCGGGACGACGCGCTCGACCTAACTCAGGAGTGCTTCATCCACCTGTATCGGGTGTTGGCGCGATACGACAGCCGGTACCGCTTCACCGTCTGGATGTACAAAGTCTGCACCAATCGCTGCATCAACTGGATCAAGTCGAACCGTCGCGCCCGCGAGGTCATGCCGTTCAGCCACCTCTCCGAGCGGGAGCTGGACTTGCCGGATGATCGCCCTGGGCCGTCGGATATCGCCTTCACCCAGGAAGCGAAGCGGCAACTCCTCGACGCGGTGGCCCAGTTGCCAGAAAATTATCGGGCGCCCATCACGTTGCGGTTTCTCGAAGACTTTTCCTACAAGGAGATCGCGGCGATCATGGACATCTCGGTGAAAAACGTCGAAATCCGCGTTCACCGCGCCAAAAAGATGCTCCATGAACAACTAAAGAATCATCTGTATTTGAATGAAAAACCTTAGACTGAACACTTTTCATCTGCGGAAACGAATGAGGCGTAACGTGGGCGGCTGCAAACGATTTGAACCTCAACTCAGCGCATACCTCGATGGCGAGCTGACCCCGCCCCGGACGCGGGCGCTCCTCCTGCACCTGTCGGGTTGCGCCGGGTGCCGGGATCGGCTCCATGCGATGGAGCGGTTGCAGGGCGCCCTCTCCCGCGCGTATGCCACTCCCCTGCCCCGCGAGCCTCAACTCGTTTCCCAGGTGATGGCGGCCCTCGCCCGCGAACCGTATCGCCCGACCCGCGCCGCCGGATGGAGGGCGGAATGGAAATCGGCGCGTCCCTTCGCTCCACGCTTTCGGCCCGCGCTGACGGCGCTGGCTATGGCGGGCATGGCGGCGATCTTCTGGAGCGGGTATCTCTCACAAAGCCTGCCTCAACGCGGCGCTTCTCCGACCCGTCTCGCGGTCACACCATCGCAGGCGTCTCCCGTCGCATCGGCGCCAACTTTCGCGTCCTCATCGGTACCGCCGGTCGTTCCCACCGCGCCACCCGCGCCGAACGCCTCCGCAGCGGCCTCCGCTAAAATCACCGAGACGACGCCCCGCGTGTCCTCACATCCGATGAAGAAGGCGGACATCTCGCACTCGGTTCCTCACACGTCCGCGTATCGGGTGAAGCGACTGGCTCCGCGCGTGGAGCGGCCGGTTCGGCTTTCCCACCCCAGCGCCGTCAGAGTCAGGCCCTTCCGGGTGGCTCATCCATCGTCCACCACACGCCTTCCGAATCTTCCCGCTTCCCCGTTAACGTGTGACCCCCGGCTCAACGTGACCGGCACCGCCGAAACCCGCGACGACGCCACCAACGACTGGACCGGCATCCCCAGCGACTCCTCAGTGAAGGTGGATCAGCGCGTGCGTAGCGGGCAGGACTCCCTCGTCACGGTGAGCCTCGGCGACGGCATTGAACTGCGGATGAACGAGAAGACCGAGATGGTCCCGGTGCGTTCGCCTCAGCCCGACGCGCCGTACTGGGTCGTGCAACTAGTGCGCGGGGAACTGTTCGCCCGCGTGCCGAAGGGCAAAGTGGGCCTGAGAGTTCTCACCGTCGCCGGGGACGCGCTCTCCAAAGAGGGCGAGCTGATTGTTCGTACCAACGAATTGTTTGAAACCCGCCTGATTGTGGCGCAGGGATTGGCGGCGCTGGAGAACAACGGCGTCCGAATCGCGGCGGTGGAAGGGTTGCAGGTCTCCAGTCGCATGGGCGCCGCCCCCGACGCCCCACAGCCGTCACTCGACATGAACCATGAGTTCCAGTGGGCGCTGGCGCCGATGCCCCGCGACGAACACGCGACCAAACGGCCCGGCTGATCTCTCTCTCATCCCGCAGTTGAACGGTTCGGCCCCTCACGGAGTATGAAGTGAGGGGCCGTTCGCATGGGCGTCCAATTCGAGAAAGGGTTGTGAGCGCCCGGCGCGAAGGAAGTCATGCCCTCGCCGGAGGGTCACTCGCCGGACCTTAAGGCGCTGCTCCCGTAACGCCTCGCTTCCACGCCCTCGCATCGCCCATCCCGCCGCCGCGTCGCTCTCCCCGCTTTTCTCGCCGTTACCGCTCTGCTCCCTTTGTCGTTGAGCGCGTTGTCTCCGCAGGAGTATCCTTATGACCGCTCCTTCCCAGTTCACTTTTTCTGTTGGCGTCTGGAACCTCCACGAAGGCGCCGACCCGTTCGGTCCCCCGGTGCGCCCGGAGCGCAGTTTCGCCGAGAAACTGGCGATCTTCAAGGCGTACGGTTTCGATTATGTGCAGTTCCACGACGACGACGCCGTTCCCGCCGATGTGACCGGCGCGGAGGTCGAGCGGCAGGCCCGCGACCTGAAACGCCTTCTCGATGACGAAGGGATGAAGACCGAATTCATTGCGCCGCGCATCTGGGAAGACCCCGCCACCGTGGACGGCGCCATTACCGCCAACTGCCCCAAAAGTCGCCAATGGGCGCTCGACAAGGGCAAACGCGCGGTGGACATCGCCCGCATCATGGAGACCGACCGGATCGTCGTCTGGCCCGCCCGCGAAGGGACCTACATCCGCGAGGCGAAGGACCCCGTCCGCGCCCACGAGCAGCTGCTGGACTGGTACAACGCGCTCCTCGACTACGACGCCAATTTCCGCTTCCTCAGCGAGGCCAAGCCGAACGAGCCGATGGACCTGATGTATGTCCCCACCACCGGCCATATGCTCGCGTTCAGCTACCGCACCCAGGCGCCGGAGCGGTGCGGCGTCCTCATCGAATCGGCGCACGCCATCCTCGCGGGCCTCGATCCCTCCGATGAGATGGGCAACGCGATCTTCCACGATAAACTGTGGGGCGTTCACCTCAACGATCAGAATGGCCTGAAGTTCGACGAGGACAAGACCTTCGGATCGGCCAACCTGCGCCGCGCCTTCAATCAGGTGGATGTGCTCGTTCAGCACGGCTACGGCAAACGGGGCGAGGTCGTCGGCCTGGACGTAAAGGCGATGCGGACGCAACCTGCGGAACTCTCCGCGCTTCACCTGAAGAACAGCCGCGAGATGGTCCTGCTGCTGGAGGAACTCTCCAACCGAATCGACCGCACGCGCTGGGCGCAGTATGTCGAAGCCCTGAACTACGAAGCGCTCGACATGTTCATCCTCCGCAGCCTGCTGGGGAAGGAGTAGCCTCCCTGCTCCGGCTGGCTGTTCACCGGTAACGCTCGTTAGGAGACCGCATGGGGACCCCCCTCATCATTCTCATCGTGTTGATCGTCGTGGCGGCGCTGTTCATCGGCGTCTACAACGGCCTCGTACGGCTCCGAGTCCTGTGCGATAACGCATGGGCGGATGTGGACGTGCAGCTCAAGCGCCGCCATGACCTTGTGCCCAACCTCGTGGAGACCGTGAAAGGGTACGCCTCCCACGAACAGGGCACGTTCGAGAAGGTGGTCGCCGCCCGCAACGCCGCCGTCGCCGCGCCGAACCCTGACGCCAAAATCGCGGCGGAGAACATGCTCACCGGCGCGCTACGGCAACTCTTCGCCCTCGCGGAGGCGTATCCGGACCTCAAGGCGAGCGCGAACTTCCTCCAACTTCAGGGCGACCTGTCGCGCATCGAAACCGAGATCGCCAACGCGCGGCGGTACTACAACGCCGTCGTCCGCGACTTCAACACGAAGCAACAGGTCTTCCCATCCAGCATCGTCGCGGGGATGTTCAACTTCCGCACGCGCCCCTTCTTCGAGGCCGACGCCGCCGAGCGCGAAAACGTTCAGGTGAAGTTTTAGGTGAAGCGCCCCTTCCGCA
>JBBRGS010000150.1:0-9038 GCA_038240635.1 Armatimonadota bacterium
TGTGGGCGATGCCTTTGGCGACCGCCTCCTCGATGACGCGCTCCGCCGGGGCGCCGTAAAACTCGCTCTCGCCGGTCCAGACATCGAAATGGACCCCCAGCCGGTCGTAAATCTTCTCAAACTCACGCAGGCTGAGGTCGCGGAACCGCCGCCACAGCGCGAGGGCTTCCGGCTGGTGAGATTCCAGTTTGGCGAACCATTCGCGCCCGCGCGCCTCCAGCGACTCATCGGCTTCGGCGGCGTCGTGAAACTTCACGTAGACGCGCAGCAGCTCCTGGATCGGGTCGCTCTCCAGCGCGGCCTCGTCGCCCCATTGCGTGTAGGCGTACGTCAGCTTGCCGAACTGCGTGCCCCAGTCGCCCAGGTAGTTCATGCCGACGACGCGGTACCCCAGCCGCCGGTGGATGCGGACGAGCGCCTCCCCGATGATGGTGCTGCGGAGATGCCCCACGCTCATCGGCTTGCCGATGTTGGGCGCAGAGTACTCAACAATGACGGTCTGCCCGTCGCCGCTGTGGAGCTGGCCATAATCCTCGCCGAATCGGGCGATGTCGGCGGCCACTCGTTCGCCAAAGCGCGCCGTGTGGAAATGGAAGTTGACGTAGCCGCCCGCCGCTTCGCAGGAGGCGATCAGGCCATCATCGGGCCACCGGAGTTGATCGGCGATCTGTTGTGCGATGAGCGGCGGGGCCTTACGCCACGTTTTGGCGAGCGGAAAGACCGGCATCGCGAGGTCGGCGGCGATGCCTTTGGGGGGATGTTCCAGCGAGAGGTCGGCCAGGTCGGGCGACACTTCGGCCAGCCGCTGGCGAATGAGCGCTTTCGCCTCCGGCAACGCGTACGTCATGCGTTTGAGTCTCCAAAAACAGAGGAAGGGAAGTCAGGGAAAGGCTGCGTCGCCGTTACGGACCCACGGCTTACGCCGGACGAGTGACTCCCAGCAGCGTGAGGAGCGCGTTGAGGGCCGCCCCCAGCCCCGCGCGCGTTTCCGGCTGGACGGGGAGCCGAACGGTTTTCCCATCCGGGGAGCAGCCATCCACCAGGGCGATGAGGCGCGCGCCGAGCAGATCGGGGCGACGGCGGGTCCATGCATCCCGGAGGAGAGCGGAGACCCCGAACGTCGCGTCATGCAGGCGGCCTTCCAGATCGGGGGCGCCTTTCCTGGCGGGAACCATCCGCTTCAGAATCGCCTCCAGGTCGGCGGCGGAAGCGGGGAGAGGATTGGCGGCGGGGGAGGGGGGATCGGTTCGCAGGGCGTCGTTCAGCGCCCACGCCTGAACCAGCAGGTCGGGCGCCTCCCGATGGTTGAGCGCGTCTATTTCGACCGACAGCTCCTTGTCCGGCGGGGCGGCGTTGAGGAGGAGTCGCAACCCTTCCACGCAGCCCGCCTGAAGCAGGGGATCGAGCGGGAGGTCGGCGGCGTCGAGATAATGCACCGGCAGGCCGTCATTTTCGAGGCGCACGGGGGCGGTCACGACGACTTCCGGGGGAGGCGTGACGCCCAGGGCGACCATCGCCTCCACCAGCCGGGTTCGGTGACGGTGGTAGGCGGGACCCCACACGTCCACCATGAGGCCGGCGCCGCGCTCCCGCTTATTCAGATGGTAGGCGATATCCACCGCGAAGTAGGTGAAGGCGCCGTTCTCGCGGCGGAGGAGGACCCGGTCGCCGCCCGGCATGGTGAACCAGTCGGAGCCATGAACGTGTTCCACGCGCCCCGTGTCGCGCACGCGGCTCAGGGCGGCCTCCACCGCGTCGGGGAGCAGGGAGCGCTCCTCAAACCAGGTGTCGAAGCGGACGCCGAGACGGTTCAGGGTCGCCTGTTGCAGTTCCAGGAGCGCGTTCGGCACGGCGGAGGCGCACAGGTCGCGCCACTCCTCATCGGTGGCGGATCGAAGCGCGGCGTCGCCCCGTTGCGCGAGGAGCGCGTCGGCGAGGGAGCGGGTCGTGGCGTCAAAGCGGCCCTCCAGGTCTTCGCCGTCGGCGCCCAGCAGGAGGAGGCGCCGCACGGTGTCGCACAGGGTTGCGGCGCGATGGCCCATGTCGTTGACGTAATAGTCGCGCCGGACGGTCTCGCCGAAGAAGGCGAACAGGTTGGCCAGCGCGTCGCCCTGGACGGCGGTGCGGCCCTGCGCGAGAGAGAGCGGCCCGATGGGATCGGCGCTGAGGATTTCGAGGAGAACGGTGTCGGCCATGAGGGAATCCTTCTCAGGAAAGTGAAAAGCGCCGTTCCAGGGAAAGAACGCGCGCTTCATCGTTATCATAGCGGATATGAGCGTCAGGCGCGAGAGGCGTCGAGGGGCGAACCAGGGTCTTCTGAGTTCGCGGCTGGCGACGACGCTTCTCTCTTGGCTTCGGAGTTGTGGACCTCACCCCGGCCTTCGGCCACCCCTCTCCCACAGGAGAGGGGAGTCTCTTGCGGAAGGCTTTCCTCTAACTCCAAACGCCTCGTACCCTAATGTGGGTATCAAATTCTCGGCATTCTTCCGCGTGAAGGATAAATGGCCCGACCAAAACTCCTTCCACTTACTGGCGCGGCTCCCGATGAAGCGCTCAAGCATCATGTGGAGCCATGACTCCCCTCTCCTGTGGGAGAGGGGTGGCCGAAGGCCGGGGTGAGGTCCACAACCCCCAAGGAGAGAACCGGTACCGTCTACAGTGAGAACGCTGTGTAGCGGAGTCCCCTCTCCTGTGGGAGAGGGGTGGCCGAAGGCCGGGGTGAGGTCCACAACCCCCAAGGAGAGAACCGGTACCGGCACACGAGAGAGGGTGGAACGCCTCCTGCTCACACGGTATTGCCCCCGTAGTCCCCGCGCACAATAGGCGTATGGACGCCCCCAGCCGGACCTCATGCGCCCTTTGGCTCAGCGCCCCTTGCCCCGCGACGACCTCCCTTTCCATACTTTTCCAGGAAGCGCTCCCCGCGGACGCCTCGATGGATGGCGCATCGCCTTCACCCGACCGCTTAGGAGGTCTCTCATGCCCATGCGCACCGGAACGCCGCTCCCGTCCTTCGAGGGAGTGGAAGTGTGGCACAACGGTTCGCCCGATCCCGAAGCGCTCAAAGGCCACCCCACGCTGGTGCATTTCTGGTCGGTGAGTTGCGGCCAGTGCAAGGCGACCCTGCCGTATGTGAACCAGTGGCGCCACGCCTATCAGGACCAGGGATTGCAGGTCGTAGGGATTCACATGGCGCGCTCAGAGGCCGACTTGGAGCCGGGTCCCATTGAGGACGTGGTGGAGGAGTACGACCTGAAGCACCCGCAGGCGATTGACAACGATTACGTGGTGATTGATCGGTTTGACAACCAGCATGTCCCCGCGTTCTACCTCTTCGACCGTGAGGGCCAATTGCGCCACTTTCAGGCCGGGGACCGGGGGATGAAGATGATCCAGGGCGCACTCGACCGCGTGATCGGCGGTGGCCGGACGGCTTCCGTTGCAGACGCCCCCGCATCGGGCGACGAGTAAATCCGGCGCGGCGCGGATCGAGGGGCTTTCGAGCGCCTTCAGGCGAAGGGCTTCCTCCTCTTGCCTTTACCGGCGCTTCCTTTTAACATAGCGTCGGATGGCCTGACCTGTAGCCGGAGTGGGAAAGGTCGCTTCTGCCCGAAGCGATTCTTCTCGCTGTCACTCACCCGCGAAAAGGCTTCAGCGTCCTCCGATCCCCGCAGCGTGTGTCGCTTCTCTTTCTTCAGGAGAAAGAGAGGCGTCACTGTAACGTTATCTTCACAGACTTCCCTATGAACAACGGAACGCGTTCCGCCTATAATAGGGGATGACAACAGAGAGGCCGGTTGCAGCGGGGAGCGCGCAGGCGTTTCTCAACCGAGCTCCTCATCACTCAGGGGTCCGGCGTCTGGCGCCGAGGACTGGCCAGCAGGGAACGGCCAGGCAATTCGGCAGCCATGACTTCCTGGCGGCAAGACCTCGAACCGCGCCCCCCACGGGAGGCGACGGCTCGACGCCGCGCATGACGACGCCGGAGTTCCAACGACTTCAGGAGGATACCTTCCCAATGAAAGTCAGCACCTGGCTGGCGGCGGCGACGCTGCTCTTCTCCATCGGCGGAATCGCGAACGCGCAGGCGGACGTGACGCTGCCCGTCAAAGGCACCACCGAGTGGAACATCGCCGGCAACATCGGCCTCGACAAAGACTCGACCTGGAACATCAACGCGCGCTGGGCGCCGTTCATCAATCCCAATCTCCAGTGGGGAATTGACCTGTCGGCTCTGGATGGCCCCGGCATCAAAACCTCCGGCACCTACGGCGTCTTCGTGAACTACCACTTCCCGAAAGAAGGCAGCGCCGTGCTGCCCTACGTCGGCATCGGTGGCGGCGGCACCTACGGCGACCTGAAAGGCAGTTACTACGACATTCACGGCGGCCTCAAGTACTTCATCACCAGCAATGTCGCCCTCACTGGTGAACTCGCCTACAAGCGCTATAGCAGCAACAACAACTTCTCCGGTCGTCGGCATCAAACCGACATCAACCTCGGCGTCTCCGTCTTCCGCTAAACCGGACGACTCCTCATCGCGCTTGCCGCAAGGCGCTCAGGGCGCATGAGACAACACGCTGAAACCGCGCCACCGTAACACCTGCAACACCCCTCCCGGTGAGGCGCAACCTCTCGGTGAGGAGAACCCGCCCGGCTGGTGGAGTCGAAACATGGACAGACGCCCACTTGCCGGGCATTTCTGTGTACCCCAGTACCCCATGCCTCTCCCCACCCCAGCGCCGCCCCCGAAAGCGCCGTACAATACCCTTCAGGGGTGGATATTCCCCTGAAACGACCGAAACCTTCATGGGACGCCTTCATCCCCCTGTACCGCCCTCCCGCTTCGCTTTGCCCCCCATCGCGTCTCCACCGAAAGGACTCCGCGTGTCCAGCGCATTCGTGCACCTTCACGGCCACTCCGCTTACAGCCTCCTCGACGGCGCCGGTAAAATCCCCAACCTCGTGGCCCACGCTCACGAACTGGGGATGGACGCCATCGCGCTGACCGACCACGGGGTGATGTACGGCGCCATCGAGTTCTATCTCGCCGCGAAGAAGGTGGGCATCAAGCCAATCCTCGGCTGCGAAGTCTACGTCGCCCCCCGCACCCGCTTTGGCCGCGACCCGAAACTCGACCGGGAGTCGTACCACCTCGTGCTGCTCGTGCAGAACGCCCAGGGGTACCGCAACCTGTGCCGCCTCGTCTCCACCGCCTGGCTCGACGGCTTCTACTATAAGCCGCGCATTGATCACGACCTCCTCGCCCGGCACAGCGAGGGCCTCATCGCCCTCTCCGCCTGCCTCGGCGCCGAAGTCCCCCAGTACCTCATGCATGGCGAGGTGGACCGCGCCGCCGACACCGTGCGCTTCTACCACGACCTGTTCGGCCCCGACCGGTACTACCTCGAAGTGCAGGACCACGGCATCCCCGAACAGCGCGACGTGAACCTCCGCCTCGGCAACTTCGCCGCCGACATGGGCATCCCCCTCATCGCCTCCAACGACTTCCATTACATCCGGGGCGAAGACCACGAGATGCACGACGTGCTGCTCTGCATCCAGACCAACGCGCTGAAGGACGATCCGAAGCGGATGCGCTTCTACGCCCCGGAGTTCTACTTCAAGAACGCCGAGGAGATGGCCGCCACCCTGGGCGGCTTCCCGAAGGCCCTCGAAAACACGCTGAAGGTCGCCGACCTGTGCAACTTCGAGATGGACCTGAACACCACGCACCTCCCGCACTACGAATGCCCGCCGGAGTTCAAAAAGCGGGCGCTCGCCATCGGAACCGCTCTCAGGAGGGCGGCCGCCGCGCCGGTCGCTCCCGCCACCGAAGGAGAGGACGACTACGAGGCGTATCTGCGCCATAAGTGCGAGCAGGCCATCCCGCGCCTCTACCCCAACCCAACGCCCGAACTGTTTGACCGCCTCAACTACGAGCTGAAAGTCATCGCCGACAAGGGCTTCTCCGCCTATATGCTCATCGTGGAGGACTTCATCCGGTTCGCGCGCTCCAAAGGCATCCTCGCCGGGGCGAGAGGCTCGGCGGCGGGGTCGCTCGTCTCGTACCTGCTCGGCTTCACCTTCATCGAGCCGCTGCGGTGGGGACTCCTCTTCGAGCGGTTCCTCGTCCCCGAACGCATCTCGCCGCCCGATATTGACGTGGACTTCCAGGACAATCGCCGCGAAGAGATCATCCAATACGTCCGCGAGAAGTACGGCGAGGAGAAGGTCGCCCAGATCATCACGTTTGGAACGATGGCCGCCCGCGCCGCCGTCCGCGACTCCGCGCGCGTGCTGGGCCTCAAGCCGATGGACGCCGACAAGGTGGCGAAACTGATCCCGTTCGGCCAAACCATTGACGAGGCCCTCACCTCCGTCGCCGAACTGGCGGACCTCGCCAAAAAGGAGCCGCAGACGAAAGCCCTCCTCGACACGGCGAAGGGGCTGGTCGGGGTGCCGCGCCACGCCTCGGTGCATCCGGCGGGGGTCGTCATCGGGCGGGAGCCGCTGGCCGACCTGCTGCCCCTGCAACGGATGAATGACGGCGCCGTCGTCGTGCAGTTCGACTTTCGCAACGTGGAGAAGGCCGGGTTCCTCAAGATGGACTTCCTCGGCCTCATTTACCTCTCCGTTCTCGACTCCGCGCTGCGCCTTATCGAGAAGACGACCGGAGAAACGCTCGACCTGAACCACCTGCCGCTGGAACGCCTCCCCGACGGCGCCCCCGACCCGCCCTCCTTCCCGAACTTCAACGCCACCTTCGATAAGACCTACGCCCTCCTCCAGCGCGGCGAATCGGCGGCGGTCTTCCAGCTCGAAAGCGAAGGCATGCGCCGCCTCCTCGTGGACCTCAAGCCGACCGAGTTTGAGGACCTGATCGCCGTGGCCGCCCTGTATCGCCCCGGCCCGCTCACCAACGGCGACACCCAGGAGTATGTCCGCCGCAAGCACAGCCTCAGCCCCGTCTCGTACTTCCATAAGAGCGTGGAGCCGATCCTCGAACCGATCCTGAAGCGCACCTACGGCCTGCTGGTCTATCAGGAACAGGTCATGCGGATCGCCGGGGACCTCGCCGGGTTCTCGCCCGCCAGGGCCGACGACCTCCGCAAAGCGATGTCGAAGAAGAACGCCGAAAAGATGGCCGAGCTCCGCCCCGTCTTCATCCAGGGCGCGGGGGAGCGAGGCGTCTCGGAGAAGGTCGCCAACCTGATCTTCGACACGATGGTGACGTTCTCGGCGTACGCGTTCGGCCTCAATCACTCGGGGGCGTACGCGGTGCTGGCGTATCAGACGGCGTGGCTGAAGGCGAACTACCCCGCGCCGTATATGGCCGCCCGGATGACCTCCGAAATGGAGAATCGGGACAAGGTGGCCCTCTACGTGGAGGAGTGCAAGCGCCAGGGCATCACAACCCTGCCGCCGTGCATCAACGCCAGCGATCTCGACTTCACCGTGGAAGGCGACTCCATCCGGTTCGGCCTGGCCGCCATCAAGGGCGTCGGGCGCAACGCCATCGAGCATATCCTGGACATTCGCCGCGTGGACGGCCCCTTCACCTCCCCGGCGGACTTCATCTCCCGCATCGAGCCGAGCATGGTGAACAAGGGCTGCCTGGAATCCCTCATGAAGAGCGGCGCGCTCGATCAGCTCCACCCGAACCGTCACGCCCTGGTGGAGGTCCTGGACGACGCCGTGCAGCTCGCGCAAAGCCTTTCGCGGGAGCGCTCCAGCCACCAGATCAGCCTCCTCGGTTTGGGCGGCGAGAGCGTCACGCGACCCCGGCTCGACCTCCCTGATGTGCCGGAGTTCGAGCAGAGCGCGAAACTGGCGCTGGAGAAGGAGTACCTCGGCCTGTACCTCTCGGACCACCCGCTGCGACAGGCCCAGTACGCCGTGAAGCGGTACAAGCCGACGCCGATCAACCGCCTGGGCGACCTGGGCGACCGGCAGAATGTGACGCTCGCGGGCATCGTGGCCCAGACTAAGCGCTCCATCAGCAAGTCGTCGGGGAAGGAGTGGATGCTGGTGACGCTGGAGGACTTCAGCGGCAGCGTGACGGTCAGCCTCTTCCCGAAGACGTTTGAACAGTACGGCTCCCTCATCCAGAAGGAACGTATCTACGTCATCAAGGGGAAAACGAGCCACCGAGAGCGGGTGCGAAACGAGGAGGACGAGGGGAACGTGACGGTGGAAGTCTCCGCCGATGAGGTGATCGCCATCAGCGAGGAAGCCCTGGCGAGATCGGCCGCGCGCGCCGCCGAAGCGGATGCCCTGGGGGAAGAGAGCGCCGCGCCCGCCTCTCCAGGCCCTGGGCCTACGGCGCCAAAGTCTACGCCCGTGAAGGCCACAGCGCCGGAGGTGAAGTCCAGGCCCTCCGCCGCGACGGACGAGCCGGTGCACCTGCGGCTGCCCAACCCGTTGCCGCGCCGGATCGCCGAGGAGGTGCGCCAGGTGATTGGGCGGCACCCCGGCCCAACGCCGGTGGTCCTGCACAAAAACGGCAGCGTCTGGCGAGCCGCCATGAACGTGGGCCTCACACCGCAGGCGCTGAGCGCTCTGGCCGAAACGCTGGGGTCGGAGGCGGCGGTCTGGACGGCGCCCCTGCTCGCCGGTCCAGAGGAGTAAACTGGAAGGGATGCTGGCGGCGTAACAGGCGGAGACGAGGAGGAAACGGACCATGGTGACGGAGACACTTCCCACAACCCTGACCTGGGAGGCGTATCGGCGCGCCTTTGAGACCGAAGCCGTCTCCATGGAGCGGTATGAAATCCTCGACGGGAGGAAAATCCCATTGACCGCGCCCACTGTCTGGCATCAATACATCTCTTCCAATATTTTTTCACTTCTTAAGAAATATGCGACAGAGACTCTGCGCTGTTTTGTGTTGTACGCGCCGACGGATGTGTTGATCCAGGAAACGCCGCTTCGGGTGCGGCAGCCGGACGTCTTGCTGATCAGCGCCGAACGGCTCCAGGCGCAAGGCGGGCTGGAGGTCATCGGTCCGTTGCGGCCCGCGCCGGAACTCGTCGTCG
>JBBRGS010000151.1:0-9005 GCA_038240635.1 Armatimonadota bacterium
CGCTGGAACCGCTCCGGGACCGGGTAAAGGAACTCCTGGCGGAGTTCTCCCTGACCCAACTCCAGTCCCTCACCGGCTACGGCTATATCCTCCAGGCGCTACAAGGTCTCAATGGCTCCTTTCTGTAACCATTTGGTATAAGATACTCCTCTCAAGTCATCTGTCGTACAAAATTTGTAAACGGGGAAACCCCACGATACGCAGGCGTACACCCCGGAAATTGACGCCCAGGAGGAGCGGCGTCTCGTCCCACGGTCAGACCGATGCGCCTGAAGGAGAGCGGGGGAGTCTCTCAAACCTTCCAGCCGGTGGGAGCATTGGGCGCCGCAGGAACCTCTAATCGGCGCCCGAAGAAACGGAGCTCCTCAGGCGGGGAAAAACCTGATTCCCCCGCCACCTGAAGCCTCCGGAGATTCTCCGCCGAGAGCGGAACCTTATCGCCGTTCGCCGCGAGCGTTTTCCTTTACGGGGCCTCGCGCGGCGTCGGAGGGCTGGATTTCACCCAGGGCGTAGGAGCGATGGACGTGCGTGAGACGGGCTTTCATCCGCTCGCCGGCGTACTCGCCGCCGTTCGTCAGGTCCACGTAGTACCCTTCGGTCCACGATCCAGCGCGGGGCAGGGTAAGGATCGATTCGGGCTGCACATCCACCATCACCACCTGGCCGACGCGGTAGCGGACGATCTGGCGCTCCAGTTCCTGATAATCGCCGGGGAGGATGCGGAACTCCTCGACGTGCCGTCGAATGTCGCCCCGCACGAAAAGGGCGCAGTTGAGTCGCTCCTCCATGTCGAGGATATAGGCGCCTTCGGGGCCGATGAGGTACTCCGCCACCGCCGGGTTAATCTCCAGGAAGAACGACTCCTCGCCCGACGACTCCGCCTGCATGCGCAGCTCCCGGACGACCTTGGCGGCGACCGTCTGTGCGGCGGTCACGCGGCCCCGGCCCGTGCAGTACGGGCAGGTGTCGGTGAGGACTTGGCTGAGGCTTTCGCCGGTGCGCTTACGGGTCATCTCGATGAGGCCGAGCGGGCTGATGTGGCTGATTTTGCTCCGCACGCGGTCGGTCTTCAGGGCTTTCTCGAACGCGCTTTGCAGGTGCGAGCGGTCGCGGGCGCTCGTCATGTCAATGAAGTCAATAATGATCATGCCGCCGATGTCCCGCAGCCGGAGCTGGCGGGCGACTTCCGTGGCGGCGTCGAGATTGGTCTTCAGGGTGGTTTCGGCGAGAGAGGTGGAGCCGACGAACTTGCCGGTGTTCACGTCAATGGTGGTCAGCGCTTCGGTTTCGTCAATCAGGAGGTAGCCACCGCTTTTGAGCCAGATTTTTGAGCGAGTGAGCCGCTCGATCTCCTGCTCGATGCCGTAGCGGAGGAAGATCGGCTCCTTTTCGCTATACGGTTGCACCCGGTCCTGCAATTCCGGGGCGATCATGCCGACGAGTTCCATCGATTCCTCGTAATCGCGGGCGTCGTCAATCACGAACTGGGTCACATCGGTGGAGAGGACGTCGCGGATCATCTTGAACACGAGGCTGAGGTCTTTGTAGACGGCCTGGCCGGGGGCGGTTTTGGCGGCCTTTTGTTGAATTTTGTCCCACACCTGGGCGAGGAATTCGAAGTCGTTGCGCAGTTCGGCATCCGACCGGCCTTCGGCTTCGGTGCGGACGATGAGGCCGCAGGAGAAGGTCTTGATGCGCTGGGCGATCTTCTTGAGGCGGTCCCGTTCAGGGGCGAGTTCAATTTTGCGGGAGACTCCCACGCTGTCGGCGTCGGGGAGGAGGACCATGTAGCGGCCGGGGATGGAGACGCGGGTGGAGACGCGGGCGCCTTTCGTGCCGCGCGGCCCCTTGATCACCTGCACCATCATCTCCTGGCCGGGGCGCGCCACGTCGCGGATTTTCACCTGGGGGCGTCGTCGCCCGCGACCGCCGCCGGACCCGCCGGAATCGTCGTCGGAGTCGTCTTCGGGGGTCACGTCTCCGGCCTGGAGGAAGGCGTTCTTTTCGAGGCCGATGTCCACGAAGGCGGCGTCCATGCCGGGAAGGACGTTGACGACGCGCGCCTTGTAGACGCTGCCGACGACGCGCTCTTCCCGCTCGATGTGCAGCTCGACGAGGCGACCGTCTTCGATGATGGCGACGCGGGTTTCGCGTGGCTCGACGTTCACGAAAATTTCCTTAGACAATCATCTCACCTCCCTTTCGGAGTGTGAAAAACAGAGACAGCGGCGCCGGGGCGCATGGGGATGTGGCCCTGACCAGGGAACCCGCTGGAAAGGCGTACACAACTAAAGCCGCGCCCGGAGCGAGATCGGGGAGCGCGGCGGCTTGTGGCAAAATGGGGGGCGAACGGCGCGGCCCCGAAGAAAAAGTCATGCGAGAAGGTCAAAAGGGGAGAGGTGGACTCCCCTCAACCAAGCCACCGACTTCCGACTCGCGGGCGCGAACACGGATGCGAAGGTACAAGGCGAAAAGAGTCGCGGGGGATGGGGCGGCTTTCTCCCGTCGGCGCCGCGACCTCTACACCCCGGTGTGCGGGGGATGCGCGATCAACCTGGCGCGGAAGGCGCTTCAGGCTGAAGCGTCCACCCTTAATCTCAACCTCAGTGTACTAATCAGAGCGCGGCCTGTCAATCGGGCTGACGCTCTATCGCAGGGCGCATTGATGAAAAGCCCTCTCCATGTCCCCCGAACAACCGGAGCTGTGATCCGAACGGCTCCACCTATTCCCGCGTCAGATCGGAAACGGGCACGATGCGGACGCCCATCGCCTTCAGCTCCGGCAGCGCCTGCGCGATGGCCCGCGCGGTGCCGGGGTGCGGGTGCCCTATGGCAATGGCGGACCCTTCTCGGACGGCTTCCCGGCCCAGGGCGAGGAGGATGGATCGGGCGCGACGAGTCACGCCGCCATCATCGAGAAACTCACCACTGCGGGCGGCGTGAGGCACGGCCAGCCGATGGGCGACGGTCCCCACAACCGTGTCCGGCATCGTTTTGCTGTCCAGAAAGAAGAGGCCTCGGCTTTGCACGGCGGAGAGGACGCGCGACATCACCCGCTCGTCCTGAGTCGCTTTGGACCCCATATGATTGTTGACGCCCCGCACGCCCGGCAGCTCGTCGAGGTCCTTCTCTACGCGCCGGGTGATCTCCGCGTCACTCAGGTCGGTGGTGATGGAGCCAGGCGGGAGCAAATTCGTATGCTGAAACGGCTCCATCGGCAGGTGAAGCAGCGCCTCGTGGCCGTTCGCGCGGATGAGTTCGAGGCAGCGGACGGCCTGCCGTGTCTCCGGGATGATGGCGAAGGAGAGGTCGGCGTCGAGGTCGAGGAACGGCTGGAGCTGGCCGACGCTCATCCCGATATCGTCAATCACGAGGGCGAGACGCGCGCCGCCGGAGGAACGATCCTTCAGCAGATCGCGAACCCGTGACGCGCCGGAGAGCGGGGTGAGCGATGCGACCTGCTGTCCGGAGATTTTACGGGGTGCGGTGGACTTGGCGCGATGCTTCTCTGAGGGGTTCGCGCCGACATGGGTGTCGGTATCGGCCACGGCGCGGGGAGACGACGCTGCGGGCGCTCGGTGAGGGGCCGAAAGCGGCTTCACCTCAGAGGCTTCCGGAGCGGTAGAAGCGACCGGAGCGGCCTTGGTGGAGGAGGCGCTGGACTCCAGGCCCAACTCGTGCGGCGGGTCGGCTTCGGGCGCCGTGCGGAGTGCAGGAGGCTCCGAAGCCGCATGGGGAGCGCTCGCGTGGGTCACTCTGGCCGCTCTTGAGCGCGGGGGGGGCGGCGTTACCAGGGCAGTTTCGGACTTTGGAGGGCCAGCGTCGGGCGCCGCTGAGGGCGCGGTCTCCGGCGTCACCGGGGACGGGAGGCGTTTCAGCAGGGCGGGGGGGGCTGGGGCGCCGGTCGCCGCCGCGTCCTTCCTGGAGGAGGTGATCGGAGGCGCCAACTTCGAGGAAGAAACCGGGCGCGTTGGAGAAGCCGTTGCCCCATGAGGCCGACTCGCGGGAATGGACGCGGTGGACGCCGGTGGAGCGGGCGCGTCACATCCCGCCAGCGTCAGGGCCATCAGAAGCCCTGGCAACAGCCCTCGGTTCATGAGTCGTCTCAACGCGCCTCCTCATTCAGGATGGTCCCGGACTCATGAAGTATCGGCGCCGCTATAGGTTTCTTCAGGCCATCTTGCGATGCTGAGGGCGAGACAGACGACCGAACGCCAGGATCATCCCCTGAAGCGGGGGCGGACCCTGGCGTTGTGATATAGAATCAGCGTGCGGGAAATTAGAGGGTAGGAGGAGGAGGCGGGTCCCCTTCGCCAGTCCCCGTCCCGGTGCCGGTGCCCGTCCCGGTGCCAGTCCCCGTCCCGGTGCCAGTCCCCGTCCCGGTGCCAGTCCCGGTGCCAGTCCCTGTTCCCGTGCCAGTCCCTGTTCCCGTGCCGGAAGTCGAGACGGTGACGGTGAGCTTTTGGGTCATGGAGCCAACGGTGGCGATCACATCGGAGGAGCCGACGGCTTTCCCCTTGAAATCAGCGGCCCCGCTGGAGTAGGTCTTCACCAGTTGGAGGATCGCCGGGTCCATGGTGGACCAGGTGATGGTGAGGTCCTGCACGCGATTGCCCGCCGCATCGAGGGGGGTGGCGGTGAAGGTAGCGGTCTGATCCACCGTGAGGGAAGTACCGGCGCTGGAAGTGACGGCGAGGGAGACGGGAGTGTTGTGGTTGCCGAGGTTTTGGCCGCCGTTGTTGAGGCCATTTCCGGCGATGGTTCCGGTGCCGCCGCAGCCTCCCAGCACGGCCATTCCGCTCAGGGTGAGGCCCGCCAGCAAGGCTGCTCCCACCGTTCGAGCGCGCAATGAGCGGGTCCTCATCCGCAGTGTGTCCTTTCTGTCCGCTCCGGTATGGGCGGTCGTATCGTGGCGGCGGTACCGAAGGGCGTCAGGCGTCTCAGGCTTGTCAGGGCCACAGGGCTTGCCGCCGGGATTCGGGCGTCACTCAGGGGAAACCAGGTTCATGCGTAAAGTCGGCGTACCGACGGGAAACCGAGAGGCGTCTTCGAAACATGAGCGCGTCAGAGGCGCCCTGGGAGGGCCGCGCGGCGCCATGCCGCTTCGAGGGCGTTGAAGAGGGCTTCGGCGTCCACAGAGGAAGCGTCATCCTTCTCCTTCGTCACGGGGAGGGCGGTCTCCTGCTGACTATTACAGGGGGATTCCGGCCGCGTTTCCTGTGATAAAACGCGGTTCGACTTCATATCTAACGACTCTTCCAACAACATTAACGACGTGGGATTCGACGGCGGTGTTCCCTGCGCCACCTCTTCTCTCCTCCAGTGGGCTACCTGGGCCGCGCGAGCCGCCTCCCGTTCGGGAGACTCCTCAGCCAGGGCCGAGCCGATCCTCGCGCAGGAGGCATGAAACTCGATCCAGTAACGCGCCGCCAACTCCGACTCCCCGGCGGGGTCCGCCAGCAGCGCCTGAGACAGCTCGGCGGCGGCGGCGGAGACCCGTCGCATCACGCGAAGACAGCCGTCCCGCGCATACAAATCGAGCGCCCGCGCCAGCGTCCAGTCGTGGGAAAGGATGGCCAGCGCATTGGCGGGGGCGTCGTGCGGGAGCGCGGCCCGTTGCGCGGTGAGCGCGTGGTGGATCATCTCCACTCCGGCGGCGAGGGGGATGAGGCGTTCGCGGGGACAGCGGCCGTCCGCCACCGCGAGGACCAGCGCCGCCCGCAGCAGAGGCATCGCGGCGGAGTCGGCGGCGGCCAGTTCCTCGTGAAGCAGGCGGCGGACGGCCTCCAGGGGTTCCCGCAGCGCTTCCGGCGCCACAAAGTGGTCTTCCTGAAGCGCCCAGCGCCTCAGAAAATCGTCGGAAGCGCTTTCAACGGCGGGCCGGGCGCCGTTCGACACCGCGTCGGAGAGGCGGGGAGGTTCCACTGACGGCTTACTGTCCCCGGCCCATCGCAGCGCGGAGGTACTCCCGCCGCATGCCCACGATGTCCATCATGCTGATCTGTTTGGGGCAGACAGCCTCGCACTCTCCTTCGTTGGAGCAGTTGCCGAACCCTTCGGCGTCCGCCTGGGCGATCATGCTGAGGGCGCGCCGTTCCCGCTCGACCTGGCCCTGGGGCAGCCGGGCGAGCTGGGCGATCTTGGCAGAGACAAACAGGGCCGCTGAGGCGTTTTTGCACGCCGCCACGCACGCCCCGCACCCGATGCACGCCGCCGAGTCCATCGCGCGCTCAGCGGTTTCCATGCCGATGGGGATCGCGTTGCCGTCGGGGGCGCCGCCCACGTTGATGGAGGTGTACCCCCCCGCCGCGATGATGCGGTCGAAGGCGGAGCGGTCCACCACGAGGTCCTTGACGACGGGGAAGGCTTTGGCGCGCCACGGCTCTACGACGATGGTGTCGCCGTCTTTGAAGTGACGCATATGGAGCTGGCAAACGGTCGTCCCCTTCTCGTGGCCGTGCGGGATGCCGTTGATGACGAGACTGCACATCCCGCAGATGCCTTCACGGCAGTCGGAGTCGAACGAGATCGGGTCCTCGCCCTTGTGGATGAGGCCTTCGTTCACCACATCGAGCATTTCGAGGAACGACATATCGGGCGAGACCCCCGGAACGTCGAAGGGGACCATTTTCCCTTTGACGCGGGAGTTCGCCTGCCGCCAGATGAGTAGTTTCAGGTTCATGAATACCTCTTAACCGGGAAAGGGCCGCTTCAGCCCTTCGGAGCGTTCAGCCTTTCGGCGCCGCATCCTTCCCGTGCGCTTTCGTTGCGGCGGGGAGCGTCGGGGAGAATGAGCAGAGGCTACTTGTAGCTGCGCTGCGTCGGGTGAACGTTCTCCCACACGAGGGGTTCCTTGTGGAGCTGGGCGGGTTTGCCCTCTCCGGCGTATTCCCAGGCGGACACGTAGGAGTAGTTCTCGTCGTCGCGGAGGGCTTCGCCTTCGGGGGTCTGGCTCTCCTCGCGGAAGTGGCCGCCGCACGACTCGGCGCGATTGAGCGCGTCCTGCGTCAGCAGCTCGGCGAACTCCAGGTAGTCGGCGACGCGCCCGGCGTACTCCAGCGACTGGTTCAGGTTGTCCGCTGAACCGGGGACCATCACGTTTTGCCAGAACTCCTCGCGCAGTTGCGGGATGCGCTCCAGCGCTTTGCGGAGACCGGCTTCCCAGCGCGACATGCCCACGTAGTCCCACATCACATGGCCCAGCTCGCGGTGGAACTCCCTGGGGGTTTTGGAGCCGCGCACGCCGAGGAGGCGATTGATCTGCCCCTGCGCGTTCGTTTCCGCCTCCTTGAAGGCGTCGGTGTTGGTCCCCACGGAGCCGAAGCCGACGGTGGCGAGGTAGTCGCCGAGGGTGTAGGGGATGACGAAGTAGCCGTCGGCGAGGCCCTGCATGAGGGCGCTGGCGCCGAGCCGGTTGGCGCCGTGGTCGGAGAAGTTGGCTTCCCCCATCACGAAGAGGCCGGGGATGGTACTTTGCAGCTGGTAGTCCACCCAGAGACCGCCCATCGTGTAATGGATGGCGGGATAGATCCGCATCGGGAGGCGGTACGGGTCCTCGTCGGTGATCTTCTGGTACATATCGAACAGGTTACCGTAGCGCGTCTCGATCACTTCCCGGCCCAGCCGGTTGATGGCGTCCCCAAAGTCGAGGTAGACGGCGAGTCCGGTATCGCCCACGCCGCGCCCGTCGTCGCAGACGCCCTTGGCGTTGCGGCTGGCCACGTCGCGCGGCACGAGATTGCCGAAGCTGGGGTAACGCCGCTCCAGGTAATAATCGCGCTCGGCTTCGGGGACCTGATCGGGCGGCCGCTTGTCCCCCTTTTGCTTCGGCACCCAGACGCGCCCATCGTTGCGCAGGCTCTCGCTCATCAGAGTCAGCTTCGACTGGTGCGAGCCGGCGACCGGGATGCAGGTCGGGTGAATCTGCGTGTAGCACGGGTTGGCGAAGTACGCGCCGCGCTTGTGGCACCGATACGCCGCCGTGACGTTGGAGTTGACCGCGTTGGTGGAGAGGTAGTAGGCCGTGCCGTAGCCGCCCGTGGCGAGCAGGACCGCCTGCCCCTCGTGGCGCTCCAGCTCCCCGGTGACGAGGTTGCGGACGATGATGCCCCGCGCCTGGCCGTCCACCACCACGAGATCAAGCATCTCCCGGCGTGGCATGACCTTCACCGTGCCCCGTTCCACCTGCCGCATGAGCGACTGGTAGGCGCCGAGGAGGAGTTGCTGGCCGGTCTGGCCCCGCGCGTAAAAGGTGCGGGAGACCTGCGCGCCGCCGAAGGAGCGGTTGTCGAGGAAGCCGCCATACTCGCGGGCGAACGGGACGCCCTGCGCCACGCACTGGTCAATAATGTTGACGGAGAGCTGCGCCAGCCGGTAGACGTTCGCTTCGCGGGAGCGGTAGTCGCCGCCCTTGATGGTGTCGTAGAAGAGCCGGTAGACGCTGTCGCCGTCGTTGCGGTAGTTCTTGGCGGCGTTGATCCCGCCCTGAGCCGCGATGCTGTGGGCGCGGCGCGGGCTGTCGTGGATGCCGAACAGCTTCACCTTGTAGCCCAGTTCGCCTAGTGAGGCCGCGGCCGAGGCGCCGGCCAGCCCGGTGCCGACGACCAGCACTTCGAACTTCCGTCGGTTGGCGGGGTTGACCAGCTTGTTTTCGAACTTGCGCAGGTCCCACTTTTCCGTGATGGGGCCGCCGGGAATCCTGGAGTCGAGCGTCATCGCGCGCTCCGCGACAGAAGGAACGTATAGATCGGAATGATCAGGAAGCCTCCGGCAATGACCAGCGACAGGAGACGGCCCGTCAGGATGATCCGGGGCGTCCACTGCTTGTGGTCGAGGCCCATGGACTGAGCCGCGCTCGAGAGCCCGTGCCACAGATGCGAAAAGATGATGAACATGGCCACCAGGTAGAACAGCACGTAGAGCGGCTGGCTGAAGACCTCGAGCTGCAGGCGGTAGAGATCGCGGACGCCGTCGGGCGCCACGTAGTGGGCGCCGAACTTGAAAGT
>JBBRGS010000152.1:0-8985 GCA_038240635.1 Armatimonadota bacterium
CTTAACGCACGAGCGGCCGTACAAGTCGGCCTGGCCGGTCGAGATGGCGGTGGAAGAGATCAAGCGACAGAGTGGCCGCCAATTTGACCCGGCGGTGGTGGACGCGTTCCTTCGCATCAGCAATCAGATCGCGCAGGAAGAAGCGGTTCTGCTGGAAGTCGCCTGCTAAGGGGTTGTCGCCAGATTGAACCTCTGAGGCGCGGATTTCGCCTCAGTGACAGTCGCGCCGGCGCCACCGGATAACCATCCTCATCCCGGTTCCATTCCACATCACGATGACCTAAAGTTCATCGGTGGGTGGCGGAGGCGACGGAATCGCTCCGATCTGCCTAATGATTGGAACTCCCCGGCGTGGATTCGAACCACGAACCTACTAGTTAACAGCCAGCCGCTCTGCCGTTGAGCTACCGGGGAATGAGTGATGACGGCGTTTTCCATTGAGAAATCGTGCGGTTTCACGCCTCATCGAAGCCTAGTTTAGTCCACGCGGGGCGGTTTGTCAACGTCGGCGAACGGCAATTCTCCTGCTTCTGAACGGTTACAGGCGAACGTGGCCGTGGCGCCCGTCCTTGCTTGGGAGAGGGACTACAGGCGGAGGCCGATGGAGGGGCAGGAGGGATGTATCCAGTCAACCTCCTGCGCGGTATGATACATGAGGAGAACGCGGCGCTCAATGGGTGAGATCAGGTCCATTCCTAATGCCCCTCTTTTACCTTCCCCCAGGAGTCCTCCCTTGATCATCCGCCTCGTGGCCCTTCACGTTCCCTTCGGAGGGATGCGCACTTCCCTTTTAGGGGCGCTGTGCCTCACGCTGACCGGTCTGCTTTCGCCGGTCACGGCCCGCGCCGCGCTGCGGCTACGCCCTGTCATGCCCGTTGTGACCGTCGGCGCCCGCCTGTCGCTCAGTGCGGAATCCTCCGAGGGGGGCAATCCTCCCGCTCCTGTCGCCGCTGCATGGTCGCTACAATCCGAGACCGGCGCCGCCACTGTCTCCCCCGACGGCGTGATCACCGGCCTCTCCGTCGGAACCGCCATCGTCACCGCCACATGGAACGGCGATTCGGCGAGCGCTCAGGTCACGGTAGTTCCCACTTCCCAAGCGGTCTACTTGTCGGCCTCGGATGTCCATTGCGTCGCGGGTCAGTCGTGTCAGTTGCCCTTCATTCTGTCCAGTGGCTCCGGGGCGACCGCTCTTTCTGCCACTCTCACCCTCACGTCCACCGATCCGAACGCGCCCACGCTGGTTCCCACCAGCCTCCTGCCCGCCGTAGGGTTCACGATCACCAACTCCGGCCGCATCGGGAACAGCTACGCCTTTTCTCTCCACATCACGACCCCTTCGCGCGGCCCTTTAGCCATCGGAACCGTGATGACGACTCCCTTCGCCTCCATCTCCCACGACACAAATTACACGGCGCAACTCACGGGCTTCACGCTGACTCCCGCGCCCACAGGCCGCGAACTCATCGCGCAGGCCGGACAGATTACCGTCCACACGGTGCAACCGGGTCCGCTCACACAACTCGTGGTGGCCCCCCCTCAGTTCACCCTGTACTCCTCTCAGGTGAATCGCTTCTTTGCCTACGCCACCGACGCTAATGGCAACGCGGTGCGGAACGCTTCGATCTCGTGGGCCTCCGACGCGCCAGGTATCGTCTCCGTGGACACTAACTCGGGGATTGTGAACGCCTTAGCGACGGGAAGCGCTGCTATTACGGCGTCAGCCGGAGGGTTGAACGCCACTGCCCAGGTGACGGTCCTGCCGGGAACGCCGCCGCTGCCAGAATTGCTTCTGACGCCCACGGTGACCGCTCCGCCCAACTCCGAGATCGTCATGCCCGTGCTGCTGGCAACGGCGCCGCGCGACTTTGGGGGCGCGACATTCATGCTTCGTCTCACGCCGCCGGTGGGCGCTCCTCCCCTGACTTTCCTGGGATTGGAAACCGGCCCGCTCGCTCCCGGCTCCCTGATCAGTTTCAATCCGCAAGATGACGGCCGCATTGCGGTGGCCATGCTGGCGACCCGTCCCCTTCAAGGCCCAGGCGTCCTCATGTATCTGCGGTATCAGATCCCTTCCGGCGCCCCCTCCGGCGGTCGGTACAGCCTCGCTCTGGAAGAGGTAAACATCAGTGACTCCCGCGCCCAGAAGGTCGAGGGCGTGGCGTGGCCCGGCGCGATCCTCATCGACAGCGCCTCTCCCGTCGCCCTCATCACCCTTCCCGCCGCCAACGCCACGGTTTCCGGCATCGTCACCCTCACCGGTTCCGCTTCCGACACGAATTTCCTCAACTACCGCCTGCGGGTCGCTTCCGCCGCGACTCCAAACCAACTCACGGAGATCGGATCGCCCGTCACGCAGCCGGTGGTCAACGGGACGCTGGGCGCCTGGGACACGACGGCCCTCCCCAACGGGGCCTACATCCTTCACCTGGTGGCGGAAGACGCGTCGCACAACGTGACGGACAGCGCCGTCGCCGTCACGGTCGCCAACCTGAAAAAAGGCGATGTCAACGGGGATAATGTCATCAACGTGCAGGACGGCATTCTGGTCCTCATGCACATCATCAAAGTGCAACTATTAACTCTGGAGGAGGCTGGGCGCGCCGACGCGACTGGCGACAACCAGATCAACATCGCCGACGTGGTTAAAATCCTTCGCCTCGCTGTCGGGCTTCCGTAGTCACCTCTCACGCCTGCGACCGGAAGCCCCGATTCCGCAGAGCGTCAGATGGCTTCCGCACCACGTTAGAACAGCGGGTAGCATCAATGGGCGGTGAAACGACGGACGCCGCGGGCGAACGGATAGACAGTCAATCCGTGAGGGCGGCGGCTTTCGCTTCGTTCCACAACTGTTCAAGGTCGGTGAGGGGAGTCTCCTCCATTGTTCGCCCCGTTTCGGCGAGGCGCGCCTCCATGTAGCGGAAGCGGTATCCAAAGCGGTTCATCATCCGCCGCAGGGCCTCTTCGGGATCCACCTTCAGCCAGCGACTCACGTTCACGAGAGAAAAGAAGAGGTCACCCATCTCGTCCCGCACGGCGTCGGCGTCGCCCGCGCGCGTGGCGACCTCCAGCTCGTCAATCTCCTCGCGGACCTTGGCCCAAACGTCTTCGAGGCGTTCCCACTCAAAACCCCGCTTCACGGCCCGCTTGGAGACTTCCATCGCCTTCATCAGGGCGGGCAGCTCGCGGGGGATGCCGTCCAGCGCGGAGGCCGGAGGCGCGGCCCCGGAGCGTTCGGCGGCCTTGATGTCGGCCCAGTTGCGGATCACATCGTCGGAGCCGGCCACGGACACGTCGCCGAAGACGTGAGGATGCCGCCGGACCATCTTCTCCGAGAGGCCACTGATCACATCCCCGATGTCGAACGCGCCCGCTTCCTCGGCGATCTGGCTGTGGAGCATGATCTGAAGCAGCACGTCGCCCAGCTCGTCGCGGAGGTGGGCCGGGTCCCCGTCCTCAATGGCGTCCAGCGCTTCATACGCCTCCTCGAGGAGATACTTTCGCAGGGAGGCGTGGGTCTGCTCGCGGTCCCATGGGCAGCCGTCGGGGGCGCGCAGGCGGGCGATGATGTCGCACAGGACGAGGAAGCGCTCGGCGCGGGAGGGCACGTCCTCTGCGGAGGGCGACGGTGGGGGCGTAGGAGTCATGGCGAGGCGGTTAGCCGCCGAAGTTCGGGGCAGGCGGAGCGGGCGGGGTCGTTTCCAGGTCTTTCAGGCCGGGCCGCACCACCTGAATCTGACGGCTTTTGATGGCGGCCTCGCGCAGTTTGGAGGTCATCTCCTGAAGGGTGGCCGGAGTGATGCTGGCGCCGCCTTTCTGCTGCGCCACCAGGCCGATGATTCGCTCGCGGTCGAACATATTGGTGGGGTCCGGCGGGCGGGCGGGCATTTTCTCTTCCACGGAGAGGATGACGTACTGCTTCGCGCTGGGGGGGGCGTTCGGCTGAAGGAAATTGGCGGGCGCGGAGGCCTCGATGATGCCGGAGGTTTGTCCTTTTTTGAGGCTGAACGCCTTATCAATCACAAGTTTGGGGTAGGCGCCCAGGTCGGTGCGATGGATGCTGACGATTCCCGCCGACGCGGGGTTCAGCCCCATCGTCTGGGCAATCGCCTCGAAGCTGCTCTTGCCGACTAACTTCAGGGCATCCTCGGCCTTCTTGCGGTCGGGGAACTGGAGGACCCGCGCCCGCACCTGCTCCGCTTCGGTGAGCTTCTCCTTGTTATCCTGGATGAATTTGGTAATATCGGCGTCCTTCACTCCGGCGAGCTTCTGGAGCAGGCGGTCCTGCGCCATGGTCGGTTCCAGGAGTTGGCGCTGAATCTGTTCGTCGGTCATGCCGGTGGCTTTTTGAATCTGCTGATAATCAGGCCGGGCCTGCAACGCCGTCAATAACGACGCGACCTCTGCGGGTTTGGGGGCGACTCCCTGCCGGGTGGCTTCGGCAATCAACAACTGCTCGTTGATCATGCGGCTGAGGGTGGCTTCGCCCGGTTTCTCGCCCGGCATGGCGGCGCCGCCCGATTCCAGTCGCGCAAGATAATCGTTCTGGCTGATCTCCTGGCCGTTCACATAAGCGACCACCGGGCCGTTATCGGATTGGCAGCCTCCGCAGAGCAATCCCGCCACAACGACGGCTCCGCACCAAAGGGCGCGGCGATGAACTTGCATGGATCGGTCTCCTCTCAAACAACGGTTCAGAATAACAGGCTGCAACAGCCTCATGCGGTAAGCCGGATGAGGGCGCTACCGGATGAGGACGCTAAAGGAAATGGCTTGCCGGGCGCGCGAGGACTCGAAAGGAAGCGTTGGCGAGGGTGAGCCGTCCGAGCCGTCCGGCGCGCTCCGACCTATGTTAGCACAACGTCGGCGCCAGGGATGCGGTGGCGTGACCGAGAGGTGTGGTTCAAAGTTTTGCGGAAGCGTTGGAGCGCCCTCACCGAGGGACAGAGTGCGGCGCCTCAGAGGTTCGGGCGACTGAAGTCGCAGCAATAATCACACGTTATCCGCCTTAGCGAGTTAGGGGACATTGCCCATGCCGGGGAAGCTCCTGAACGAAGAGCTTTGGCGCAGGTCGCAAAGAGACGATCTCATTTGCCGGGGCGGAAGTCGGCGAAGGCCGACTTTGTGTGTCGGTTGCTGCGACTTCAGTCGCCCGACTCCCGCCGCCCGCAAAACTTTGAACCACACCCGTGACCGAGAGGATACGGTGGCGTGACCAGGGAAGAAGCGACGCCGACACCTGGGGAGGTCAGGGCGTGGGGATCAGGCCGCGGAGGAGGGGGACGAGTCGCTGGCGGCATCGGACTCCGGTTTTTTGGGTTTGCGTTTCCCGGGGGCCTTCTTTGTTTTGCTCGCGTCGGAAGCCCGGAGAGAGGGGAAGTAGACGCTGTTGGCCATCAGGTACGCGCGAAGGCGGGCGATCGCTTGGGAGTGAAGTTGATACGCCCGTGATTCGGAGATTACCAGGGTGCGACCGATCTCTCGGAAGGTCAATTTATCGTGGTAGTACAAGACGATCACCGTGCGCTCGCGGGGGGGCAGGCGGTCCACCGCTTCCACGAGGAGTCGCAGCCGCTCGCTGCGTTCCACCATCCCCCAGGTGTCCACCGTTTTATCGGACACCGTTTCGCTGACGGTGACGCCGGTCTCGCTGCCTTCCCCTCCCATGAGCAGCTCTTCCAGCGACATGACCGCCGTTCGGGCCGTCTCGGACAGCATTGAGTGGTACTGTTCAAGGGGGACTCCCAGTTCGTTGGCAATCTCCTGGTCGGTGGGAGGACGGCCCAGGTCGGTTTCGAGTTTCACGAAGGCGCGGTCCAGATGCTTAGACCGGTCCCGAATGGATCGCGGCACCCAGTCCTCTTCGCGGAGCATTTCGAGGATGGCGCCCCGGATGAGGGCGATGGCGTAGGTCTCGAATTTAACGCCGCGCGCCGGATCAAACTGGTCCACCGCCTTGATCAGGCCCGCCAGGCCGGCGCTGATCAGGTCCTCCCGGTCCAGATTGGGGGGGAGATTGGTGACGACCCGGCCCTGAGTGATATTGACGAGGTACGCGTAGCGCAGGACGATGGCCTCGCGAGCGGACTGATCTTGTTCTCCCAAAAAGCGTTGCCAGAAAATGGACATGTCAGTGTTGCCGGGTGAGTTTGCCACCATGCTCTCCCAGAAGCGATGGAATCGGTCGTGTATAATAGGAGGTGCGGAGGGAATCGATAGAGGAAACAATTGGCCCGACAGAGCAGACGAGGGTCCGCCTGTTCAACCGGGCGAGGAAACGAAGCATGACTGGATTGTAGGCGATTTTGCGTAGGAAAACCGGGCTTTCGCGGACGGCGCCGACGCTGCATTCGTCCCGCCAGACGCTTTACCGAGGGAAGCAACCGACACCGGGGGCGCGGAACTCCTGTCAGACGACGCCCTCCTTTAAAGACGTTTACGGGCGCGGCGGCAGGGGAAGGTCTTCCAACAAAGCCAGAGGAAGGTCCGTTACCATGTGCAGCGCGGCGGCCTCTCCCACTACCTCCGCCGCGACACGCACGCCCTCCGACAGGAGAGGGGGACGCGCCTGCGACGAGTGCGCGTCGGAAGCCAGGATCATGGGTCGCCCGCTTTGAAGGTAGATCATCGCGGTCTCCCAGGCCTTCTCTCCGTGGAACCCCGTGAGGCTGTGGCTCGTGAGCTGGAGGACCGCGTCGGGAGGAAGAAAGGCGTCCAGCAGGTCGGGCCGCTCCTGAAGGGAGCGACACCGCTCCGGATGCGCCAGGAGGATGCGAAAGCCGCGCTCCACGAAGGCGCCCACAAACCGGTCCATCTCGTCGGGGACCCCCGCGAAGGGAGGCTCCAGCAGGACGCAGTGTCCGGCGCCCAGAGTCGGAACCCGGTCTTCCCGGAGCAGAGCCAGGCTGCCCTCGCGAGTGGGGACTTCCATTCCCGGTACGATTCGGAGCGGAAGGCCGTGTTCCTGCAACAGTCTCCCGGCTTCTTCGGTTAGGCGTTGGACGGTCTCGCGCCGATTTTCGCGATGGTCCCAGAACAGGTGAGGCGTCATGGCGAAGACGCGGGTTCCATCGTCCCAGCCGCGCCGCGCCATGCGAACTGTCTCTTCCCAATCCTTCGGCCCATCGTCGAGGCCCGGCAGGAGATGGCTGTGAAGATCAACGTAGCCGGTCACGGGTTAAAAGTGCCTCAAGCTGCTGAGCAGCTGAGTGATCAGGGCCGCCTGGGTCAGGCCTTCCTGGCGGTTCTTCTCCCGCTTTGAGGGCAGGTAGAGGACATCGCCGTCCTGAAGGATCACGTTATCCGACGCGCTGCCGTTCGCGCTCAGGTCCAGCGTGGTGCGGACCTCCTGATTGCCGTTCACGTATCGGATGAGGATGATTTTGGACAGGTCGGCGGTGCGGGTGGTTGCGCCCGCGCGGGTGATGATATCGAGCGCCTTGTCGAGCACATTAGGGATGAGATAGATCGGCCCCTGCGTCACGTCGCCAATCACCGCCACCCGCTTCTGGAGCGACGGGATCGTGAGGGTGTCGCCGGAGAGCAGCGGCACCGAGGAGACCGGGACCCCTTCCACGCCTTTCTTGATGGGGCGCAGGTCGAGCGGGATGATCTGACCGTTACGGGTGATGAAGGCGTGCTCCAGGTCGGCGCCGAGGGTGACCCCGCCACTGGCGACCAGCGCCTTGCCGATGGTGTCGTTGGAACGCAGGGTGAAAATCCCTGGGCGGATGGCTTCGCCACTCACGTAGACCAGCGCTTCATTGACGACGACCTGATCGCCCCATTGCAGCGGCACGTCCTGAGAGACATCGCCCGCGAGCAGTTTCAGCAGGTCCACATGGATGAACGTGGGGCGCCCTTCCGCATCCCGGCGGTAGATGAGGGCTTCCTTGGCGGCGGATTCGCGGGTGCCTCCGGCCAGGGAGAGGAGCTCGAAGAATGTCATACCGGGTCGCAGCGAGTACTGTCCCGGCTTCACCACGGACCCGTTGATGTTGATGATGCTGCTGATGGAGTAGAGCAGGTTCACCGCGACCTGAGGAGCCTTGATGTACCGCTTCAGCCCCTCTTCCAGCGCCTTCTCGAATTCAGCGCGGGTGCGGCCCGCCGCCTGAATGTTGTGGACGGTGTAGAAGGAGATTTTACCATCTGTCGGGATGACAATCCCCTCCTTCTCCGTGGAGACGGGTGGATTGGACATCAGCGAGATGGAGATGCGGTCGCCGTAGCTCAGCACATAATCAGTCGGGGTGGGGATCGGCGTGGAGGTCGTCGCTTCCGTGGGCAGTGAGCCGCCGGGAGACGAGGGAATGGATGATGCGGCGGGAACTTCCACAGGGATCGCCGACGCGGGAGGAGGCGTGGTATTCACCTGGGTGTTCACCGCCGTCGGCGCCGGAGCGACGGGGGGAGCGGGGTCGGGGGCGCCGGGAGAGGCGGAGGGCGGCGGCAGGGGGGGCGCCTGAGCCAAGCCGAGTGATGCGGCCACCAGCAATATGACCGCCGCCGCGCCGGAGAGACGCCTGAAACACACCAAGATGAAAACCTCCACAGGGAGAGCGGGAATACCCCGCTTCAGGACGAACCGCCCGCCGGACGGCGAGAGGGACAACCGGATTATATCACGGCCTCGAATTAGGCCGCAACGCGACAATGAACCTGGGGGCTGTTCAAAGTTTTCACATGGTCAAGGCGCCCCGCCGTCGAGCGACAGAGGGGTCTCATCCACGCCACAGGCCTCCCCGAACCCGCGCAGCGATCCCCTAACTCGCGCAGGCGGGTTTCGTGAGGGTGTTGCAGTGGTTTCAACCGCCCGTCTAATGATGGGGCGCGAGACCATGACCTCACCAGCCCCTCTCCTGTGGGAGAGGGGTGGCCGAAGGCCGGGGTGAGGTCGGCGGGCTGTAGTTGAAGAGACCATGCCGTCCACAGGCCCCTCTCCTGTGGGAGAGGGGTGGCCGACGGCCGGGGTGAGGTAGGGGG